>NZ_CM001773.1:1916783-2248460 GCF_000314895.2 Providencia sneebia DSM 19967 | reverse complement strand
AAAATTAGACAGAGGATTGGTCACAAGCTGAATTCGGTGATGGGTTTGTTTCAGTGCAGCAAGTTACTCATTCAGGGCACATTGTTTGTTATCGTATGTTTTTAGACAAAGCCGATTTACCTGAAGAACATCAAAACCGCTGGATAGACTTTATTTTCTGATTTTAACGCCTAAACTAACCAACACAATTAACCAGCAAGAACGCTGGATTTCTTCATTTCATACTTAGGTTCGCATAATGCATATTATGTTAAATATGGCGTAATAAGGAATAACTTCATGAAATAGATCCTTTCAATGATTTAGCACTTCAAAGCCCTATTGACTCAGATAATACGTGTCAAACTAAATAGTAAATAAACTATTGGATTCATACTGGATTCAATAATTGAAATTTAATTTAAGATCAAAAAAGCCGAAATACTGGTTATCACTACCTCGACAAGCCTAAATAATCTGAACACGATATTCCACGTCACCATACAGGATATTATATCATTGCATTTTTAATCATATATAAAGCATTATTTTGCAAAAAAATGTGGGGGTTTTTAACTCAAATACTAGCCAATGCATTGACAGTTGACATAAATTGCATTTAAATGTTTTATGTTAGAGTGACCGTGCAATGAATAAATATTGGATTATCTTTCAGCATCCAAATACAGATCTTTTTTTTTGGTCACCTTGATTCCCACTCCCTTTGCTTACCCAGCTGAGGGATTTCATCTTAAATTTTAAATATAATGCAAGGTAGCGACATACCCTTAGAAAAGGAAATATACAGCCATGTTTTAAGTGCTATGGGGTTGGACGATACATTACTTCAGGGAGCAATTCGCATGAGCTTTAGTCATATGACTGAACGTGAAGAAATTAAAACAGCAGTGGAGTTAATTGCAGGTACTGCGCAGCGCCTACAGGGTATAAAATGAAGGATGAGATACCAAAACGCTGGATTGCCGAACTATTGCTAGTCATTGTTGCCGCTGGTTGGGGAATCGGTTTTCCCGTTATGAAAATGGTGGTAAATACCTATCCGGTAATGATGATACTAGGGCTGCGCTTTCTGCTTTCTGCCTTCCTTTTACTCCCGTTCAGCTTGAAAGGATTGGGCGCACTATCCCGACAAACATTACTGTCTGGACTACTGCTGGGCCTGTTATTGGGAGCTTCATTTGTGTTCCTGATTTATGGCCTTCAATTAACAACTGCCTCAAATACCGGTTTTCTCGCTGGCCTTAGTGTCATTTGGGTGTTATTGCTCACAGGGCCATTAATGGGAAAGAGGCCCTCTTTTGAAGCTATATTGGCGACATTGTTTGGTATTGCAGGTTTATATCTGATGGCGGATATTCAAGGATGGCAGCTCCAACTCGGAGATGGATTGGTTATTATTGGATCGCTATTCACAGCCATGCATATTATTGCTCTCGACCGTTTCTGCGCACGCCATGATAATATGACCCTCACGTTTTTACAGATCTCGACTATAGCCTTAATTTTTTTAGGAATACAATACATCAGCGGTGGAGAGGTTCTCCCTAGCAATTGGAGTAGTAAACTTGTCTTGGCTCTAGGGATAACTGCTGTCTTTTCTACTGTCATTGCTTTTTGGGTACAGACGCACTACCAACGGCATACAACTCCGACACGAGCCGTTCTGATTTACAATCTTGAACCGGTGTTTTCTGCACTTTTCGCTCTCTGGTTGTTGCATGAAACGTTTTCTGCTAATGTTATTTTCGGAGGGGGGTTAATTCTGTTAGGGATGTGTCTGCCTGGTATTCTGAAGGTATTTTCAAAATCCTCTAGTGTAAAGTTACGTGAATAAGGTGAGGATTTTCTCACTATTGCAAAGATTGTAGTGGTTTATTACAGCACACTCAGTCCTCACGAATATAACAGCGGGTTACTCCCAAACGAATCTGAAAGAAGATATTGGGAAAACTCTAAAGTGGTGGCCTGTTTTAGTTGACTATGACAATTTCCAATATTCAGAGAGCGAACTGGTTATGAATAATTAGCCTCATATCCAAACTCGCTCCTTAATTAATTTATACCGTTGAATACTTCCTATTTTATTGATTCACGGAATATCAACTCAAGTCCTTGTCGATAGTTGGTTATCACGAATTCAGGGAATCGTTGTTTGAACTTTGTTGAATCAAAAATATTATTTTGTTCATAGCGTGGAAGTAATTCTCTCATCTCACCCACTTTTCGAGAAAATATTCCAGCGATTCGCAGACTCCATTTATCAAGTACTTTGTAGGCAAGCTTTACTCCGAAAATTTCACTCGCTAATGCCACAAACTGTTGATATGTCAGTCGATCATCACAACATGGAAGATGCCATGTTTGACCAAAAGCATCGGGTGTATTGCCTAACATTGCTAATGAACGGCTCGCATCTGGCGTCCAAATAAGAGTACGTAATTTATCATCTTTTACGGGAATTAGCGCCTTCTTGCCAGCTTTTAGTTTATCGATAATCAACGCATTCGTAAAACTTTGGGTCTTGCCTGGACCATAAAATTCAGGTGCTCGCCCTATTAATACTGGAATTTCACCCTTTGCCATTTCATCTAATACCATTTTGGTCATTTGCGCACGTACTTTTCCTTTGCGACCTACAGGTTCAAAAGGCATATTTTCTGTTTGTATACGTGCATCTTGTGGGTACATATAGGTATTATCGAAGTAAATAAAACTCGCGCCAGTAGCTCTGCAACTGTTAAGCGCATTTTTCAGCATAGTAGGAAATTGTGCTTCCCATAATGCAGTATCTGGTGGTAATCCCGCTGTAAAATAGACAATATCACTCCCCTCAACTGCCGTATTAGTTTGGCTAGCATCAAGTAAATTAGCGGATACTAATAAGTCAGTATCATTCACTTTTTTAGGATTACGACTGACTAACCTCAGTTCTTTTGTGTAATTACGATTCAATTCACGCGCTAGTTCAACCGCTATTTGTCCATTAGCACCCAATATTGTCTGCATTTTATTCACCTTATAACCTTTAATCTATTCACTCTTTCAAATATGCTAACCTTAAAGTAAGGTTTAATGTCAAACTTCATTTTTTGCAGAGGTTCTTAATCATGAATATAGGTGAGATTGCTCGACATACAGGTATTAGTCCATCTCGCATACGTTTTTACGAACGTATTGGGCTACTCCGGACAGTCAAGCGCAAAGCTAACGGGTATCGTACCTATTCTGATAATGATATTGCTATCCTTAAATTAATTATAGCAGGTCAAAGTGCTGGTTTTAGTCTTGAAGATTTAAACAAGTTATTACCTAAAGAAGCTGATCAATGGGAACAAGGTGTTTTGCTTGATGCCCTATACAGTAAGGTGAAAAGCATTGAAGCTCTTCAAGAAAAATTAACTGAAAGTAAAAAACAGCTTCTAAGTCTAATTGAACAAATTGAAACGAAACCACAAGATATAAGTTGCAGTGAAAATGCTCGCCGCTTGTTATTAAAGCTGTAATCGGTCCACTAAATTTAGCGGTAGATATTTCATTTATTATACTAAAATCCATCTCAATGAGATTCTCATCATCATAAAATGCCATTCAAAATTGTAATAATTTGATTTTTTATGCATGAGCCAGCTCACATTAAATGATTACGATTATTGTTATGGTACAGTCTTAGTTATTTTGTAATACAAAAAATGTATTGTTTTATAAGTGCCATTTTAAGTATACACACGGGAAAAATAATGAAACTAAATCTATTAAAAATAGGCGCATCTGCGGCATTGGCTATTTCTTGTACTGCTTTCGCAAACACAACAGGCTCAGAGATTTTGGCTGTTCAAAGTGGTGGTACACCAGATAAAGTTTATCTCGAAAACAAACCGACAATTAAAGTTGCTACCTACAATATAGGGAAAAACGAGTTATCCAGCGATGTATCTGATTTCAAAAAACTAAACCAAGCAATTGCCAAAATTGATGCAGATGTCATTGTCTTAACGGAAGTTGATAATAAAACTGCACGTAGTAATAAGGTTGACCAATTAGCAACTTTAGCGAAAGATAACAAAATGCATTATGCATTTGGTAAGGCATTAGATTTTGACGGTGGTGAATATGGTGTCGGGATCTTATCTAAATACCCTATTGAAAAATCAAAAGTAATTAATTTGCCTTCCGGTGATGCTGAGCAACGAGTTGTTTTAGTATCGCAAATTAATAAACCTGATTTTGACTCCCCAATTATTATCATGGGAACTCATTTAGATTGGCAAAAAGACCCAACAATTCGTATTGGGCAGGTTCGTCATATATTAGATGCATCTACTGGTGATACAGATACTGGTTTTGACAATATAGCCGCCTCGATAAAAATATTAGCGGGTGACTTTAATTCAACGTCAGAAGAACAGCCTATCAAGGAATTACGCTATTTTTGGAACCCTGTAGAGAAATCTGATGTCAATCATCGTAGCTGGCCTGCTGTTAACCCAGCCATTGACATTGACCATATTTTCACCTTTAAAGGGCAAGTATGGGACGTTAAAAACCTAGTTATTCCTAAAGATAATAAGGATTTCCAATGGTCACAAGTCAGTGATCACCTCCCTATTATTGCCGAGTTAGAATTGCAAGAACAATAAAATCGTGAAATCCCGCCGAATATTGGCGGGATCATAAAGTTCCAACATGAGATGAGAAATATTTTGCAATTCCCCCTACTCACTCGATAAATATTTTAAGTTTTACAAGTCATAGCCTCTTCCCGTACAACCCCAATTATTTCAGGTATAATTTCATCAATTATCAACTAAATTAAAATACATTTTATATGGAATTATTGCCATCAACCCAAAATCTTCACCAGATTCTTACCCAAGATATACCCATAATTGATGTCAGAGCACCTATTGAGTTTGCTCAAGGATCTCTACCTTCTGCTATTAATTTACCATTAATGTCAAATGAAGAACGTGCTGCTGTAGGAACATGCTATAAACAACAAGGTTCGCAACAGGCAGTTTCTTTAGGCCATAAATTGGTAAGTGGAGATACTCGGACTAAAAGGCTAAATGATTGGCAAACCGCTTGCCGACTATTTCCAAATGGTTATCTCTGCTGTGCGCGAGGTGGAATGCGCTCACATATTGTACAAGAATGGTTAAAAGATATCGGTATTGAATATCCATTAATTATTGGTGGTTATAAAGCATTACGTAAGACTACAATCGAGTCTATAAATCAATTAGTCCAGCGAGAAATTATCTTAATTGGCGGCTGTACAGGCAATGGCAAGACAATCATGGTACGTGGGCGTTCTGATGGAATTGATTTAGAAGGCATTGCCCGTCATCGTGGTTCTTCATTTGGTCGAACATTAGAAAATCAACTTTCTCAAGCAACTTTTGAAAACCATTTGGCAATAAAAATGTTGAAAAAATCACCTCAACATACACGATGGATATTAGAAGATGAAGGTAAAGCAATTGGCGCAAATAGTATTCCAGAAAATTTACGCTTACAAATGGCGCAAGCCCCATTAGTGATCGTTGATGATCCATTTGACTATCGTTTAGAACGCTTAAAAGAAGAATATTTTGATCGTATGACAAATGACTTTTTAGCAGCTTATGGCGAAGAACAAGGTTGGCTAGCCTATAGTGAATATTTACATCATGGTTTATCAGCTATTCGTAAACGACTGGGCTCTCAACGAGCTACTGAATTAATACAACTTCTTGATCTTGCTTTAAATGAACAAAAAAAGGGTGCATCAACAGAAGTCCATTTCTCCTGGTTAACACCATTACTTAAAGAGTACTATGATCCTATGTATAATTACCAATTAAGTAAAAAACAAGAACGAATTTTATTTCGTGGGCGCTATCATGAGGTTATCACTTGGTTGGACAACCATTAGGATAGTCATCCGCCCTATTTATTTAGCCTGATATTTGACTTATTTTAATTGCAAGCTGAATTTATTTACTTTTCCTTTTGACCAATCAATATGTACCAAGCGCCCTTCTTGGTCAAATAAAAGCCAGTTTGTCATCTCAGTTCTGGCTGTGGGTTTTGCATCAATTGGCCAATTTAACTCAAGGCACCTATCAAATCGTTTTGTATAAAAATGGAATAATGTGGTTGATGTCGATGATTGTTGCCATTGAGTTAAAATACCAGCTTGGGAGCTCAATTTAAACGAACGTTTTTCTTCAATTGATAGTGCTTTAGGAAGCTGTAGTATTTGCTGATAGCTAGAATTAAAATGCGATATTGTTACTTTATTATCTTGAATCGTGTGATAAGAATCGAAAGTTTCATTTATATAAATTTCAATGTTATTAATATGATAAGGTGCATCAGTACAACTAACTAAACGCCTTTCTGGTAATGTATAACACCAAAATTGCCTATCTTCACCACCAATTAGCCAATATTCATGTGTTGCCGTACGTTGGATTTTTAATACCTCACCAGTTAATGCACCAACATGCCAAACAACTTTAAAATTATTTCTAACATCCACAACTTGGACTACATTATTAATACTTAATGTCCAAAACATACCATCGAATGAGTCAGCAAAAGCCGTTAATTTGAGCATTCCTAGCTCTAATATTGTTTGTGTTGCGATTGTTAACTGATGAATTTGATAACATTGACTTCTTGGCGCGAGTAATAATGTAATTTGCTGATTATCTGAAATCACAATCCGGTATGTCGGTATGGGCTTATGCCACACTATTTTCCCAGTCGATTCGACTAATGCAACACCCACTTCACCTAATGCAATAAGATAGCGCTGGTCGCTAACTGTGACAACGTCACAAATAACATATTCTCCACGATTAGGCAAAGAGATATTCATCGTGTTTTTTTGCTTATCAAATGAATTTACGGGTATTTTGGGAAATGCACTTGTAGGAAGATCATTTTTTAGCAGTTTATCTGTACTCCTGCTAATAAGCCCTTTTATCTCTTGTGTTTCTAAGGTTTCATTTCCTCTAAACTGATCAGCAATAATCGGCCTAATTAATTGATTAGTTATTCTATTTATTATTGCATTTTGTTGTTTTGCAGAAAGGATTTCTCTCGCTAATATTACACGTTCATGCACTAAAGTAGGTTGGCTCAGTATGGGGTTAATAATATTTTCACATTCAGAAAATGTATCAGGTAATAATATCGCCCATTTAACTATTGCCCCAATCGTCATTTGACCACCAGCACGATAAGATTTCATTAACCAATCTTTCGCCAGTTCACTCGCCGAATCATTATTTATTGGCCAAATAACGTCTATAGCTTGTAGCCAATCACCTCCTATCAGCTAGTGATTCCGCCCACTCTTTACGCATTCTTGTCGCAATATCCGGATGTTTTTCTTGTAGCTGTAAAATAACAGATGAAAACGTGTGGTGTAGCCGTGCATAATTTATTGCAGCATCAACATCACCACTTAAACAATGTAAACGCGTGATACGTTCTGGCGACATAGACCATAAATGAGCAAGTTCAGCTGCTTGTTGATAACGCTCAAAACGCTCTAAGTAATCAAGTGCTTCATCATATTCTTGCAATAATTCAGCAAGAATAAATAAGGCTTCATCGTTCCGGCCAGCTTTATCTAATTGTATAAATTGTTTTCTATAAAGCTGTTTTAAATATTGCTGCGCCTCTTCACCAAGATAAATTCCCTTACTCACTTGATTATTAGATAATATTTCAAGGCTATTTCTACGCTGTAAAAAACCTAAATAAGGTGAAGGTGGCGGATCACTAAAATCTTGGTTTTTACTCAATGGAATGCCATGACGTAATGCTTGTTCAATGTTATTTTCTTCAAACATTTTCATCATTTTATTAATATAATTGGCATGCTGTTTACCAATTAGAGAAGCTAAGCCACTTTCCATCGCCAATTTTGCCAGCCAACGTTGTAGTTTAGGAAGCTGCTCAATAGCTTGTGAATTATTATTATCGTTAATAGCATCTCGTGTTTTTGAACTTATCAAACGGGACAAAATGCGGTGCATAAATGATGTTTTTCCAGTTTTACTACTTTCGGCAATATTTGTTTCATAACGGCTTTTGTTTTCATGCGCCTTCAATGTTTGTAAAAACTGTTGTTGTGCCTGACTCGCTTTCGGGATATTTTCGCCAATAACTTTTCGTACATCTTTTTCAATCAAATTATCAGGATTAACTTCAATAATAAATAACTCAGAATAATCATCAGATTGTTGAAAAGAGTACTCATCTAAATCAATATAATCAGAGAGTGAAATAGGTTGAGCATGCGAAAAAGAGAGTGCTATTACGAGACCATTTCGGATAACCCAAGCATCTGCTAACGGTAAACGTTTAATTTCATCAGGATCCAAAGGCGCAGAGCTATAAGTATTGCCGTATAAAGTTAACGGCCAACCATCCAATAATGCGCAATCTATTGCTTTTGACTCAGCAAAACACAATAAATCGCCTTCATCAAAACGATAAGCTTGACAACCTGTTTGCCAATATTTAATTAATAAATTGACTCGCATAGATTCGTCAAACCAGTCACATGGAAGCCATATCCCAGAGATAACGCGATAGCCCGATAACAAAGGATGACGGATATACTCTTTATTCACTGTCTGCCCCTTGTTGTGCTATCGAATGTAAGCTTAGTCGTAATTGATTATTGTAAACATCAAAGACGACCACTTGTTTATTTTCAGTTATTAATGCTAACAATCCAGTCTTAGGACTAAAGGTATATCGCGCAATTAATGAATTCGTATGATAAATTTTTTCAATTTTACCCTTAGAATAATAGGCAATATTTACCTTATTCTGATTTAATATCAGTAAATTAAGCTGAGTAAAGTCCTCAATATTATTTTCTGTTCTTTGGTAATATAAACCAATAGCATGCCAACCATGCGGTAAGCTGACATTTTCAATCGCATCCGGACCTAAACTCATATTGTAGAGCGTCCAACACTCGTGCTCCCGTAATTGTGTAGAGACAGCACAAGAAACAGTGCTGTAACCATCAGAATATTTATGTCGGTATGCAAAGAGTACCTTTTGTTTATCTGAAATTGTTTTACTCGGGATAGATAATAAATGGCGCTGTTGAGAAAGCTCACTATTCACAATAATTTGATACAGTGAATCACCTTCAATATAGATATAAGCCAAGGCATTATCGGCTATTTTCTCTATACCGAGCACACGTTCTCGTAATGCTTGATAACCTTTTTGGTGATGTTTTGAGGAGAAAAAAACTAACCGCTTGGCGATGTCTAGTACAAATAATCCTTTTTTTTCATAGCCGTGTAAAAATGCACTTGAAAGTATTCCGGCGCGGCTAGAACTTGCAAAAAAATCACTTTGTGGCGGCTTGTTAATATAAAATTGTGTTGGTAACTGCCAAAATCCAATACCCTCTTTGTATGCTAATAAGGCACCCATCCTCTTACCGTGACACTGTAACGCTAATATCGACGTGGCCGCAGGATACATTTGATAATCTAAATTCTTTTTTTGAGGTCGATTTGTTGGATTATTTTTATTTAAAATTGGAGGGATTTTTATCACCGCAAATCCTGACCTTCCAAGCAATGCAACGCCAATGCAACTGCCATGAAATGAAATAATAGGTGGTATCATCAATGACACTATAAATTGATCGTTATAACTATTTTGTATCGTTGTTAGTCGTAAGTTCCCTTTAATCAGTGGAATACTTAATTTTTCAGGCGGCATTGGCAGTTGTACATAGCGATGATGGCCATTACCATGAATATACGCATCTATTTTTTCTTGTCTTATATCATCTGCAACTAATTCAATACGATGAGTCGCAGGAATTGAGGCTAAAAGCGTTTCTTGGTTAGCTCCTGTAACTAACCATAATTCACCGTTTTGGATATTATCATCTAATTGAATAAACTCATGCCATTGCGCTATATGTTCTGGTAAAACAGGAGAATAGGTTCGTTGTTTCAGTAATGCTTGAAGATGGTTAATATTTTCAAGCGGTAATAATATTTTTGGGGATTGTAATGTTCCCCACTGAAAATCACACCCGGCCTGCTCCGCTCTTTGCGCAAATAAAATTAGTAACGCGATATGCACTAATCTGCATGCACCTAATTGAAAAGGTCCACAATCAAATAATATTGTAATTTGATTTAACGATTGTTCAATTTTATGGTTTGCCGCTAAAAATAAATGTTCTGAATTTATAGCTCGACGGATAAATTCATCTGGCAATTCATCTGCAATTAACCATTCACTGAGTAAAAGATGTTGATAATCTCCTTTACGTTCAATAACCCCTAATCCATCTTGTTCAGGTAATCCACCTGTATGCTTCCCATGAACAGGCCCTACAACCCGATTAAGTCTCTGTAGAATTTCAGAAAAGGCGGGTACCAGCTCGGGAGATAACCAACTTAACCATGTTTGCCATGGCTGAAGTGCTTTAGGTAGAAGCGCTGCTTGTGATATAGGTAACGGCATGATGAGTCACTAAGATCCTTATATCCTAATTCCATACAAGCTTATATAAAGCTTTTTTCTAAAAGTTTCCCCAATAAAGGAGAGCTGAGTCGCCAAGGATTATCAAGAGGAAACACCATCATCGGTGATGGTAAAATAAGCAATGAATGCTGTTTAAATGTCTTCTTCAAAGCCTGATTAATAATACTATGAGGCAATATAGGTTGCTGGTGAGTTGGAAGCCATAAACCGACAGTCTGCGCTGAAGGTGCAATATACATCCCTCCATCAACCCAAGGTAATAAATTAGAGTGACCAATCACCACCAGCCAATTTTTTCCTGTAACAACCTTTAATTTTTGTTGATTATCTGCATCAAGATCAGCCAAACGTTTTGTTAACTGCCTTGCTGAATCACCTATCGCTACAACCGCTTCGGGAGTGAGAGGTTGCTCATTTATTTGCCATTCTATTGATAATAATAAACTCATAATAAATGACTAAATTGTACCGCTAAACGAGTTCGTAGAGTGGCGAGTTCTTCATCTAACATTTCCGTTGAAAAATTAGCATCAATTTCTCTTAATGCCATTTCAGTATCCGCTTTTGACGGTGTTTGGGCATTTAAAACTTCAGTAGCAAGCTCAATTAAGCGGTTTATTCGAGCTTGTGGCTGAAGCGTTGCTTCTTCAACTGCACTAAATAACCGAGAATTCATTGAGATTGAAAATTTCTCACTCAGAATATTACGTCCTTGTAATTGCATCTCTTGCGTTGGGATCACATATAATAGTGGCCACAAATCTTGTGCTGTAGCAATGTTGCGACCATTTAAAACAGCTGCTGCTGCAATTAGCCTCTGAGCACGTACTACGCGCCTATCTGAAAGTAAAATACCTTCATTTCTTAGCACACGAATAGCATCCGCTAAAATTGGGCGAACTTCGGTCAAATCCACCTGCTTAACTGCGAGGTGTAATTCGTCCAATTCATTAATATCTAATTGCGGTTGTAAATTAGCTAAACTGGCTTCCCATCCCCCTTGTAGCATTTCTTCTAATTGGTGATCAGGCGTTGAATCTATGAAGAGGTGTAGAAGAAAACGATCAGAGAAAGCGGCTAAATTATTATCTTCCGGCAAGCTATTTGCTGCACCAATACACACCTTAAGCGGTGTAATTAAATCGGTATGCCCACGTTTAAAACGCCGCTCATTTAAAATACCTAACAATGTATTTAAAATAGCGGTAGAACCTAGAAAGACTTCATCAAGAAAAACAATATCTGCTTCCGGTAGCATTCCTGTAATATCTGTTTCTACACGGCCTTCTTTAATTTTTTAAATCAACAGCACCAAATAATTCGGAGGGTTCAGTAAAACGCCCTAATAGATACTCAAAATAACGTCCGCCTAAAGTTTGTGAAACACGGCGAACAACTGCGCTTTTTGCAGTACCGGGAGGGCCAATAACCAATAAATGCTCATGCGCAATTGCAGCCAATACGACTAATTCAGCAAGTTGTTCACGACCGACCATGCCCTGTGTTGAGAGTTTAATCGCTTGGCGAAGATTATCGGTAATTCCATTTATTGTCGTAGGCATATTTCATTAAAGTAATATAAAGAAGGTGATATCTTTATTATCTGAGCTTTAATCTTCCGACACAATCTTTTATTACCCGATAATGAAAAAATAGAGAAATTATAGGATGTGATAAATCAATGTAATAAATATGGGGAATTAAACTATAAGTTTAAAAAATAACTCGGCGAGTTTAAAATAAAACAGAATTAAGACAGAACCTAAAAAATGTTCTGCCAATATGAAATAATTTGGTTAATAATTAATTATTATTAACGTAAACCTCTACTGTGATTATTAGAAGACCAACTATATGTAGATTCACTTGGTTTCAGCTTATCTTTTTTCTTTTGTGCCCGTACTTTTTTAGCTGCCGCTTCAACTTCTTTAGATATTTCAGCGACAATTTCATTTTTAGTTCGGCTATGCTCTGCATTGGTTAATTCGCGCCCTAATTTTTTCCTTTCTTGACCTAATCGCGTTTTTACTCTCATTCTTTGCGCTTCAGTCATTTCTTGTAGCGTTAACATTTTCATTTTATTACCTCAGTCATCGCGTAGAAATAGCAATATAACATTCAAATTATGTAACTCACCATCTAAATATTAAAATAATGCCATTTAAATCGTTAAGGTCAATTTATGACACGTTAAATGCAATTGAAATAGTTAGCTCATTCAATTGCTACCTTATTCATGCTGATAATGCTTTCTTACGCTCTAGTAACCACTTTGATAGCTCATTGGCAAATTGCTGACGATCACGTTGACTAATCGTTGCAGGCCCACCTGTTTGAATGCCACTTGCTCGCATTGTATCCATAAAATCACGGATCGCTAAACGCTCACGAATCGTCGCATCAGTATAACGTTCACCACGGGGATTGAGCGCAATCGCGCCTTTTTCAATAACTTCAGCCGCAAGAGGAATATCGGCCGTAATCACTAAATCATGGGATTGTACACGGCGAACAATTTCATTATCAGCAACATCAAAACCGGCAGAAACTTGCAATGTTTTTAAATAAACTGAGCCGGGCACAGTGAGACGTTGATTTGCAACAAAAGTTATTTGGACTTTTTCGCGATCTGCCGCCCGATATAAAACTTCCTTGATAACTTTTGGACACGCATCGGCATCAACCCAAATAAACATAACATCACTCCAAAATGTAAAATTCATGAAAAAAATAACAATGTTCTATATGCAATTTTTATCATGAATTATAAATAGATAGAGTGCGATTATATTACATCGCACCCTAATTGATACATTTAAACTAATTTTTCAAATATTGCGATAAACTGGTCAATATCTTGTTGAGTTGTTGACCACGAAGTACACAATCGCAAACAACTTTTACCCAATTCAGGTTCGCAAATTTTATACAATTTATAATGCGATATTAATTGCTCGGCTAATGAATTAGGGAGAATAACAAAAACTTGGTTAGATTCAGGTGGCGCAAGAAACTCAAAGCCATGCTTTGTGAAAACATCCACCAGCTGACCTGCTAATGAATTAATATATTGCCCTAATTGGAAATAGAGATCGTCAGTAAACAATGCATCAAATTGTGCAGCCAGTAACCAGCCTTTCGCCTGTAAACCGCCCCGCTGTTTTATGCTATAACGAATATCAGATTTTAATGTAGGATTTAGGATCACCAGCGCTTCCGCCGAAAATGCGCCAATCTTTGTTCCTCCGATATAAAATATATCAGTAAGCTGCGCAATATCCTCAATAGAAAGGTCACTCTCTTTGGACATTAAACCTGACGCTAAACGAGCACCATCCATAAAGAGCAATAGCCCATGTTTTTCGCATTCAGTTTTCAGTTGCTGTAACTCTTGTTTGCGATACACAGTACCAATTTCAGTGGAATTACTGATATAAACCAGTTTTGGTTGAACCATATGCTCATCATTACCATGTTCGGCAATAACTTTCTGAATATGTTGAGGCTCAATTTTTCCTGAATTTGATGATACCGTAATTACTTTATGTCCTGTCGCTTCAATTGCGCCAGTTTCATGTGTGGCAATATGACATGAATCAATTGCAATAACGGCTTGATGTGGGCGTAACACATGGGAAATGGCAACTAAATTAGTGATAGTTCCGCCATTAAAAAAGTGGATATCAGCATCCAAACGGCCTATTCTTGCGCGAATTCTCTCTGCAATTTGGTGTGTATAACGATCAGTTCCATAGCCATCAAAACGTTTCCCCGTTAAATTATTCAATGCATCCATTACTTTTGGATGTGCTATTTCATTATAATCATTTTGAAAACTGTACATCATAAATCCCACTATTGATTGTTGTCAGGTCTACGGATTGTTAGTTATATTCGCTTCTTAATGTTTATTCAACCAATGCTTAACCGAAGGTATAATACCTACCGATATCATTGTCTTCATATTCTTGATGAGTGTATTTTCGGTCTTCCATATAATAGAAGTTTTTATCTTTCGCGATAGTCGGTTTAATAATAGTAAAACTTGGAATATCAACACCTTCAAGTAAATGTTGCTGGCACCAAATTTTTGTTCCGACACGACAAAAATGGCTTTTAGGATAAAAGTATAATTCACCATCATCGGGCAATGTTAATGGCTGTATTTGTTCAGTCCAATACCAAACATGATGTTTATCTCTCCAATAATTGTTGTGGTAAACATCTAATACCTGAATAGTTTTCGCATCTGCATTCGGAATATTGTTTTGATATACCCTGACATGATTGGCATCTTTCACAATACTTAGGCAACGATCGACTATTTCAAATGTTTTGGGATCAAACCCTTCAAGCTTAGTTGAATGTTCCCAAACGTAATTTTTATCAGCATAGAAACGTTCGTTTATTTTGTAAAAAGTCAATCCATCTGCATCAGGAAATAGCCCCTTACTGTTAAATATTTTATCCTCACAAATCGAGAGAGAATCATCAAAAGCCTTTACTTTCGTTGGGTCAATATTATCGACTTTAAATAATCCGCGCCCATTTTGTTCACATATATAAAATGCATTTTTATCGATATAGTGACAATAATTAATAGCATGAAAACTATCAATATCTACCTGAAGTGAGTCGATATGAAATGTCTTATTCTTGATAACAGGAAACCATAACACATCATCAATTTGTAAAAGAAAATCCGTATCATAATCACCTTCTAATACTCGTATAGTTTTTGAAGATAGATTAGTTTCAATTAAGGTAGGGAGATTTAGTGATAATTTACCTTGTATCCAAACTGAATTACCATCTGAATATAGATTACGCAGGCTATCCGTAAAAATGCGTTTAAAGGTTAATGGATTGGCATTTGGTATAACCTTTCCTTCCCAATCAATAACCCGTTTCCCATCTGAAACGAAATCTGTATTTTTAATATGGATAGGACTCTCTGGAGTGGCATTACGTAAATAATGGTTATAAGTTCGTTTCAACTGGTTCCATAATTTACTATCGACCCATTTCTTTAAGTTTTCTTCACTATCATCCTCTAAATCAGACAACCATTCCTCAGCCCATTCCGGTGTGATTAATTCCTGCTGTTCATCAGAAACTATTGTGTCATTTTGAGATAGAACAACTGCACCAGCAATATTTTCGCCATATACAATAGTTCCTGTTTTATTTTTTGCCATAAATGGCGCTATTGTTTTCAAAATATCCGCTAAACAGAGCAAATCCTCAGCCATTTCTGCCCAAGCTAAGCACAATGAACAGTAAAATATCGATTTTTGTTTATCATGTAATAGCATAATACGTAACTCATCTGTCGAAGAGTTAAGAAAAGGAAGAATAGCTTGTGCAACTGTTAATTGTGTGCTTTTTTCTGATTGATGCTCATTAGCAAAATCAACTGTAGGGATATATTCTGATTTCAACCAACGATCAAACGCAGCTCTCGATATTTCAATTTTACTAAATAAAAATTGTGTTTCAGCCATAATAAAGGAGCCCTTTGTTTTTAAGTTGAGTTACTATTTCTTATCTTCTCTATCATCATTTAAAACGATGGTATTAAAACCTGTAGGATGTTCAGTATTAAGCACAACATTAACACAGCTCTTGTTATGATTGAGCCCTAAGCAATATTGCAAATAATTTTTCACTATTAGAAACCTATCTAGTTGAGTACTCTTAAAATATTTTTTCTTTTGAATCAGATATAAAGAGTAGATCATGATAGGAATAACCATGCTTGCAAAGAATAAAACCGTCACCATAAAAAAATCAGCTCTAAAATAGAGAGATACCATTGAGGTAGATATAAATATTATCAAGAAAAAAATGATTGATGATACTAACGCTACTTTAGGTGTCATTTCATTGTAATCAATATGATTACTTGGTTTAAATAGGTAAGCTGATTCATCTGTATGATTATAAAGGCCAATGACTTGGTGATTATCAACATCGCTAATCACTTCAACTTTATCTTTCAAAGCAACAAAAAAAGGATGCTGAATTTTGGTTAATACTTCTTTAGCTAAAGAACTATTATGAGTTTTACAGTAAAACTCATTACAACCATCACTGATCAAATAATAATTATTAGGCGTCTGAATTCTTTTTCTATTATTATTTATTCTTAAATGGCTAACAGCCATATTACTTTTTATTTTTATCTCTTTAATATCGAATAGCTTAACATTTAGCCCAAGATTTTCAGCCTTTTTATTGATTAGTTCATAATCATCAATTGAAAAATTACTATTTTGTTTTTTAAATGAAGAGCCATTGACGATTGAAAAGATTTTTGGTCTGTGGCGTTTGATTAAATTATAGACCTTTTTATTAAAGAAAGGTTTATCAACAATACCTTTCTCTTTTTGATAAATTATCACTGATTCATTTAAAGGGGATATTGCAGAGATAATTAATTCTTTTACAAACAATATATTCATTATTAGCGTAAACAGAAAAAGCACTGCAATAAAAATAGATTCAATCCCATCAATTATCATCAAAAAGCTCACTAACGAAGCTAAAGTGCTGCAAGCTAGATATTTAAGTAAGCTCTGACCTTCATCGTATTTATTTTCTGGTGCCAACTCATTATTATCATCTAATATCGCCCAATGCAGCCAATACCCACCATTATTCAATGGGTGCCCAGCGGCAATAATTTCATCACCGGATTTTAACTGATGAAGAAAGCTATCTGTATTATCAAATTGTGAATGAAAGAAAAAGAAAATTTTTTCTGATGTGATAATGCGGATAATTGTATCTTTATACACAGATTGCCTATCATATTGAATGAAATCAGCACTTACTCTTTCGGACTCTATCAACATTAAATGTATTCTCTTGGAGTATCCATAAGTCAATTTAACATATTCAATTTCAATTAAATATAATTGTAATATTATCTTACTTATTGAATAGAATTTTTATCTTTTTGCTTCACAACGTATATTTATAACCAGCCTTGTTTTTTATGTTGAATACAAATTGGACATAATGTTTCATTTTCCTGCCAAGCAAAGAAATGAGTGCGACAACGCTCACATTGAGCATCATGGTAATGATAAATAACAGGTTGGCTATTTTTAGCAATCTTAGGTTGAATATCAATTGATTTTGGTAAACAGACAACTTGGCAACTCATACAGCCAGTACAACGTTTATCATCAAATATAAATTGGTGATCGGCTAAAGTTATTGCTTGTTCATCACATACTTTGGCGCAAGCCCCACAAAGAATACAACTCGATTCATCAAATTGAATATGAAACCAACTATCTTCTGGATAAAACTGTTTTCGTGCATTTAATCCAGTACTGCCCCCCCTTTATTTAATGGTTTTTCATCTAGTTTTTGGCGGAAAAACATCAATCGACGCCCATTATCGACTTCTGGAGAAGGTGCTATTATCAATTGCCAAACAGGCTCTTGTAGTGTTTGTAATTTTAAATTTAGTGCTGCTAATACTGGCAACCATTTATCAATTAATGGCTCTATTATCTCCATCCCATTAATAGCATATTGTTTATGCCAAACTAATAACTCCTCCACACTTGCTAAAGGCTCATCATGATTAATGATCAAATGATGATTATGGTAAGTGTGTTCATGCGGGGTGATATTCTCTATGGCATCGACAGGGCAAACAAATAAACAGTTTCCGCATTGGTAACAAATTTGATTATCTATAGATGCTCGCATAACGCCCAAGGAGATTGCCCCAACCGGACATGTTTGTGAGCAACTATCGCATACACTATTTTTAAGGCGCTTTCTTACGCATTTATCATTGATGGTAGGTTCAGGTGGAAGCTCTACCGCAATAAAGTGCCTCATACTTCTCAACTCCAGAATTCAGATAAAAATTACACACACAATTATTAAGTATAACAGCTAAAGCTTTATTTAAATAAGCACTCATTACATAGCTAACTGATTATATGTCTTGTATGCTTTAGTCGCCATAAAAGCACATTTACTCTCTTAGTTTGCTTACTCAAAAGGTCTAATTATGAATAATTTCGAATTTTATAACCCAACACGGATCGTATTTGGCGAAGGAAAAATAAGTGAATTAGATAGACTCATCCCTAAAACCGCCAAAGTTCTGATCCTCTTTGGTGGGGAAAGTGCTCGTAAAAATGGCACTTTAGATGAAGTTGAGAAAGCATTAGGAGAACGTGAAATAGGGCTATTTGGCGGTATTGAAGCTAACCCACGTTATGAAACACTAATAAAAGCAGTCGATAAAATCAAACATGAAGGTTTTGATTACTTGCTTGCGGTTGGTGGTGGGTCTGTTATTGATGGCACAAAATTTGTTGCTGCGGCAGTCGATTTTGTCGGTGATAGTTGGGATATTTTGCTACAAGGTGGCACAAATATTAAATCGGCGCTCCCATTTGGTACGGTTTTAACCTTACCTGCTACGGGTTCTGAAATGAATAAAGGTTCAGTGATCACACGTGAAGAATTTCATGCTAAGCGTGCTTTTATGAGTGATTGTGTCTACCCACAATTTTCAATTCTCGACCCAACCAAAACATATACATTGCCGCCGCGCCAAATCAGTAATGGGGTTGCTGATGCTTTTGTTCATATCATAGAGCAATATTTAACCTACCCTGTTAATGCTGCTGTACAAGATGCTTTTGCTGAAGGATTACTGAAAACATTGGTTGATATTGGCCCTAAAGCATTAGCAAATCCAACAGATTACGATGTACGTGCAAATTTAATGTGGACAGCGACGCTAGCCTTAAACGGATTAATTGGCGTAGGTGTTCCGCAAGATTGGTCAACCCATATGTTAGGCCATGAAATAACAGCACTTTATGGTTTAGACCATGCTCAAACCCTTGCTATTGTTCTTCCCGCTATGTTGATTGAAAAATTACCTCAGAAACAGGCCAAATTAGCGCAATATGCTCAGAACGTTTGGGGTGTCACTGAAGGTACTGAACAACAACAAGCCTTACGCGCTATAGAGTTAACGAAAGCGTTCTTTGAAAAACTGGGCATCAAAACTCATTTTAGTGATTATAATCTCTCTTCCGAAGTCATTGAGCCTCTCGTGGCAAACTTAATTAAAAATGACATGGTGACGCTAGGTGAGCACCATGATATTACGCCGGAAGTAAGCCGACGCGTTTATACAGCGGCTTTATAAATTAATCGCAATAAAAATAGAATAGATATGGGGAATTTATTCTCCATATCTCACCTTTGTTCCCGCCATTTTTCTTTTCGAAAATTATCTGACAAGACAATCCTCTAGATTTATCGAGTCCCTTATAAAATTCCATATTTAAGTTGGATAATTGGTGAATTAGCACCTGTCATATTTTGTTTTTCATACTTTTATCAACAAAGCATTTCTTAGCACTAAAAATTTCGGTAATTTATATTTTCATAAAAATGATGAAATTTATAAAAATTATAACATTAGGTCATAAGCCATGTGGTCAAAATCAACTATCTCAAATAGCGCATTATTGTGCTCATCGCTGTTATTAACTATTGGGCGAGGAGCAACATTGCCATTTATGGCAATCTATTTAACCCGAAAATATCATCTGTCTATTGATGTGGTGGGATTTGCGATGTCACTCGCATTAACCATAGGTATTCTATTTAGTATTGGTTTTGGTATTTTAGCGGATAGAGTCGATAAAAAGCGCTGTATGCTAATTGCTATCTTTATTTTTATCTGTGGTTTTATTGCAATTCCACTCGTCAATCACGCTTATTTGGTTGTTATTTTCTTTTCGATTATTAATTGTGCTTATTCTGTATTTTCTACTGTTCTGAAAGGTTATTTTTCAGATACATTATCTTTAGCCCTCAAAGCAAAAATATTCTCACTGAATTACACCTTTTTAAATATTGGTTGGACTATTGGTCCACCATTAGGCACGTGGTTATTGATTTACAGTATCAATCTACCCTTCTGGCTTGCGGCTATTTCCGCATCATTACCCATCTTTTTTATTCAACGATTTGTTCAAAGCGTCAAACCGATTAATTACAAAGAAGTCCATAACACTGTTTGGAAACCAACAGCAATGCTGCGTGATCGTGCGCTTGCCTGGTTTATTTTATCAACGTTCTTAGGCTCCTTTGTTTTCGGTTCATTTACCACTTGGATATCCCAATATGTTATTACCATAGCAAATAGTGATTTTGCTCAATCCGTTATTGGGGTTGTTTTACCTGTAAATGCCATTGTCGTTGTCACGTTACAATATATGGTAGGTAAACGACTTAATGCTGATAACCTCAAAAGATATATGAGTTTAGGCACACTATTTTTTATTGCAGGCTTAGCAACATTTATGCATGCAGGTGAAAATTTATATATCTGGGCTATTGCCGTCAGTATATTTACGTTAGGTGAACTGATTTATGCACCGGGAGAATATATGTTAATTGATAACATTGCTCCTGATGGAATGAAATCAAGTTACTTTTCAGCACAAGCATTAGGATTGTTAGGCGGGGCTTTTAATCCAATGATAACGGGTGTTGTTCTTACTGAACTTCCTCCGCAGTTTTTATTTATTATTTTGATTGGTTTTTCAGTATTAGCTTGGGCTTGTATGCTAAAAGGGATGAATGTTAAACAACAAGCTGCTTCACGAATGAGTTAAAAGAGTACGAATTGATCTGCACACTAATAATCTCTGCAACGAATTAAAAAAAGCAGAGATTGTTCTATTGCTGATAAGGAAAGTATTTCGGCTATTTTTTGTTACAAAACACTGCCAAACACCATAATTTGATTCAATGTATGCCTATATTAATGCTATGATTTTTCAACAATTATAATTTCAAGTTTAATTCATTGCAGATAAACAGGTAAATACATGCAGGATTATGGCATTTGGACAATCATCACTCCCATCGTAACAATCCTCTTAGCGATACTCACACGCCAAGTGATGCTTTCGCTCATGCTTGGGATTTTAGTCGGCTTTACAGTACTTCATGATCACAATATTCTTTTGGGCATCAAAGGGACTGTAGACGGTATCATTGATACTTTTGCCTCTCCCGGTAATACGCGAACCATTGTGTTTATGGTGATGATTGGGGGAATAATGCGCTTAGTTGTCGTAACGGGGGGCGTGCGAGCATTAGTTCAGCTACTATCTAATCGCACTCGATTAGTGAAAAATCGGGTGACAACGCAACTGTTAGCGATTGTTATTACTTCATTGATTTTTATTGAAAGCTCTATTAACCAATTGGTGGCTGGTGCTTCGACAAAAAATCTTGCTCGAAAATATGCTGTTGCGCCTGAAAAAATGTCTTATATCATTCAAACAGCGTGTGTTTCTGTATGTTCTTCTGCGGTGATTAATGGCTGGGGTGCCGTCATCATGGGCTTAATTGGGGTTCAAATTGCCCAAGGCCTAATAACAGGTGAGCCATTTGATATTCTCATTAGTTCAATTGGTTATAATTTAATGGCATGGTTCTCATTAATAACCATTTTATTTTATGTATTTACCAATGTGTCTTGGGGACCAATGAAAAAAGCCGAGATGCAATATCAAGCACATCATGCAGCTGGCACAATTTCGCAAGATGGCAATATTGATGATGAAGCGGATATTATTGATCATCCAAATGCGCATTCTGTTTGGAATTTTTTCATCCCAATTCTTTCAACTGTTTTAATGGTGCCTGTCGCTCTGTATATCACGGGTGATGGCGACTTTACCAAAGGAAGTGGATCATCCTCAGTTTATTGGGGAGTCATGTTTGGTACAGTTGTTTCTTTCTGCTGGTTCATTGGTCGCCGTTTAATGAGCATTGATGATTTCTTTAAAGAGTTATTTATTGGTTATGCCAATATGCTGAAAATCAGTTCAATTATGATTTTGGCCTTTTTGATGGGAAATGTTTCCGCAGAATTGAATACTGGCGCATATATTGCTGAAGTCACTCAAGGTGTTATGGCCCCCGGTTTTTCTGTCGGCTTTATTTTTATTATTAGTGCCATTATGTCACTTGCAACCGGCACATCTTGGGGAACCTTCGCAATTATGATCCCTATTGGCGTACAATTAGGTTTGTCAGTGGGTATGCCAATAGAATATATGATTGGTGCGGCAATTTCTGGCTCCATCTTTGGCGATATGACATCACCTATTTCGGCCGATGCTATTGTTGCATCCATGGCCACAGATTGTGACCACATTGAACACATTCGAACACAAATGCCTTATGCATTAGTCACAGCCAGTATTGTGCTAGCTGTTTATCTCTATTTAGGATTTTCCTATTAATATTTGAGGTACTTAACGATGTCACTACAACAAAAACTCGCCTCTTTTACAAAAGTGAATTTGTATAAGGCTTCAACCCCTTTGGAACGGCTTGAAAACCTTTCCCGACTTTATGGTCGTGAAATTTATATCAAACGAGATGATATCTCACCACTTGCTATGGGTGGGAATAAGCTACGTAAATTAGAGTTTTTAATTGCCGACGCTATCGCTAAAAAAGCGAAAGTCATTGTCACTGCTGGCGCTATTCAGTCTAACCATGTGCGCCAAACTGCTGCAATTGCAGCCATGTTTGGTATGAAATGTATTGCTTTATTAGAAAACCCAATTCAAAGCTCTGATAGCAACTTCTTGCATAATGGCAATAAGTTACTGACTGATTTATTTGGTGCAGAATCTGTCATGTGTGAAGCATTAACCGATCCACAAGCTCAAATGGAAGAGCTTATCCGCACGTTAGAATTGGAAGATGCTTATATTGTGCCTGTTGGTGGCTCAAATGCATTAGGTGCGCTTGGTTATGTCCAATGTGCGATTGAAATTGCCCAACAAAAACCAATCGAAATTGAATTTGATAAAGTTATCGTCGCATCTGGCAGTGCGGGTACGCATGCAGGATTAGCAATTGGCCTACAAGAACTATTGCCTAAAACACACGTTATTGGCGTGACAGTGTCACGATTACAGCAAGACCAAGCACCAAAAGTTGAAAATATTCAACGTGAGCTTGCTGAATTACTGGCAATTGTTGAAACGCCAGAAGTCAATCTATGGGATAGTTTTTTCCAGCCTATGTACGGCATGCCAAACCAAGCTGGCTTAAATGCCATTACTTTGTTAGCACGTAGTGAAGGTATTTTGTTAGACCCTGTTTATACAGGTAAAGCAATGGCTGGTTTAATTAACTACCTTGAAACATCAACTGAAAAAACACCCGTTTTGTTTGTCCATACGGGTGGATCACCTGCACTATTTGCTTATCCTGAAGTCAGTAAATCCATAAGTTAATAGCGAACATGACGTGAATAGAGATAGGTAAATGCCTATCTCTATTTATAAAACCTATCTACTACGTAAACTTATCTGTATTTCCGCTCCCTCACAACATGATATGCGTGAGAAAATTATGCTAACCGATAATGAATCACAAAGAGTGACTGCTCAGTTGGATATATTTCGCGGATCAACGCTTTTAACGTCTCTAACGACATTGCTTCCTGAACAGCATGATATTCAGAGATGTCATCGTAACTAATTTCCTCGACAGATAAAATTTCAATATCCGTATAATATTTCCCCGTTTCTAAAGCAGACACTCTTACTCTCGTTCCGGGAACATAATCACTTTCACTCTTATCACGGATCGTAATCACTTTCTCGCCTGAAACGACTAACGGCAACAAACGTTCAAAAAAAGTGATACTGTCAGGGGCTTTATTCACATTAAGACCTATTCATTTGTCAATTAGAGATAGATATTTTGCCATAGAATGACAATTAATCTTTTAAATATTGTGCATGGAATGCAATATGCTCACCAATAAAACTCGCAATAAAATAGTAACTGTGATCATATCCAGCATGCAGATTGATGGCATAAGGATAGTGTTTACGGTGGCATACTTCATCAAACAATTCAGGTTTCAATTGCTCGTTTAAAAATGGATCTTCTGTCCCAACATCTATTCTAATTGGTATAATTGACTGTGACTCATTGAGTAAATGAAGCGTATCATAATCAGACCACAGCGATTTATCATCACCCAAATAAGCCATAAACGCTTTTTGCCCCCAAGGCACTTGCGATGGCGCAACAATTGGCGAAAATGCGGATATACTGCGATAACGCTCAGGATTGCGAAGCCCGATCACCAAAGCACCGTGTCCACCCATTGAATGCCCACTTAATGCACGCTTACCGTTTGCGGGTAAATTTTTCTCAACCAATTCGGGAAGTTCAGACACAATATAATCATACATATTGTAATTCTCCTTCCAAGGTGATTGCTGAGCATTCAGGTAAAAACCAGCGCCTTGGCCAAGATCGTAAGCTTCATCATCTGCAACATGACTACCTCGAGGACTAGTATCTGGTGCAATCAGGATCACGCCATGTTTAGCAGCAAATTGTTGAGCACCCGCTTTTGTGATAAAATTCTGCTCATTACACGTCAAGCCAGATAGCCAATAAATCACTGGGTAAGTTTTACCTGCTTCTTGAGAAGGTAAATAAGCAGCAAATTTCATCAGGCAACCTAACACTTCAGATTGATGCTGATAAACATCTTGCCAACCACCAAAACAGGCATGGCGTTCAATCAGTTCCATATCTTCTTCCTTATCAAATCATTAGCTTACGGATGCAATTTAAAATAGCGTTAGGACATTAATCGAAATGGATCACAGTACGGATAGATTTACCTTCATGCATAAGGTCAAATGCTTCGTTGATTTCATCTAACGGCAATGTGTGGGTGACAAAAGGTGATAACTCAATGTCGCCTTTCATCGCATCTTCAACCATTCCTGGTAGCTGGCTGCGCCCTTTTACACCACCAAAAGCAGTACCACGCCAAGAACGGCCAGTAACTAATTGGAAAGGCCTTGTCGAAATTTCTTGTCCAGCACCTGCAACACCGATGATAATGGATTGACCCCAACCACGGTGAGCACTTTCAAGTGCGGCTCGCATCACATTAACATTACCAATACATTCGAAAGTATGATCAACTCCCCATTCAGTCATATCGACGATGACTTGCTGAATCGGTTTATCAAAATCTAATGGATTTAAACAATCTGTCGCACCAAATTGACGAGCCAATTCAAATTTTGTAGGGTTTGTATCAATAGCAAAGATACGACCCGCTTTTGCTTGTCTAGCGCCTTGAATAACCGCTAAACCAATACCACCTAAACCAAATACAGCAACAGAATCACCTTCTTGTACTTTCGCCGTATTATGAACAGCACCAATGCCTGTCGTCACACCACAACCAAGTAAACAAACTTCTTGATGATTTGCTTTTGGATTAATTTTAGCTAATGAAACTTCTGCAACAACGGTATATTCACTAAAGGTAGAACATCCCATGTAGTGATATAACGGCTGGCCGTTATATGAAAAACGTGTTGTACCATCTGGCATCACACCTTTACCTTGTGTTGCTCGAACAGAGACACACAAGTTCGTTTTACCTGACTTACAGAATAGACATTCTCCGCATTCAGCCGTATACAGCGGAATAACATGGTCGCCAGGTTTTACACTCGTAACACCTTCACCAACTTCAACAACCACACCCGCACCTTCATGCCCTAACACAACAGGAAAAAGTCCTTCAGGATCATCACCTGATAATGTAAATGCATCAGTATGGCAAACGCCGGTATGGCTAATTTTTACCAACACTTCCCCTGCTTTTGGTGGCATTACATCAATTTCGACAATCTTTAATGGTTCTCCCGGCCCAAATGCGACCGCTGCACGTGATTTCATCATTTTTCCTTCTTAGTGTTAACGCAGATATGTGCGGATCAGTGAAATAGCATCATCAACAGACTCTCTCTGTTCTGATGTTGTTGCCGAAGCCTGCAAACCTTCTCTTAAATGACTTTCTAATACGCCCGCCATTAAACCGTTTACAGCACCTCTAATTGCAGCAATTTGCTGTAATACCGCACTGCAATCTGCTTCATTTTCTAAAGCAGTTTCAAGAGCAAGTAACTGCCCTTTTAGCTTTCTAACGCGAGTTAGAACCGCTTTTTTCTCTTTTGGGGAATGTGGCATCATTAATAACCCGTTACATACTTAGGGGGAGTATAGTATTGAAAGGGATAATTGTACAGTCGAAACCGGACTAACAGAAAATAGGAAAAAATCTATAGACAAAAAACTAAGACTTTAAAATATTGTTAAGAATGCGAGCAGAAGCACAAGATGTAATGTAATTATCATAGATAGTTGCTGAATTTATCAGTTTATATATGATTAATTTCATTTTTCTGACACTATTAAGTTAATCATGTAGTACAAAATAAAAGTAATACATAACACAGAATCAATCATATTGAGCCTCTATCAACTGACACATTTTTTATCAGGTAACTGACGAAATGAATATTCCGCTCTATTATTTAAGACATTACCAATCAATTGAAAAAACCTTCTGGAACGCAATTTGCGAACACAGTATTCAAATTGAACAGCATACAATTTGTTATCTCACGCCACTTGACTCTCCCATCTTTAACTTCATTTATTTGCAACCTGAATCAACGATTTCTGCATTAAAACAAGCTCATCATTTGTTTATTGCACAGAAAAAAGATCACACGTTGGTGATCCCAGAAGAAATGCTGCAAAAAGTTCAAGGAGAAGTCGAATTATTAGGATATAAGCGTGACAGCGTCACAACCGCTATGGCACTCGCTTTAGAGAAGCAGTTATCTGTTGAATTACCTAAAAATCAAGTCGATATTGTCTTTGCTAATCATGATCTTGCGTTATGGGCTAAGCCATTAGTTTCCGCTTTCTATATTCCAGATTCGAATGACCAAGTGATTCATGAATATGTTCGCTACCATGAAGAGGCCCTTTTACAAGGCTCACCTCAATTCCATTTGGTGTTGTTAGTCAATGGAGAGCCTGCAACTTCAATGACGGTAACAATTGAAGGGGCAATTGCCCGTTTTGATGATATTGGTACTGAAATTGCTCACCAAGGGAAAGGTTATGCAACTCAATTAATTGATTATGCTTTAGCATTTTGCCGCCAGCAAAATGTTGAATACTGTTTCCTTGATGCTTCCGAGGCAGGATTAGGATTGTACAAAAAATTTGGTTTCGAGCCTTTATTCCGTTATATCAATTATGTTTGGTGTAAATAATCAATATTAAATGCGCCTTCATTCGGAAGGCGCATTAATCATATTAAAGGTCACTCATTGTTTTAAGCTCTTGCATTTGTTGATATTTTTCAATAGCCAATTCAATAAGGCGGCTGATCAACATTTGATATGACAGGCCATTTTCCTGCCATAATTTAGGATACATACTGATATTAGTAAAACCCGGTAGCGTATTAATTTCGTTAATCACAACATGGTTTCCTTCGGTCAAAAATACATCAACACGGGATAAACCACTGCAATCTAATGCCTTGTATGCTTGTAGCGCAATGTTACGAATTTTATCACTAATTTCAGGTGCTAACATTGCAGGAACAACAACCGATGCACCGTTATCATCAATATATTTTGTATTGTAAGCATAAAAACTATCATGCAACACAATCTCACCGCATGGGCTAGCTATTGGGTTTTCATTGCCTAATACAGCACACTCTATTTCTCGCCCTTTGATTGCACTTTCAATCAATATTTTCACATCAAATAAGAAGGCAAAATTTATCGCTGCATCAAATTCATCTTTATTGGTCACCTTGCTTATCCCAACGGAAGAACCTTGGTTGGCAGGTTTAATAAAGAGAGGTAATCCAAGCTGATTTACGACAGTATCATAATCAATGTTCTCACGCTCTTCTATGGTCGCACTAATAAATGGAGCAACCTGTAACCCAGCATCACGTAATAAACGTTTAGTGACATCTTTATCCATGCAAGCAGAAGAACCGAGAACCCCAGAGCCAACAAAAGGTAGGTTCACCATGCGTAATAAGCCTTGCAAAGAGCCATCTTCACCTAAATTGCCATGAACAATAGGGAAAATAACATCAATTTGCGGAAGTGGTTGCGCATTTTCAAGTGAGATAAATTGCTGAGTTGTTTTTCCAGGAATAATTGCAATGCCCTGCTTAGGTGTACTCAGCGCAATTAGTGAAGGATCATCTGCATAGTTGAGAAAATTATCTTCATCATATTCATACCAGTGCCCTTCCTTATCAATTCCTATCAAGCATACATCAAATTTATTACGATCAAGACTGTTGATAATATTTTTTGCGGATTGTAACGAAACTTCGTGCTCAGTTGATTTACCACCAAAAATAACACCTACCCGTAATTTGCTCATTGCTTAACCTACTCCACGTAAAAGACATCAAATCATGGAAAGAAATATAACACGAGCAGAAATAGTTATGTGATAAATTCTTCAGTTTCTTACTATTTAGACGGAATAATATGCAATTATTTATATTGATGGTAAAGAAGAAAAAGATTAGATTCGAAATAAGAAAACAGAATAAAAATTGTTATTAATAGTGTGTTCCCAATATATAAAATTAACAGGGTTGACTTTCTTGGCGTTAATCAACCCTTCTAATCATTAATCGTAAGTTGCAATCAACCATGCAGAGCCTGAATAATCACCACCTGAAGCATTTGAACCTTGCAGATGACTTGTAATCCCAATCGTTGCTCTATTCCTAATATTAATATTAATACTTTGACCCTTATTATTAGGTGAGCTTTCATCTGTAAGTTCTAATTTAGTATAAATTTTCTTTTGGGTACCAGAGTCATTGGAATAAAGTGGTAACCCTTTTTTAACGTCATCAGTATTATAATCAAGTCGAAAGTTTACCTTAGTAAGGCCCGTGAATTTACAGTTATAATTAACCTTCTCTTTAACAACACTATCATAATTTAAACTATTAAGTACCCCATGATTAATTTTTACGGTACTCACCTGTCCAGTACTACTACTGGTTGTACAATAGGATCTTACATTTAAAGTTGAGCTAGAGAGCCTAATCGGTGCTGTTGCTTCATTAATAGGCCAAGTTGACACGTTAGGTGGACCACCTCCAGGACGGCGAAAGTGGCGAACATAACTACCAAGATCCATTGCAGGAATAGGTAACTCATTATCAATAATGCGTTTACTAACAAAAAAATGAAAGTTAACTGGGAACTGTACATTGAAGTTTTTTATCGGTTCAGTTTTAGCTGGGACTTTATCTTTGTCTGATTCTTTAAGAGTAGCGCAAGATGGCGCGGGGTTTTGGACCCATCCATCCAGCATACCCGGAAACTTTGTTGGGTTAACTGTCATTACTAAGTTATCATTTATTCGATAAGCTTGGTCACCCGATATTTTTCCAATAGGCGGAAGTTGTATGAAAAGACGATGTGATGCATTAGATCTATCTATCCCTTTACTACCTGTCGGCGACGAAACTATACCGAGACATTTAACATCACCATTATTTGATACATCTGGGGAATCATAATTAAGTACTATTCCATTACCAATCTCGTAATAGTTTTTTCCACCAACCGTAATAGGGGGTTCAGATATTTTATTATCACCTTTCAAGGTTATAAAATAACCATCATTAGGGTTTATGACCACGGGAATATAATCTGCACGAACAGTAGCATTTAATAATAAAAAACCTGAAGATAATGTGAATAAGTTGGAGATACAAAATAATGTAACTCGTTTTATATTCGTATTCTTACCTTTATTATCTTGATGAATTAATTTCCGTCTACCTACGCTATTTGTTGAGTTAAACATCATAATATGAACCTATTAATTATAAGTTACAGTAAACGTAGCTGAGGTGCTAAATTGACCTAATGCTAAATCGCCGATAGCACCAACATTAACTAATTGGGCTTTTAAATCTAATCGGGACTCTGTACTAGAGTTTTTCACTGGGTAAATGCGCTGAAGTTTACTAATTTCTAAATCCCTGACGGAAGTCCCATTAACCTGTTTTAAGTCAATACCTAAACCAGATGTATTAGTACTGAGAATATTTCGACCGTTGTAGGACATTGCGCCATTTGTCTTTGGAGTTACTATAATGGCAAGATTAGTTGAATCACATCCCGAAATATAAATAGAAAAATCTCGAGTACTATTTGGTGTATTGATTAGCTCAGGGTTTAATGAACCAAAGTTAATCTGTAAGGGTTTAGAATTATCCTTACTACGGATAGTACAAGCAGGATCTATCAGCTTTGCTGTAACATCAATAATGACATCCGCTTGACTGAAACATGACATTAAAATAAATAAAGAGAATATCTTTAGTTTATTAATAATTTTCATTATTCATACTCCACTTTAAATGTCGCGGTTCCAGTAAATTCTCCGACTTTAGCATCACCAACAGCTGGTTTTCTAACATATACACCAAAATTAAATTGTTGTTCACCCTTAACAGTTGTCACTTTTCCTATTTTCATAGCTTGACTCCACGTTAGAGGTAATTCATCACCATCAACGAGTCCAAGCAAAACCCCACTTGGTCCTTGAGTCTTTAAAAATTTATCATTACCAATCGTAACTAAATTAGAACTTTCCCATGTAAATTTAACAATTTTATTTAAATCAGATTGAACACATTTTTCAATTTCAATCGTAAATGGCGTTATTGCACTACTGCCATGCTCATTAATATATTGCCAGCGTATATTTTGTAATGTGATTTTTTTATTTATGGAAGTTGCTGAAACCTGACATTGTGTTGAGAGTAATTCGCCAGAAAATTGAACTTCTAAAAAATTGCCGATAGCAAAACTATTTAATGGTAAAAATACGAATGATGCTGTTAACCCATAAATTAATCTTGCAAGCTTATTCATAATTCACCTCTAGGCGTACGCTAGATTGATTTATCAGTCTCAGTGGAACTCTTATCTCATTATTTCCATTTAATAATAAAATAGGATAACGTTGCGAAACTACACCATTAGGAAAACCAATAAATTGTAATGTGACTGGCGTACGTGCTGTCAAATTCATTAAAGGTAGATCTCGATATGAGCTACCTGCACCACATTCAGTTAAAGTGTATTTATTTTCAAAAGATAAATTACAAGGTGCATTGAAAAGGGCTGCTTTAACAACCAATATTCCTTGATGTATTGATTCATAATCATGTTGGGTAACTGGCGTATCAATGATTACATCCTTAGCCACACAAGTATGGCTAACACCCATAGTGATGAAGAATAATCCTGCATATATTACATCGCGAAAATAATGTGCTCGTCTCATCGCCCTTTCCTTATGCTTAATATTTGTTAGTACTTAACCTTCACCTGTTACCGTACAAGTATCACCTTGGCATTTAAATACTAACGTTGGTTTTCCACCATAATCATTAATATAAGTTAAATGTGGCATCGCTATTAAACTCGATGTTATAAGTTGTGTTGACTTAGGCGGCACCATAACTACGTTGAAATTACTTAGCTCTGAATCATTTTTATTATTACCAAATCCAATCACAGTTAAATTAAAAGGCGTAGTATTATTTAAACGATATCCATTCGCGACTTTTGTCAATGTCACTTTATGAGCCCATTTTGTCTGTGCCTCTGTCAAAATACTCTCAGGGCGATAAAATAATTTTACCCGTGATTGCAACGCAATTTGTAATGTATTAGCGTCTTTTGATTTAGGTGGAACTTCACGTAAATTAAAATAGAAAACTGATTCACGATCCTTTGGTAAAGTATTTAATAAAGGAGTTGTACTTAAACGTACTAAACTTTTGCTATTAGGTTCCATACGTTGTAATGGAGGTGTTGCTAAAATTGCACCTTTAGTTAATTTATTGCCATCTAAATCTTCTATCCAACTTTGAGCTAAATAAGCTTCGTCAGGATTATCATTTGTAATAGTAATATTTATAGACTTTTCCGAACCAGGAAAAATAATCCGTGTTCTATCTAATGTCACTGCACTAATAGCATTAAATGACATCATTGCTGTAATGCCAAGAATAGCGCAACTTAATCCAGTGCGTAGTTTTACATTCAACATAACTAACCTCATTAAATATCTCTTCTCTAAGGGTATTGTTGCTCTTTAGCCATTAAGCAATAACAAATATTAAAAATATTTTTAGTACCCTACTTTTCTTAAAATTTAATATATATTAACTACGTTTAATTAACTTTAGCCAAACTCTCAGTCTTAATCGCAAGGGAACACGGTAATAAAATCATGTCCGAATTAGCTTTAAGTTCATTAGGTAAATGTAGTTCGCATTGAGGTTCACCGCCCCAGAAAACAGATAGTTTCTCTTCAGGGGAAACCCCAACTAACCAAGTCACACCATCTTCACCCACTATGCCCAATTCACGATTATCTTTATTACGGACACTTGCTCCAAATGGTGGAGTTTTTCCATCAGCTAAAGACAGCACGGCAAAGATTTTTTCTCCTTTCATTACAGTTAAAACACGGTGACCAATTGCGCCTTTCGTCAATGTAATATCTGTCGTAGAGTCCAATGTTTCTATATTGTCTGGTAATTTACTCGTATTAATTGAAATGGTTGAACGTCTATAACTATTAATATTCGGGATCACGGCTACACCGAAATAATTGGTTTTTGTTATACCATTATCTAATGGAACATCACTTACCCCATCTGTCGTGATCATTAATCGAGTATCACCATAAGCTGAACGATGTAATGCAACTCCATATCCAGTCGCTGTTATACCGCTATTAATCGAAGCACCAATACTCCGATATTGCTGTGGTACATAACTAGCATTCGCAGAAATGTTTGCTTGGGATAAACTACGGGTGTAATACCCACTTACACTAGATTGACTATCAACATTTTGTCCATTTGTATAACCAACATTAACATTGTAACTATCGGTATCGTTATAACCACTAAACCCTACACTATGGTTATATCGATTACTTCCACCTGAACGAGAATAAATTTCAGAGAAATTCAACGTATGTTTCTCATAAAATGGAATAGAGAGATATAAGTTAACGGAATCATCTTGAGAACCATTATAATTTCTTTCAGTTCGCGTTGCTGACACAGAAATATTTGCATTTTGTTGAGATAACCATGCCATACTGATATTTGTACTGGCATATAAACCGTATTGAGTTTGTGGTTTATCACGCCAATAAGTACTGTGTTGATAATTCAATGATAAATTAAAGTTATCAAAGTATTTATTGATATAAACTTGATAGTTTTCTTTTGGTATATTTGTAATCGTCCCTGTTCGATTTTCATCCATAAATTGGGATAACGTTCTATAATTCTTATCAGCAAAACGATATCCAGCAAAGGTAATATCTGTACGGACTTCTTCAAAAGATTTTGAATAATTGAGACGATAGGAACGACCTTGCAAGTTATCTTGCTTAAGGTGAGCTATAGATTGGGTCATATCAAATGAAACAGCACCCAAGACAAAAAGGTCACGTCCAATACCGGCAGCTACAGTTTGATAATCACCACTAAGTTGTGAACCACCATATAATGACCACGCATTTGAAATACCATAAGAAAATTCCCCTCCAGCAACGGGTTTGCCGGTATGCTTATGATTATCATATCGAGTTTTACCAGATACTAATTTATAATCAATGCGTCCTGGTCGAGTTAAATATGGCAAAGAAGCTGTGGTAATGCTAAATTTCTTTTCTTCACCATCTTCTTCTTTTACCGTGACATCAAGTACCCAGCGGATCCCGCTATCTAACGTTTGGATTCGAAATGGTCCTGCGGGAACGGTCGTTTCTAAAATAATCCTATCTTGGCTACGCACAATAACTGTTGCATTGGTATTTGCCACTCCAATAATCTCAGGTGCATAACCTACTAATTTAGGTGGCAGCATACGGTCATCACTTTCGAGAGACATCCCCGTGTATTGCCATGATTCAAAAATATCTGAGTAAAAATAATTTTCACCCAATGTAAAAAGAGAACTTAAACTTTTTATAGATTTAAAGGCATATAAACGACTGAAATCAAAATCATGTTTCGTCTGAGATGCCCTTTCATTATTTGCATTTTCTGTTTGATAAGTCGCGTAATAGTCACCGCGTAATCGCCAAGAACCAACGTTTATCCCAGATGTCCCACTACTGGATAAATAGCTGCGTTTACTACCATTATTATTTTCGGTATAATTAGCGTTTAAGTTATAGTCAATAAATGCACCATTTACTCCCTCTTCCCATAATTCTGGTGGGATCCAATATGGATCACGGTATTCCATCCATGATTGAGGGATCGTAATATTTAATGATAGATTTGATAATTCAATTTTTGTTGTCACACCAGCCAACGCAGATAAATCTAAACATTTTCCATCATGGAATGTTGTGATTTCTTTTTTAGAGGATTCTTTTAGACCAAGTAAATCGATGAGATCAACAGGAATGCAGGTAATTTGGTTTTGATCACTACCTGAAGTTGGTACAAATACATTAATATCACGAGGAGAGCCTAATCGCTGTCCATTAACAAAAACGGATAAAACATAATCTCCTGGTATTACATATCCCGCCACAGAAAATTGGCTCATATCAACGTTTTCGATATCTTCTGCATCTAATATATCAATATTAAATTCTGATGTATTTGTAGCATAAGCATTGCTCGCACTTACCCCATAGATAAGTAGTAAGGCCTGCGTTATTTTGCTAATTTTGAACATCATGCTCTATACCATCCCAAGATCTGCAAAAGAATGCTTCAATTCATAGATTGAAGAACCATATCTTTTTTTGCATTATTGATAATCTATAAAAAAACGAATAAGTCCTTGATAATTCCCAGCTTGTAATGGTTTACCAGTTAACTCTAATCGTAGAAAATAACGCAAAAAAAGTGATTGCCCATGTTTAGTATCATCATATAAGACATTCTTTATTAATGGATAAAGTTGCCCAGGTACTAATATATTTAATTTATTATCTAATACTGAAACGCCTAAACCCTGCGAAGCTCCCTTAAGGGTAAATGCATTAATATTTTCAGCAGTATTTCCTTCAAACCGGACAAACCATGTTTTCTTATCAACTGCTGAATAAATACTTCCACAATCACGAAGTTCTATTTCAAAGGGTAAATTATGTTGCTCACGCTCAAGTGCAGTAGAGAGCTCAGTCATTGTTAAAGAAGAAAAGTCGATAGTTTGGTAACGGTCTTTCATAACAATTGAGCATGGAGAAGATACAACGCTACCAATAATTTTTGTGTGGCCTAAATATTTAGATAGTTTTATTTCTTTAGCTTCAACAACAGAATTAAAAAAAGCTAATAGAAAAAATAAAATTATCGTTAGCCTCAACTCCTTATATAGATAACTTGTCACTTAACCCTCCTTCACCAGAACATTAATTTAAAGCCATCAGTTAAATAACTGATGGCTTATATAAAAAATTATTCGTAAGTAATACGGAAGTTAGAAATTGCGCTGAATTCACCTTCTGCAACAGGATCTGCACTAGCCATTTTTTGAGCTAATGCTTTAAATGTTAAAGTGTTGTCACCTACATTATTGGTGATTTGACTTAAAACATCTTTTGCTTTATCAAATTCAAAACCTTCAATTGTAATACCTAGGTTATTTGTATTTCCTGTAGAAGTGACTAAGTATTTCTTACCAGCAACATCAGAATAATTTTGCCCCGTAAATGTAAGATTCATATTTTTAACTGCAACTGGAGCGTTATTGGCATCAACGCCGCCAAATTTAGTAAAATCACAACCTGTGAATTCGATATTAAAAGTGGTTTCCGCAACTTGACCACTTTCCAATCCTTTACGAGATAGCTGACCGAATTTTACAGTTTGGTCAATTGATTTATTATCAATGTTACATGGGGATTCAACCACAGTACCGGTAAAAGTGATTTTACCTGTGTTGTCAGCCATTGCTCCAAAAGGAACAACTGAAGCTGCAAACAAAGAGACCATCGCTAATTTAGTAAATTTCATTTGTTTTTCCTTAGTAAAAATTGAAATTAAACACCGTATTATTTACGAGTGTTAATTCTATTTTTGAAGATAAAAAGTCTATATAAATAAGATAACAACAGACACCACTTTAAAATTTAACATCTATACACTTATATAAGATAAGCAATCTTTTTAATGATATATTTCTCCCTTATAAGTATAATCCCTAACAATTTAAATATATATTCATCAACTGTACCTTTAAAATAAATTACCTACTTTAAAATCAGACAGATGAAAAACACCCATTAAAATTTCAATAATCATCATTAAAATCAAAGCATAATGACAGTAATACCAATTAAAATTTAATAGTATTGATAGTTACTAGCTTTATTATTCCAAGTGTTCTTAAAAGATTTTATATAGTAAAAGTAACTCACCTTTATAATTAATATTCCCATAGGGTTACTAATGTAATCAATATAGTTAAATAAAGGGAAAAATTATTTAAGTCATAAATTAACTGTATTAAATATATGTTTACAATTATTTATAGTAAATACGTTTCAAACAATAAATATTCCATTATTGATAGTCAAAATTAATTGATTTATTGAGGTACTATTTTTAGTAAAAAATAAAATTAGTCTAACGAATTAATATATATATGATTTTTCAATCCAAATAAGAGATATTACTTAGAATTCTTGAATGCGTAATTATCTGTAATTAATCGTACCAATTCTTTTTGTTTGTTACATTTTGTTACAAATATTATAAAAAAAGGCATTTATGCAGAAAAACACACTTAGAACACGATAATAATATATCTAAATAAAAATACAGAATAATCTCATACAACTTATTTTAAATAAAAAAATATAACCTATGTTTAGAAAACAATTGATTTTTAAATGTTATTTAATACGTTTTCTTTACTTCTTTATTTTTTAATATTTATTTTTCTATTATTGTCTTTTTATTAATTATAAAAAATAAGAATGTATCTGTATCTTTTTTTTATAGCTGTGAGTGCAAAATGATTAATTTACATTTAATTAACATTTATCATTAAAACATACCCTTTTTAATTACAATATTAATTACAAACGAAAATATATTTATTTGTCATTCATTGGCTACTAAATACGCAAGTTTATAGCGATTATTTATAACAAATAGGATAGTTAAAATTTAATTTATGCTTAATCAGAAAGGTTATCACAAAATGGAGGGACTCAAGCTTCAATAATATTGCTAAAATGAACAGATAAATCAAACAATGAGAGTCATATTGAAGCTTGAGTTAAAAATTAAACGTCTTGTTGCAATTGATTTTTTATTATAGCTCGTTACAAATAAATTATGCAGTCAGAGCCAATTTAGCGCCAAACATCAAAAATACAGCACCTATGCAGCTATTTGATAATTTAGATAATTTCTTATTATGTTTCACCATATTGGTAACTACTACCGCACCAAAAATCAGTAACGATAAGTACATCATACTGCATATTTCGAGAATACAGCCTAATACAAAAAATGGCATTCCCGCATTAGGATAAGCAGGATCAATGAACTGAATAAAGAATGACACATAAAAAATAATCATTTTAGGATTCAGCAGGCTCAAAAATACCGCTTTTTGATACGTCCCTTTTGTTGCATGTGAGATCATATCCGCTTCAGCAACTGCTTCTTTTTTATGAATAACACTATAAAGCGTCTTCATGCCTAAGTAGAATAAGTAAGCAGCACCTGCATACTTTATTACACTAAAAAAGATTGGTGATGTTTTTACTAAAGAAGCAACACCCAAAAATGATAAAAAAATGAGCATAGCATCACCAGTAAACACACCTAATGCAGCTTTATAGCCATTTTTCACACCATATTTTGCACTACTTGTTAAGACAAATAAAGAATTTGGGCCTGGAACTAATGTAATAAAAATAACGCCGATTAAGTATGTCCATAAATTAGTAACACCGAAATTTTCAAACATAGTGCACCCACTAATCCGATAAAAAATACAACAAAATTTAAACAAACTAATCTGATTGAAGATATAATACACGCTTCATTTTTTTAATGAAAGATATCACTATCATTAATTAATAATATAGTCATTGTATTCAGGTTAAAGCCGACAAACCAATCATAACAACCAATAATTTACGATTAATCAGACGTATAATTCATCGTTGTTAAGCAAAACGAAATCGTGTTGATATTCACATGCATTCTGGAATTTAATTCCAAAATTTTTAATTTTTCTATATTTATATTTCGAGCGTATCAACAAAAAAGCGATAGTGAAAATTATCTCGATTCACGATATAACATTCATATTCTGTTCATTCGTTTTAGGCGCTTTTCTATCGCGTTATAGTTAAATAAATAACGTATTTTTATTGGCTATTTTGTGGTCTTTTATATAAAAACATGCGTGATTTTCTTATCGCCGTAAATCAACCAGCGATCTAAAGCAACTTTAAATTTTGGGAAAAGGTCTTTTTCATGCTTTCACAACAAAATAACCAAAAACGGCGTGCCTTTATTAATGGTGCAATGCATATGACGCCGCTAAATCTTGCCGTCATTCCATGGGGGATCCTCGCTGGTTCAATGGCTGTAGAAGCAGGCCTTTCATTTTCGCAAAGTGTTTCGATGTCAGTAATGATTTTTGCAGGTGCGGCTCAATTAGTTACATTGGGATTATTAAATTCAGGTGCGGGTTATATCACCATTATTATTTCCGTATTCTTTATCACTTCACAACATTTATTATATGGCTTAACGATGAGGCCATATGTGAAAAATTTTAGTACTGCACAAAGGTTAAGTATCGGTTTTTTACTTACAGATGAATTATTTGCGATAAGTGCGGCTAAACGTCAACCACTTAGTTTTCCCTATTTATTTGGCGCTGGATTTAGTTTTTATATTGTATGGTTAATTACCAGCTTATGCGGAATTGCAATGGCGAATGTCATTACCGACCTCAGTAAATTACATTTGGATTTTTCTGTGGTTGCGACATTATTAGCGATTGTTGTGCCATTAACTAAAAAAGTGAGCACCATTTGTGGCGTCATTTTTTCTTTAGTTATGGCTATAGTTCTTTCACGGCTTTCTATGAGTAGTGCTATTGTGATTGCAGGTGTTGGCGGGATGTTTGTTTCTGTTATCATTTCCCGTTTGCTCAAGGAGGAGAAATGATCTGGATATTAATCATTACATTAACCATAATTGTATTCTGTTTACGTTATGTGTTTTTGATCCCTCAACTTCCTGTTAGGCTTCCTCTTTTTATTCGCCAAGCGCTCAGTTATTCTGCACCTTGTTTATTAACGGCAATATGTGCGCCCGTAATTTTATTAGAAGGAAAAGAACTAAGAGAATTCCCTGATAATCCTTATTTATGGGGAGCTCTATTTTGTGTCGTTGTTGCTTCTTTAGTAAAAAATATGCTGATAACGGTAGGTCTAACTCTCCTATTTTTCTATGGATTGATCTATTTTATGGGATAAAAGGATTAAAGCGATGTGTAAAAAGTAGCATTACTGTGTTATATCCCGTCTTTACACATCCTTTTATTGATTAAGATTTCATTACTCTCTAGTATGCATGCTTAAAATTTAGGACTTAAATAATCTAATAATGGAAAATCAATAGCCATGCTTAATAATTATGTTTTACGCAGTGTTCGTTATATGTTGGATTTAAGTGACAACCAAATGGTTGAGATCGTCAAACTTGCAGGCTTACAGGTTACTAAAGCAGAGATGGTGACATGGTTAAAAAAAGATGATGATCCAGAATATAACGAATGCAATGACAATGTGTTAGGACATTTTTTAAATGGATTGATTTATTTTCGTCGTGGCAAAGATGATAGCCACCCCGCTCCAGAAATTGATACGCGGATAACAAACAATATCATATTAAAAAAACTACGCGTTGCTTTTGAATTAAAAGATGTTGATATGATTGAGATTTATCAATTAGTTGATTTTCGTGTTTCTAAGCCTGAACTTAATGCCATATTCAGAAAACCTGGGCATAAAAACTACCGTGATTGTGGTGACCAATTACTGCGCTATTTTTTGAAAGGCTTAACAATCCAATTACGCGGCGCATAATATTTAAGTTAACGCCATTAAGGAAAAGATTGTGGTTAATTAACACAATCTTTATTCCATATTCATTTTATTAACTAAATACTGCAAAAAAGCATTAATATTCGGAGATAGTGCCATTTTACTCGCATAAATTGCCCGAAGCTCCAAAGGAGCAGGCTGCTCATCAAAAGAAATTACCTCAAGTTGTTTTTGTTCAATCTCTAATTGGCAAGATTCCTGAACTAAAATTGCGTAACCAATACCTTTTAACGCTGCTATTTTAGCTAAAATACCGCTATTTACTCGATAATGACTATTAATACTTATTTTCTTTTGCTGTTTATTTTGATCGAAAAATATCCATGGCTGCCCAGCTAAAGCACTAAAACTTGAGATACAAGGTTTATTCGCTAATTCTGCTATATTTTGCGGATAACCTGTTTGTTTAATAAGATCTGGTGTGGCAACTACCACACTTTGCCAAGTTTTTATTACTTTAGAATGGTAGCTGCTATTACCTAACTCACCTCGATGAAAAGTTAATAATAAATCAATATTTTCATGGATTACATCGAGTGGTATTAATTGGGTATCACAATGAATAGCTAACTGAGGATGTAATAACGCAAATTCAGCTAATAACTCAGCGAGTAACATACTACCCGCTTCGCTAGGAATGGTCATACGCAAAACACCCGTTAATTGTGCCGGATGTTTGATTTGATTAATAATATCTTCAAGTTCTAAATAAAGCTTTTGACTTTGCTGTCGTAAAACTTTTCCTTGTTCAGTTAACCGCATTCGGCGTGTAGTTCTTTCAATTAGCCGACAATTCAGTTGTTCTTCCAATTGTTTGATGCTACGACTCACATTCGATGTTGGCATTGATAATTGTTTAGCTGCTTGGGAAAAATTCCCATAGGAAGCGACAGAAATAAACACCTTTAATAAATTCAGATCGACTGGCATCATTGCCCTTTATTAAAATTTTTGCACTTTATCTCTATATAAACAATATTGGCTACTTTGCAAATAGTTTATTAGCCAGATACTAATCAAAATAGAAATTAACAATAGCCAATTGCCATAATCTTTTGATAACGCTCAGCCAATAATGTATCCGTATCCAGTTGTTTTAATATTGATAAATCAGCGAGTAAACATTGTTTTAAATTATGGCTTGCATGCTGATAATCACGGTGTGCACCACCAAGTGGCTCAGGAATAATGGTATCAATAATACCTAATTCTTTAAGACGCATTGCTGTCATTCCCATGACTTCAGCTGCAATTTGCGCCTTTTGAGCATCTTTCCAAAGGATTGATGCGCAACCTTCGGGAGAAATAGCCGCATAAGTACTGTATTCTAACATATTTATCCTATCGCCTACACCGATTGCCAAAGCCCCCCCAGAACACCCCTCCCCAGTAATGACACAAATAATAGGTGTTTTTAGGCGCGACATTTCTAAGATATTTCGAGCAATTGCTTCTGCCTGCCCCCGCTCTTCTGCACCTATTCCTGGATAAGCGCCCGCAGAATCAATAAAGATAATGACAGGTAAATGAAAACGCTCTGCCATTTTCATTAAACGTAATGCTTTGCGATAACCTTCGGGTGAAGGCATACCAAAATTGCGGAACACTTTCTCTTTCGTCGTGCGCCCTTTTTGTTGACCAATGACCATAACTGGCTGATCATCTAAACGCGCCAATCCTCCGATTAATGCTTTATCATCCGCATAAGCCCGATCACCTGCAAGTTCTTGGAAATTCGTAAAAATTAAAGGGATATAATCAAGTGTGTAAGGTCTTAATGGATGCCGTGCAAGTTGCACAATTTCCCATGCATTAAGTTTAGAAAAAATATTTTTAGTTAACGTAAGACACTTTTTTTCAAGTAATTTAATTTCTTCATCAAAGTTAACGTTTGATGGCGAAGCATTTTGCTTAAATGCGACTAAAGCATCAATTTTTTCATGAAGCTCAACAATCGGCTTTTCAAATGCAAGAAAATGAGTAGACATAAATATGCTCAAATCAATACCACAATATTTTCAGTGTAGTTAAAGATCAGCAGACTTTCTATGCTTGAAATTGGGATGAATAGTTATCAAAAATGGGATAATAAAAACAATGCATAATATATTCTTCAATATCAGCGGTATCAGGTTCATATATCACTCATCGGTCTTGAATAAATTGTTTTATACAACGATTCCTTTTAATGGAATCGTTGTATTCAAAGCATTTTTTTATATAAGATACTGCAAATACCTTGTATTAAAACTTCTCTTTGCGGAATATAACCTAACTTTTGAGCAACGCGTAATGAAGCAAGATTATTAGGTTCAATCAAACAGACAGTTTGTTTAAATTTATGTTGAGATTTCAGCCAAAATAACGCGCCTTCCATGGCTTCTGTCGCAAAACCTTGGCCTTGAAATTCAGATGCGATAATCCACCCCGCCTCTGGTGTGCCTTTTACAATAGCTCGAGTCATCCGATGAAAATCAGCAAAGCCTAAATCACCGACATAAAGACCGGACTGTTTTTCTCTAACAGCCCAATATCCAAATCCTAATAAAGGCCATAATCCTAGATATTCCAACATTCGCATCCATGACTCGCGTTCAGTAGAAGGCGAGCCACCTAAATATCGAACCACTGATTGTGTTGCCCAAAGCTTCGCTAATGCAGGGAAATCACTATGTTGATGGCCGGCTAAAATCAACCTATCTGTTTCGAGCAAAGGAATAACACAACTTTTATTTAACATATGTTATTCCTTTATTATGATTACCTAAAAGGTGGCTCATTAAATGTTCTTAGTTTTCGTGAATGCAACTTATCGCCTTCTTCCCTAAGCAAATCTATTGCACGTATTCCTATTTGCAAATGCTCTGATATCGCACCTTCATAAAAGCTATTTGCTTGTCCAGGTAATTTAATTTCACCATGCAAAGGTTTGTCAGAAACACATAATAATGTGCCATAAGGCACTCTAAAACGATAACCTTGAGCCGCAATCGTTGCACTTTCCATATCAACGGCAACTGCCCTACTCAAACTAAAACGACGTGCTGTTGCAAAAAATCTTAATTCCCAATTGCGATCATCTGTAGTAACAACTGTTCCTGTACGTAAGCGCTGTTTAACTAATTCACCCGGCATACGACTAACCTGCTTAGTTGCATCATAAAGCGCTCTTTGTACCTCTGCAATACTTGGGATTGGAATATCAGGCGGCAAGACATCATCTAAAATATGATCATCACGTAAATAAGCATGCGCTAAAACATAATCTCCAATATTTTGGCTTTCTCGTAATCCGCCACAATGCCCAATCATTAACCAAGCATGTGGCCTTAATACCGCTAAATGATCACATATATTTTTTGCATTTGATGGACCCACGCCAATATTAATTAACGTGATGCCTGCACCATCTTTTGCAATTAAATGATAGGCTGGCATTTGAAATTTTTTCCATGTCAAATCAGATGTTGCTATAGCAGGATCAGCATTTTCAGCGGTTAAATAATGGAACCCGACACAAGATAACGCAATATATCGGCTATTAGGATCCTTAATCTGCTCACAAGCCCAACTAACAAACTCATCAACATAACGATTATAGTTGGTAAACAAAATATAGGGTTGCACGTGTTCTGGAGGGGTGCCTGTATAATGCTTCAGTCTCGCTAAAGAAAAGTCTACGCGCAAAGCATCAAAATGAGATAATGGCCATTCATCCGTAGATTGAATTAAGCCATCAGTAATATCATCACTAATTTCTGCAAGGTCAGTAATAGGGAAATATGTAGCAAGGCTACTTCCCATACTTCTATCTAATACTAAATCAGAGCCATCAATTACAAATGGATATGGCACTTCAACCTTAGAGGGACGAACAGTAAATGAAACATCGTAATCTTGCTGCAAAATAGTCAATTGTTCTGTTAAATAGTGACGAAATAATTCAGGTTGAGTCACTGTGATGCTGTAATTTCCCCGTTTAACAAAACGAGCATATGCACGAGTTTTTTCACAATGATCAACTTGTCCATACCATTCAACACATAATTCAGGGTATGAAAATGCCCCTTTTTCTCTCGCTTCTATATCAGGTAACTTACCTTCTTTAATATAATCAGCAATAGCATTTCTTTGTAAATCAATAGCATTGTTATATAGCAACTCAAGTTTAGTTAGAACTTCATCAATGGTTAGATTTTCATAACTTTGGCATTGTTCAATAGGCACGCTAAGCTCCTTATTAGATAACATTCCCAACTGAGGATGATTACAAATAAACTGAGTTATACTATAAGCTATAAATAAGCTTAACTGTTGGTTTTTATTTATCATCAAACAACATTCTTAAAATGACAAACAAAATTAAGGATAAACTTGAATACTATTCGATATAGAATGAGATGTCTCTTTTCAAAAATAATCGAAACGAAAAATTAACAAGACAATTTGTTTTATATCAACTCTTTTTATTAGTAAACTCTTATCATGAATAAATAAAGTAACCAATTTAAATTAAAATTATTTATTTTTTACAATAAAACACTTTCGGATTTTATTACTTACATATTGAAATATCATTAAAATAGATAAAAATAAATTTACATAATAATACAACAATTCTGGGTTTATATTATAAATACCAAAATAACCCATAATAAAGGTTATTTTGGTATAAAACCGTTAAACAATATCCCAATACAGAGAGATGTTATCATTGCTTTAATTTAAAATAGTAATTAAGGATAAATTAATTTAATAAAATTATAGTGAGGTTATTAATGGAACAACAAATTATTAGTACACTTGTTGAGCTAACCTTTCGCAGTAATGACAATGTTAAGGTTGCTGCAATATCAGCGTTAGGAGACTATAAATCAACAATCGACCAAGAAAAAGCTATCGTCCGGCTGTTAACTCTTTGCCATGATCCAAATAAAGAAGTTGCTATATCATCTATTAACTCATTAAGTAAGTTAGCAAGTTATTTTAGTCAACAAGAAAACAAATCAAATAAAGGTTAATCTCTATTTATTATTAATTTTTGATTATTAAACTCCTCATTTGCAATTTAATTTTATTATAATAAACATATAGGTAATACCTATATAACCATAGAAGACATTAAATTATTTTGATATTGTTGAATTAATAAATATCAGACTCATTTAATATAATCGTAAAAAGTTTTATTTTTCTAATAACCGATACATTAAAACCTAAATGCCGAGTATAAAATTATCTCGGCATAATAATTTTATTTAATGACGTTAAATGAATATCAATAAAAAATAATTAATTGTTTACAACGGCATTCTATATTCAATAACACCTGGTTTTTGTGCAACCCAGTCATAAAGCCTCTGACCGCGTAAATTAGTTTCTTGTGTATGCCAATATAAACGATTGCATGCATGTTGCTTAGCTTGAGTATGAACAAATTCAATCAAGCACTTACCTATATGTCGCCCTCTCACATCTGGTGAAACAAATAAATCTTCGAGATAACAGAAATTATTTTTAGCCCATGTAGAACGATGGTAAAGATAATTAACAAAACCAACAACTTTTCCATCTTCTAATGCAACTGCACAATACATTGGCTCATTATCATCAAAGAAACGTTCCCAAGTTTTCAACGTTGTTTCTTCACTCAGCTCCACTTTATAAAATTCTTGGTACTGCAGCCAATAATCTAACCATTGAGCATAATGCTCAGGTGATACTAATTTCACATCAATAACTAATTCATTATTATTCATAATAACTCCTTTTAAAATATAGGCATATCAATTGATAGCGTTATATTACTTGTCCATCTGGAACTGTATAAGATACACTTTTAATATTTATTTAGGATCCACTTTTAATGAAAGCAAAATCACAGGCTCAATTCCCGCACCTACTTTTAGATGGCGGTTATATTAAAGATAAGGTTTATCACACGATCCGTAACGCGATTCTAGATGGGCGTTTGGCGGCAGGCACAAAACTTCCATCAAGCCGTGCTTTTGCCGAAATGATGTCAATCTCACGTAATTCTGTTATAGCTGGCTTTGATCGTTTAACAGATGAAGGCTATTTATTTACTAAAAAAGGGGCTGGAACTTATGTGTCCACAACTCGCCCCGATGATGTGATTAAATTGCCAACAAAAATGTGTCATGTTCCTAAATCACAACAAACAACATTTCATCCCAACTCAAATCTCACAAATTTGGCTACTCAATGGGAAAAATCGAGACCTAACACATCTCAATATAAAATGTTTAATATAGGTGTCGGATGTGTTGACCAATTTCCTCATGATTTATGGGGGCGCATTCTTGGGCGTGCTTGGCGTAGTTCTAAACGTGAGATTACTCACTATAACCACCCCGCAGGATACCCACCATTAAAAAAAATTTTAGCTGATTATGTTCGTTCTACACGAGGAGTAAATTGTCATCAAGACCAAATCATTATTGTAAATGGTACACAACAAGCGATAAATATAGCCACTAAAGTATTATTACAAACAGGCGATTGCGCATGGTTAGATGACCCTGGTTATGACAGTGCCAGAGCAATTTTAAGTGTTTCGGGCATTAACATATCACCAATTCCTTCTGATAATGAGGGCATGGATATTGCTTATGCTGCTAAATATCATGCTGATGCAAAATTTATTTATACAGCACCTTCTCATCAGTTCCCTCTAGGAACAACATTAAGTTTGCCTCGTCGATTGGCACTATTAGAGTGGGCTTATCAAAATAATGCTTGGATTTTTGAAGATGATTATAATAGCGAATTTCGTTATCTTTCTAAGCCAATACAAGCACTCCAAGGGCTTGATAAATATCAGCGGGTTATCTATTCAGGAACATTTTCTAAGATGATGTACCCAGGTTTTCGATTGGGATTTTTAATTGTTCCAGAAAAACTTCAAGAAGCTTTTACTATGATTAAATATTACAGCGACAGCCATTCTGGTTATTTAGAACAAGCGGCTTTAGCACAATTTATTCAAGAAGGCCATTATGCCCGCCATGTCAGACGGGTACGAAAAATTTGTTATTCTCGACAATTAATATTAATTGAAACCATTAGACATTATTTACCACATGTTTTTGAGGTTGAATTAACAGATTCAGGTATTCATGCTGTATGTTGGGTAAAACCTGAATATAACTTACAAGATATTATATCTGCTTGTCGTCAGCTAGGTTTTGGCGTACAACCGCTTTCTCGTTATTGTATTAATAGTCAGAATAATAACGCAATTTTATTCGGTTATGCAGCTCATAATGAAACAGATATTACTAATAATATCATCGCATTAAGTCACGTAATTAAACACTTGTAATCATAAAGAGACACACTTCATCAATAATAAATAAAAGCTCAACCAATGACTTAAATATTACATTATCCATCTCTATTTCATGACATTATCTTATATAATCATTTTCAATGAAAAATAAAATACACATAATTTAGACTTTTTAATATTAGTGAGGTATCTGATGGAAAATAAAGCGGATTATCAGCAATATGAAATTGGCGATATTATTTTTACCTGCATCGGTACCACATTATTCCGCCAAATTGCCTCTGCCTCACAATGTTGGAGTAATCATGTGGGAATAATTATTGGGCATAATGGGCAAGATTATATCGTTGCTGAAAGTCGAGTTCCCTTATCCACCACAACAACATTAACACGCTTTATCCAGCGTTCTGCGAATCACCAATATGGTGTACGTCGTTTAGCAACTCCGCTATCCAATGAGCAAAAGCAAGCATTAATTGCTGAAGTTCCAGCAAGATTACATAAATTTTATCACACTGGTTTCGATTACTATTCATCAAGACAATTTTGTTCTAAGTTTGTGTTTGATATCTACAAATCTGCACTTTCAATTAACATCGGTAAGATAGAAACGTTTCAAGAATTACTTGGACAAAATCCTAATGCCAAACTCAATTTCTGGAAATTATGGTTCATTGGTCAAATCCCGTGGGATCGCGCAACAGTAACACCAGCAAGTTTATGGAATCACCCTCAACTTAAATTAATTTATCATAACTATGATGATATTCATTAACAGTTTAAAATAGTATTAGAGTATTTGAAAAATTTTCATCAATAAAAACAGTATAAATTGTCTAATATAATTAAGTGAAAAAGCTAAATACCCATAATTATCTGTTAATTATAGAACTAGAAAAAATTATAAGGTTACAAAACAGTAACCTTATAATAATTAAAGCTCAACTGTACCACTAATACAATTTATAACATCGCCGCCAATCCAAATTCCTTCTTCATCCGAAGTTACATATATTAATCCATTACTGGAAACACATTGTCCCTGACCTGCAATATAGTGATCGGGTAATTTTTTCTGAGGAATTAACCATTGAGCGACACTTGCGTTAAAACTTCCCGTGACAGGATCTTCTTCAGCAATTGAACAGCAAAAAACTCTGACTTCTAACTGTTTATCATAACCTTCTGGATAAATGGCACATAAACCGATGTTATAACCGTGTAATTGCGCGTAATTTGGTTTGATGCTTAATAACTTATCAACAGATTTAAGCTCAATACCTAACCAACCCGGACCATTATCTAACCAATGAAAATCAACAACATCCTCATCCGTGATATCTAAAGCTTTTAATAATTTTAATTTTTCACTTTGTTCAACTTCACCACTACGAATAAGTGGTGGAGCCTTGAATGCAAGGCGATTATTCACCCTCTTTATTGTCACTAATCCCAACCCACATTCTTGAACAGTTTTATCTAGTGTCTTTCCATATATTTGTTGCCAAACATAACAACTCCCCAAGGTAGGATGACCGGCAAAAGGTAGTTCTCCTTCAGTCGTAAAAATCCTTACGCGGTAATCAGCTTCTTGTGTTGTTGGCTGCAATAAAAAGACGGTTTCACTCAAATTTGTCCATTTTGCAAATTTAGTCATTTGTTCAGTAGTTAAGCTATCAGCTCCAACAACAACCGCGAGGGGATTTCCATCGAGTTTTTTAGAAGAAAATACATTAACTTGTTCAAAAATATACTTCATTTCATGCCTGTATAATTTTATTTATGGTATTTATCAGAATAATAACTAATGGATTAATAACATAATTATCCATTCTGGTGGAGGTTCATCTTTTTGTCATGCGGAGCCATGTCAAACATGACCCGATAACCAATTATAGCGATTATCGGGCAATTATACTGTTTCATAAGGGCCAAGAATACTTAGGAAGCCGGAAACCTTATCGTTCTTCTTGAATAAAATGAATAAATTTGCGAGCCAATGGGGATAAATGTCGGTAGCCTATAGCTAACTCAAATTCAATCTCAGGATCAGATATGGGATGATAGCTAATTTGTTCATGACAAAAATTACTCATACTTTGAGGAACAATAGATACCCCACCCCCAACGGATACTAATGATAATACCGCATGCATCCCATGTGCTTCTTGGGTGACCATAGGTACAAATCCTGCTTTAGCACAAAGGCGGATAACGCGTAAATGAAAACCTCGTCCTTCAAGCATTGGCCATAAAATGAAAGGTTCATTTGCAAGATCAGCAAGGGTCAGTTCTGAACATTGACTGAGAGGGTGCGCTTTGGGGATAGCCATGCACAATCGATCATTGTCGAAATTTATTAAATTGATGCTATCAGCTCTTTCCAGAGGAGGAAGCAACACACCAATATCTAATTTCCCATCCTGAAGTGCAGTGACTTGCGCTAAGGTTGTATCTTCTCGTAGCTCAATGCGCACCTGAGGATGACTTTCTCTAAAGCCGCGAATAATATCGGGCAACCGACCATAAAGAGCACTTCCCACATAACCTAAGTGTAAAAGCCCTGTTCGACCTTCTGCTACATCCCGCGTAGAAATAATCGTTTTTTCAGCCTGTCGAATGGTTTCACATGCCTCACTAAAAAACACCTTTCCCGCAAGTGTGAGTCCAAGTATTCGATTACCACGCTCAAGCAGGGTAACACCGAGATCTTTTTCTAGTTTTAGTATGGCATTTGTTAATGGAGGTTGTGACATATTTAGGCGTTTCGCAGCACGATGGAAATGTAATTCCTCAGCTACAGCAATGAATTGCTCCATACTACGTAAACTGATCCGCGTTCGAATTTTGGTTGTCATATCCCGCCCTATTTTGTTATTAAGCTTACTTAACTACGATACAAATAATGTATCATGGAATGATATAAATAGTATTTTATATATCATTTCAATCACTCTAAGCTGTTATGCAATAATTTATTGTAATGGTGCAAGTGATATGGTGAATTTTAAAGGACAGGTTGTACTTATTACTGGTGCTGCCCGAGGATTGGGTTTTGCATATGCGCGCTATATCGGCCAGCTTGGTGCAATGGTTTTGATTCAGGATATTGGTGCTAATTCTTTGGGAGAAGGAACAGATCCTCAGGTTGCCGAATTTGCAGCAGAGACACTTCGATTAGAAGGATTGAATGTACAAGCTATTATAGGGAATATTGACTCACGAGAAGGGTGTCAAAAACTCTGTCACGATGCGCTCAAAGTAGCGGGTCGGTTAGATGCCTTGATCCATAATGCAGGTTGGGTTGCTTATGAGGACATTGAGTCGATAAAAGAGAGTTCTTTTGACCACATGATGGATATCGCGGCTAAGGCACCGCTTTGGCTCTCACAGGCTGTTTGGCCTACAATGAAAGCGGCTGGCTATGGCCGTATTATTATGACAACTTCTTGTCGAGCTCTCTATCCGCAGTATGTTCATAAAGGTTTAGCATCCTATGCAGCGGCTAAAATGGCTATAGTTGGGATCATGAATGTCCTAGCTTACGAAGGTAAAAACGATGGGATTATCGTTAATGCAATATCCCCCGTCGCCAAGACTCGCATGTGGGGTATAGAGGAAGAACCTGCCGATCTATATCCAGCATCAGTCGCCCCTGGTGTAGCCTATTTGGCCTCAGCAGCATGCATTGAAGGAGGATGGATACTTCGTGCTGCGAACGGGCAATTTCATGCTACCAAAATGATGGAAGCCGAAAATGTCAATTATCCACTAAATCTACGCGCTATTCAGGCATCAACCATTCAAGAAATGGTGGAAAACTGGCAATACATTGCTATTCCTAGCGTGGAACCTCGATAATGAATAACATATCAGTGGCCTTTGCAAGTAAGGCTATATTGGGTGAATCGCCTATTTGGAGCCCCGTAAGAGCAAGGCTTTTATGGGTCGATACTCTTGGTGCTTCTCTCAATTTTTTCGATCCGATAACAAGTCAGAATGTGGAATATGCCTTACCTAGCCCTCTGGGTTTTGTGGTGGAAAAAATCACAGGTGAGCTAATTATTGGCATTGGCTGTCACATTGAACTCATTGATATAAAAGGAAAAAGACAAAGGATAGCGACTGCCCCACACGCACATAAAAATTTTCGCTTCAACGATGCCAAATTGGATTCTTCTGGTCGTTTATGGGTTGGATTGATTGACCAAGATTTAAAAGAGGGAACCGGAATTTTATATCGTTTCGATCCTGATGGTAAGTGGCATACTGTAGATTCAGGTTTCACGTTGATTAATGGAATAAGTTGGAGTCTAGATTGGAAAACTCTTTACGTAACTGATTCACGGCGCGGCGTAATTTATGGGTATGATATGGATCCCCACTCAGGAAAAGTCAGTAATAGAAGGGTTGTGATAAGTATTAATAGCAAAGAAGGTAAGCCTGACGGATTGATTGTAGACAAACATGGATTTCTTCTAAGTGTACTCTTTGACGGAGCCGCCATTGCGCGGATATCTCCAGAAGGAGAAATTGAGCGGTGTTTTCAACTTCCTGTTCATCGACCGACAAGCTGTACTTTTGCTGATAATGAAGATTATCTGTATATCACCTCAGCGAGACTTGGGCTATCGGAAACTCATTTGAAAACGAGGCCTCAATCAGGCTCACTGCTGGTGCTCGACTATAAACGAGCATTAGGGCTATAAGCGTTGATTTTATAAATTGTATATAACTAGCTAAATATCACGCTTAGGTAGCAAGGTAATCTGACCTATTCGTAGTAGTCAATTAAAACTTACCACCGCTTTAGAGTTTTTCCAGTATCTATTTTCAGATTCGTTTGGGGTAATCCCCATGCGTAGCGCGGGATTCTCTAGATATAGAAAGGCACTCATCTCTGAGTGCCTTTCTGAATATAACATTATGATTTTATAGATATTTTGTCTATTTTCTCTAGTTGCTACTTGTACGGATCAGGTAATCAAATGCGCTAAGTGCGGCTTTAGCACCTTCGCCAGCAGAGATAATAATTTGCTTATACGGAACTGTAGTACAGTCACCCGCCGCAAATATCCCTTTCATACTGGTTTCACAACGTGCATCCACTTCAATCTCACCAATACGGTTACGAGCAATAGTATCACCTAACCAGTTTGTATTTGGTAAAAGACCAATTTGAACGAAAGCACCAGCAACTTCTAAAGAATGCATACTATCACTAGTTCGATCTTTATATTCTAGGCTAGTCATCTTGCTTCCATCGCCCTTCACTTCCATTGTTTGCGCATTCACAATAATATCAATATTATTCATGCTACGCGCTTTGTCTTGCAATACAGAGTCCGCTTTCAGTTCTGGAGCGAATTCTAATACAGTGACATGTTCAACAATACCTGCTAGGTCGATTGCAGCTTCGATACCTGAGTTACCACCACCAATAACAGCAACACGTTTACCTTTAAATAATGGACCATCACAGTGTGGGCAGAATGTAACACCTTTTGTGCGGTACTCTTCCTCACCGGGTACACCCATATTACGCCAACGAGCACCTGTCGCGATAATGATACTGCGTGACTTCATTATGCCGCCGGAAGCTGTTTCAATTTGGTGTAATCCACCTTCTACAGAAGCAGGGATTAATTTAGTTACAGATTGACCATCAATGACATCAACACTGTAGTCATCAACATGATTTTTCAGTGCCCCAGCAAAAATTGAACCTTCTGTTTTGATAACTGAAATATAGTTTTCAATATCAACAGTGTCCATAACTTGGCCACCGAATCGTTCACCAATAATACCTGTGCGAATACCTTTACGCGCTGTATAAATAGCAGCCGATGCACCAGCAGGACCACTACCAATAATCAGAACTTCAAATGGTTCACGCTCAGTGAGTGCTTTAGCTGCTCTTGCATCAGCATTGCTATCAACTTTATTAACAATTTCACTTAATGTCATACGGCCTTGACCAAACTCTTTTCCATTCAGGAAAACAGCGGGGACGCCCATAACATTACGTTCTTCAATCTCATTTTGGAACAATGCACCATCTATTGCCGTATGGCTGATATTTGGATTCAGCACTGCCATTAAATTTAGTGCTTGTACAACATCTGGGCAGTTATGGCATGAGAGAGAATAATAAGTTTCAAAATGAAATTCCCCTTCAAGGGCTTTCACTTGATCTAATAACTCTTGTGCTTCTTTTGATGGATGACCACCCACTTGTAGCAAAGCAAGGACAAGAGAGGTAAATTCGTGACCTAGTGGAGAACCAGCAAAACGCACGCCGCTATCAACACCTGGATTGGTAATTAAAAATGATGGCGTTCTTATCGCACTATCATGTGTTTCACGCACAGTTATTTTATCTGAAAGTGATGCAATTTGATTTAGCAGCTCTTTTATTTCATTTGATTTATTGCTGCCATCTAAATTTGCAACCAACTCAACGGGTTTAGTTAATCTTTCTAAATAAGCTTTTAATTGCGCTTGCATATTATTATCGAGCATATGATCCCCTTGTCCATAATATCGGGTACATAGCACCCAGTATAAATTGCCAGTAGACGAAAAATGATTAATTTTTTACTTGTCTTACTCGCTGATTTTTAACAATTGTTATGGCGAATATTTAAAATGATTTTATACCTCATTTTAAATCGGGTGCAGATGCACCCGAAATATCAGCATAATTGTTTTGCTTTCGAAAGAGTTTTCGAATTAGATTTTGCCGACTAGGTCTAAAGATGGAGAAAGAGTTGCTTCACCTTCTTTCCATTTAGCTGGGCAAACTTCACCTGGGTGGCTTGCAACGTATTGAGCTGCTTTAATTTTACGTAGCAGGTCTTCAGCGTCGCGACCAATACCTTCAGCGGTGATTTCGATTGCTTGAATGATACCTTGTGGGTCAACAACGAAAGTACCACGGTCTGCTAAACCTTCTGCTTCACGCAGGTTTTCAAAGTTACGTGTCAGTTCAGCTGTTGGGTCACCAATCATTGCATATTTGATTTTACCAATGGTATCTGAATATTCATGCCATGCTTTGTGAGTAAAGTGGGTATCAGTTGAAACAGAGAAAATTTCAACACCCATTTTTTGGAATTCTGCGTAATGGTCTGCAATGTCACCAAGTTCAGTTGGGCATACGAAAGTGAAGTCTGCTGGATAGAAGAAAAATACACTCCATTTTCCTTCAACATCTTTTTCGGTAACTTCAATAAATTTACCGTCTTTAAATGCTTGGTTTTTAAATGGTTTGATTTTAGTATTAATTAAAGACATCTTATTTCTCCTGTTTTGTTACCTAATAAGATAATGGTTTACCGCATTTATTTCCAATCAGTTGATACTATTAATATGATAGGTATTACCTAACAATAATATTTCAATCAATAGGTTTCACATTTAAACGTTTATTTAACAATACAGCAAGTTATTTATGTATTATTAACATATTCATTTATGCCATGCTTGCAATTGTTTTACGGAATTGAACCAATGCAAGTGAGAAGAAAACGGCACCAATAGCAAATAATATTAGGAATTGTGGCCAAACAATTTGGAACCCAGCACCTCTATACAAAATAGCTTGGGCAAGACTAACAAAGTGTGTTGTCGGCATTGTTAACATGATGTCTTGAACCAACTGCGGCATACTTTCCCTTGCTGTTACACCACCAGAAAGCATAATTAATGGTAGCAAAACTAAAATCATTAATAAGCCAAATTGCGGCATAGAACGCGCGATTATTCCCATAAAAATACCAATTGATGTTGTAGCAAAGAGACTTAACGCAACACCACACATAAATAGCAGTATTGAGCCTTCAATTGGGACTTGTAGCAAAAGCTTGATGACTAAAATCAGAGAAACACTTGAAGCAATCAGAACGACTAACCCCATAGACCATATTTTAGACATCATGATTTCAAATGGCGTTAATGGCATCACCATTAAATGTTCCACTGTTCCGTGTTCTCTTTCACGAATTAAAGCTGCTCCCGTCAGAATAATCGCTAACATCGTAATATTATTAATGATAGCCATAACCGAACCAAACCAAGATTGCGTTAAGTTGGGGTTAAATTGCATTCTCACTTCAAGATCTACAGGGAGACTTTCACCACTTCTAGCCTTTGCCAAAAACTCATTCACTTCACCCAAGGTAATATTCTGAATATAACTATTACCTAAGAAAGCTTGACTCATTCGCGTTGCATCAATATTAACTTGAATTTCCGGATGACGCCCCGCTAAAACATCTCGTTGAAAATTGGGTGGAATATCTAAGACGAAAGTATAAGTACCGCGGTCTAATACACCATCAATTTGCTCGGGAGTTATCTCTACCGGCGTATTAAAATATGGCTGATAAAAGCTATTAATTATCCGGCTTGATAATTGCGACCTATCTTGGTCCACAATAGCGATAGGAGCATTGTGTAACGAACCTGAAGTCACTGTCGCTGATGAGTAAATTGACACAGTAAATGCAAAGATAATTAACGCTATCATTGCATTATCACGCCCTAAACTACGCAACTCTTTAACACCTAAGTTAAATATATTCTGTATATTACGTATCATCAGTTAAGACTCCTGTTTTTTCAGGAAAATGACACTAAGACCTATCACAATCGGGATCGTAATCAACAGAGGAATATAAGAGACTTGTAAATCAAACAAGCTTAATCCTTTAGAGAAAGTGCCTCGCGTGATGGTTAAAAAGTGAGAAGTTGGATATATCATCCCTACCCAGCGTCCTATTCCCTCAAGTGATGAAACTGGGTCAATTATTCCAGAAAATTGCGTTGCAGGGATCAGTGTGATAATTGCTGTACCGAATATTGCTGCTATTTGGCTTTTCATAAAACATGAAATGAGCAAGCCCATTCCCGTAGCAATCATGATATACAGAAATGCAGCCAATGTGAGCGTCAAAAAACTCCCTTTAAAGGAGACACCAAATACAAATACACTCAAAAGGCAGAGTAAAAAGAAGTTAAACATACCCAATAAAATATAAGGTATCTGTTTACCAAGCAAAAATTCTAATTTGGTGATCGGGGTGACATAAAGGTTAATGATAGACCCAAGCTCTTTTTCGCGAACCACACTCAATGCACTTAACATTGCAGGTATCATCATCAAAAGTAAGGGAATAACAGCCGGAACAATCGCAGGTAAACTTTTTACATCTGGGTTATAGCGGTAACGGGTTTGTATATCAATAACAGGCATACCGGCTACACCAGAAGGCTGTTTTGCCGCCATGTTACTCAACCAAGCAAGATGCATAGCTTGTACATATCCCCTGACTGTTTCCGCCCGTTTTGGCATCGCACCATCCACCCATACACCAATCTTAACGGAATGACCGCGCGCAATATCGCGCGCAAAGTTTGGTGGGATTTCAATTGCCACAGAAACTTTACCACTTCGTAATGCCGTTTCAAGTTCATCATAATCTTTCAATGGTGGCTGTTCGATAAAGTAACGAGAACCCGCTAAATTTAATGTGTAATCTTGACTTAATCCGGTTTGGTCGCGATCTAGAACAGCAAAACGCAAATTTTCGACATCCATGCTGATCCCATATCCCATAATAAACATCAGGATGACTGTTCCTAACAAAGCTAATGTCGAACGGACTGGGTCACGGCGCAGTTCCATTCCTTCACGAATGCTATAACTAAATAAACGGCGGAAGCTAAAACGACTTTTTAATGCTTCTTCTGTTTCTTTCTTTAATTCTGGATCAATATTAAATTCAGGTGCGGTATCTTTAGAACCGTCATCTTCGCCTATTGCATCTTGGAGATAGGCAATAAAAGCGGCTTCTAGCGTATCAAGGCCTTTCTTTTTCGTTAGGTTTTCTGGCGTATCACAATCGAGCACTTTCCCCGCATGCATCAGAGAAATACGGTCACAACGTTCGGCCTCATTCATAAAGTGCGTTGAAATGAAGATTGTAACACCGTCACGCCTAGAAAGGTCGACCATTAAATTCCAAAACATATCTCGAGCAACCGGGTCAACACCCGAAGTTGGCTCATCAAGGATTAACATTTCAGGACGGTGGATCACCGCCACGGCTAATGATAAACGCTGGCGAATACCGAGTGGTAAATCATCCGGCATGGTGTCGCGAACATCATTTAGCTCAAAACGCTCACACATTTCATCAATGCGGTCTTTAATTTCATTTTCTGGAATATGAAATAGCTTTGCGTGCAGCTCAAGGTTTTGTTCAACGGTTAATTCATTATAGAGGGAGAATGCCTGCGACATATAACCAACACGTTTACGTGTTTCGAGATCTTTTGGATCAATTTCTTGACCAAAAAGCCATGCTTGCCCCTCACTTGCTTGCAATAAACCCGTCAACATCTTCATTGTGGTTGATTTACCACACCCATTAGAGCCTAAAAAGCCAAATATTTCTCCTTTAGGAATTTTTAAGTCAACATGGTCAACCGCGACAAAATCACCAAATCGCATGGTTAAGCCTTCGGCTTCAATGGCAATAATATTATCTTCAGAAGTATCACGTGGAGGAATAACCACTTTCGTATGCCCGCTGCGCTTTTCTTCTGGCAACAAAGCAATAAAGGCTTCCTCTAATTCATCACAGTTTGTTTGAGATTTAAGTTCTAATGCATGGCCGGTTGCTAGCACCTTGCCATCATCCATTGCAACAAGCCAATCGAAACGTTCCGCTTCTTCCATATAAGCCGTCGCAACTAACACGCTCATGTTTGTTTGACGTTCACGAATACGGTCAATCAAATCCCAAAATTGAGCTCGCGATAATGGGTCAACCCCTGTCGTTGGTTCATCCAAGATAAGTAGATCTGGGTCATGGATTAGCGCACAACATAGACCCAGTTTTTGTTTCATCCCACCAGATAATTTTCCTGCGGGTCTATCTTTAAATGGTAAAAGCCCGGTACTTTCCAACAAATCATGAATACGATATTCACGTTCTTTTTTAGATTGACCAAACAATCGGCCAAAAAAATCAACGTTTTCATATACTGAAAGCGTGTGGTATAAGTTTTTCCCTAACCCTTGCGGCATATAGGCAATTTTTGGACAAACAGCGCGGCGGTGCTCTTCATCCGCCATGTTGCCACCAAGAACAATCACCTCTCCTTGCTGGATCTTTCTTGCTCCTGCAATTAAAGAGATTAATGTTGATTTCCCAACGCCATCTGGCCCAATAAGCCCCACCATCTTTCTGGCGGGGATCGCTAAAGTAATGTCATCCAACGCACAATTATCACCGTAATGTTGGCTGACATGTTTTAAATCTATGATCACATCATCCATCCATTTATCGGTCATTGTGGTAATCTCACTTCAAGTTCAGCAGGCCATTGCGCATTTGGATCTAATTGAACGTAAGCCTTGCCCGGTAAACCTGTTTTGACATATTCAAGGTGTTTTTCCAGTAATTCAGGTGAGATACGAGCGCGAATACGGAACATTAATTTCAAACGTTCATTTTGAGTTTCAACGGTCTTAGGCGTAAATTGCGCGACACTAGCGACAAACGTCGTTTTCGCTGGAATGACAATATTTGGCGCAGCATCTAAGACAATATGAGCATCACTGCCGATGGCAACTTTTCCTGCATCTTCCGTTGGCAAGAAAAAGGTCATGTAAACATCACTTAAGTCAACCATATTTAATACGCGACCACCCGCACCTAAAACTTCACCAGGCTCTGCTACACGATATTGAATACGTCCATTACGCGGGGCTTTTAATACGCTGTCATCTAAGTCAGCCAGAATACGTCTTTCTGTTGCGGTCGCTGCATCCACTCTTGTTTTCGCTTGTACAACACCAGATTTTGCAGAGTTAATCGCAGCAACAGAGGCAGCAACTTGCGCTTTTGCTGCTTCAAGTGCAGCTCGAGAACCTTGCATTTGCGCTGTATCATCATCAACTTGTTGTTGCGAAACAGCATTTGTTCTGACTAATGCTCTTGAACGATTGAGCCTTTTTTGTGCGGCATCAAGTTCAGATTCACGCTGACGAACAACCGCCTGTGCAGCAAGTTTTTCACTCTCACGTTGGACTAATGCGGATTCCGCGGTTGAAACATTACTCACGGCTTGACGTAACTGAGCTTGCACTTCATGGAGTTGCTCTTGTAATGCTCGAGTATCCATTTTGGCAAGAATCTGACCTTCCTTGACAAAATCACCTTCTCTCACCATAACCGTATCTATTCGTCCTGCGGTTTTAGTCGCTATATCTATTTCGGTTGCCTCAATACGACCATTACTTTGTGCAAAACCAGCGGGTAAATTGCTAGAATTAACACTCCAATAATAAAAACCACCTGCAGCAATAATTAAAATAATAACAACATAAAAAAAGGTCTTACGTTTATTTATTTTCATACCATCCCTTCTTTTTATTTTGTGAGAGCATTCATCTCAATATTAATTTATGAAACAATATTAACTATCCCATTTTAATACTAATTACATCAAATACGTGAAAATGAAGATATAAATAGATGCTTTATTACCCATTAAGTCTATGGTGCTATCTATTTAATTTATATCTATTTTATCCCTTTACCACTTAAGTAAAATAGCACATACATCACAAATTACCAAATTAAGACTATTATCTCCTTCTATTTGGCACGTATTACTTAATTTTCAAATAAACAGCAAAAAAATAATGCTAAGAACAAAGTCTTAGCATTATTTTGTTAGTAATTAAATTTGATGATCTTAATTAGCAAATTCAGCAATAGTCTGTTCATCCATACGATAACGTACCCACTCATCTTGCGGTTGCGCACCAATACTTTTATAAAAATCAATCGCAGGCTGGTTCCAGTCTAATACGCTCCATTCTAACCTTTTACATCTACGCTCTTTAGCTAATCTTGCAACATATTTCAGTAATGCTTTTCCTACACCAGCACCTCTATAATCAGGTGAGACGTACAAGTCTTCTAAATAAATTCCATTGTTACCAAGCCATGTAGAATAACTTGTAAAGAAAACAGCATAGCCTGCTGGTTTATTGTCAATATAACAAATTAAAGCTTCTGTACTAGAATTCTCATCAAATAAAGATTTTTCAATATCTGATATTGATGCTTTTACTTCGTGGCGTGCTTTTTCATATTCAGCCAATTCTATAATCATATCAAGAATTAAGGCGGAATCTTTAATTGTTGCTGGCTTAATTTCTATTTTCATGAATTGTTTCCCTTGTATTGATAAAAGAATTCTACGTGAATTTATTGTTTTTCCTAGAGATAAGAAACTTTATTCATAATATTATGAGCATAATTAAACACAGTCATATTTAATTATTGTGGTAAAAGAAGGGAAAATAACATGATAATAATGAATTGATAATGATAAAAACCTCTCATATCAATTATCTATATTAGATGTGTATATTAAAAAGAGCATTGGATACTTTTTAACATAAAAATATCATAAAACGATGTCAGACAACTTATTTAGTTAGACTGACACCATTGTAAATGATTTTTTATTTTCATGGCCTTTTTATAACGAAAAAAGAATACCATCATGACTACTATTTAACGTTTTACTGCGCAAAAAGTCATACCATGAATAATAAATTGGTCAATTATCGTTCCATTTTACTCATTATTTGGTTCTTTGGCGTTTAGCTCGCTTAAAATAAGAGGTTGGCACTTTAGGACAAACAATCTCTTTAAATTTTTTGCCTGACTCAGTTTCAGCTTTAGTATCAACAGATTCTCTATTGTCCTCTGTCTCTACTGAAGGTGTTGGTGTGTTTTCTTTCATATATAAAGACTCTTTTGCTTGAATAATACGATTAGTTTTCGCCATGGCTATTTCCTTGTGTTGCCAATGCCGTATTAACTTGTTCAATGCGCTCTACAGCGCAGTTAATAATTTCAACAATCCGGCTTGACTGTGTTGAACTCAATTCTTGTAAAACAATTTTATGCCGTAATAAACATTTGAACTTATCAATAGCAAGTTCAATTTCTTTAGCAAATTGATTACCTGCTTTAAGCTCCTGAGCATAACTGAGCTTAAATTGAACTTGAGATAAAATATCCTTTTTAAGTAATAAAAAATGTTTACCTTCAAAGGTTAGTGAGTAGCATTTTCGGCCTCTGCCCTGCTTATTTTGAACCTCAATAAAACCGAGTTCTTCTAATAAAGTGAGTGTCGGATAAATAACACCCGGACTTGGCGTATAAAAACCAGCCGTTTCTTGCCCTATTTTCTTGATTAATTCATACCCATAATTTGCCCCATCAGCCAGCAAATGAAGAATATAAATACGCAGCTGTTTTGGGTTAAACATACGGCTCAAACTTTTACCATCACACATCTCTTGTGTTGGCTGTTGTTCACGACTCATTATTACTCTCAAACATTATCAAAACTTTAAGAACCGATATATCGAATATGATAGCTATTTTTTTAAAAAATGCCAGTTAGATATATCGGATTTTGTGCATAAAATGCTAATGATGAATCCTATAATGAGGTGAGAATTTAACAATAAAATATGATAGCTAATTAAGTATCATAATAAGATGTAAAAGATGTAAAAGATGTAAATTAAGGCAAAAAAAGCCAGTATATTGATAATAATAGCACATAATATAGCTGGCTTTTCTAATATTTGATGGTGCGTTTAATTTACCCGATATTTGGTAAGATACTAAACGCGATTGCGAATTGGATGCCGATGACTACAATTCCACATAAAAATACGATAAGTAATGCTGAATTACCGCCTTTAACTTGATATTTACGTTCATTATGTAACCTTGATTTAAATGCCATCGCACTTGGTAATAATAACGCTAAAATTGATAATGCAATTGCAGCAAACCCTAATGCCATGACAAATCCTCTAGGATAAAATAATGCAAATACTAAAGGAGGTAAAAAAGTGAGTAATCCAGTTTGAATGCGTCCTGCTGCATTATCTTGTCGTTTAAATAAATCCGCCAAGAAATCAAACAATCCAAGCGCCACACCAAGAAATGAAGTTGCGAGTGCTAAACTCATAAACATTTGAGCAATAAACTCTGTTCTTCCCGACATAACTACATTTCTTATGGAATCTAACAAACCATTTAGCCCAGAATTTTCTGCAAGAATTCCGACAAACGTTGTTGTACTAATACTTCCCAATGTCGCTATTTGCCATAGAATGTACGCAATTAACGGAATAGCACTACCAATAATAAAGATGATACGCAATTTTTTCACATCACCACCCATATATTTTACAATACTGGGAACACTTCCATGAAAACCAAACGATGTAAAAAATACAGGAATTGCAGAAAGTATTAATACTTTCTCAGTCGGCGCGGATAATAAATTCTGCTGTTCAACATGTGGCATCATAAGTGCCAAAATAATTACTAAAAAAATAATCTTTGCAATAAATAAAATACGGTTAATAAAATCGACAGAAGATGTACCAAAACAGACAACACCACCACCAATAATAGTAAATATGACAATTCCCATCCAATCAGCAAGTTCAATAGCAAAACTACTTTTTAGATTAGAGGTAATAATTTCCCCTGCACCACTGACATAAGCCGCTGTCAATGCATACATTAAGAACATCATACTAAAACCTGTAATAAATTTACCGCTTGAACCGAGATATCGCTGCGCAACACTTCCTATACCGGTTTCAGAAGATTCATGTTGATACACTTCAACTAATAATAACGCGGTGTAACACATTAATATCCATAACGCGAACAACATAACTAAACTTACCCAAAAGCCATTACCAGCAGCTGCAATCGGCATTGCAAGCATACCAGCACCAATCGTTGTACCTGCAACAATAAAAACACTACCTAAGGTGCGATTCTTCATATTGAGATCCTAACAAAAGTTTTTAAATAGTTATTTTTTGAATGGCTCAGTTTATTTTTTTCATCAATAAGCTGTTGTAATTTATTTTCGAAGGTTTTTCTCAGTTCTAACCAATAATCAGAGAAATGCTGTTTATCCCGTAAGCAATGTGTCATGACGGCTGCACGTAAAACATATAATGAATGCACTTTATCCCATTCTTGTTCACTGAATCCGGCATAGCGGCAAAAGCTTAATGGATTATTCCCATATTCTTCAAAAGTGAGTGACGTTGAGGAGGTTAAAAAATCATTGGTATAAGAACGTCCAGCGGCATAAGAACATAATTCATAAATTCGTTTATTCAACTGATTCTGTTTTTCTAAAGATATGTTACCAACCTCTTTAAACATAAAATTAACCATATGAAAATCCGGTGCTGGCATTGCATAAATTTCAAACTTTCTACCTTCAATTTCAAAAGGCTCACTGACATTTATACTTTCAATCATCCAATTTGCAGTAGTTATTCCCGCTGCAATAAGCTTGCCATAACCTAAGATATTTAATGGAACTAACCGATGTGCAGCCCATACCGCAGCAGCTGTTGCCCCAGCTTTTGAACCTTCCATAATTGAAGATCCGAGTAAAACATTTTGTGTTTTTTTCGCAGTTTGACCTTTTTCAGCAACTTCTTCGAAAACATAAGCTGCATGATATGAAATCAGATCAACAATACGTTTATCTTTCATACAAATAGCACCCGCAGCATAAGGAATAAATCCAACCTTATGCGGGTCTACTGTAATAGAATCGGCTTCGCTTAGTGATTTAAAACTTTGATAGACATCCGGCTTTGGCCAAATTATTTCTGGTGGGAAAATACCTTCTTGGTGGTAACGTTGAATCAAAGTGTCATAATCAATAAGTTGATTATTTTCATCTCGCAGCATTGCACATGCATAACCTGCATAAGCAGCATCAATATGAATGTAGAAAGAGACACCAAAACGTGTTTCACATTCTTTGCGTAAGGCAATTAAATCTGCAACATTATCAATGGCTCCAGTTTCCGTTGTGCCAACAACAGCAACAACTGCTAAAATAGGTTTTCCTTGTTCAATTAAAGAAAAAACGATTTTCTTCATTTCAGTAGGATCTGTTCGATAGCCCGCATCTACTGGTAATTGCACAATATTTTGTTGTCCTAACCCCAGAATATCCATCGCTTTCATCCATGAATAGTGCTTTGATTGAGGCACTAATAATTTACCTAGCTTGCCTTGTTCAACACCTTCGCCGCGGCAAGTCATTTCTCTAACTTCTTCGAACAAGCCTTGTTTTTTCAATTCGTCAATAAGGTCGAGTACTGCGCTTGTCGGCATATTAAGCAATACTTTTTCTGACTTATTTTCTAAGAGATCTTGTGCTTTAGCGTGTTTTGCAACTGCTAAAGGAAGTGTTTTTAGGTTTCTTGCTACCCATAAGCCTTCATAATTGGCAACAGTTCCACCAGAAGTAATATGTCCCCAAGATTGATTCACGTCATAACCGAACATGGCGCACAAATCCAATCCTGCTTCTAGCTCTAGTAAGGTTGTTGTCGGCGATGATTCTTGAGCACAATTATTTGGGTTATACATCATCGCCATGACATAGGCGAGATTAGAGACCATTAATGTATCAGCATTCATATGGCCCATATAGCGAGGAGAGAACCACGGTATCGAAGTGGTTTTTAATTTAGAAGAGAGATGATTGAGAATGCCTTCTGTTCGATATAAAGTATCTCGATATTCTGGTGCGTAGCGGTCGACTGTTGTTAAAAATTCGGGATCTTCAGGATGGAAGCCCGACCGCCAATGCGCATGTTCCATGACAGCATATTCCATCATTTCTTTGAAAAAGACCGCATTTTCAGATTTTGGACCAAGAAATAAAGCATCTACATTCATTTTAGAATTATTAAAATTTGACATATCACTACACCTTTAAATCATAACCAATCTTGGTCATATTTAAGTTAGTTAACTTATTATCATTGGAAAGTGATATAACGCGTGCTTGTCATTCAGAAACAGCAATAGTTCATAACCTTGTTATCATTGCGTTTAATAATACCATCTGGATAAGCACATCGCTAAAAGGCCAACTTGTATATAGATATAATCCATAATTATTAAAATATTAATAATCTTATTTATATTTCAATTAGAATTGTGCGCGGGAACAAAATTTCGACAACTTATCTGCTGTAAAGAGATATTTACGATAAAAACACTTGAAAATGTAAATCATTTGTTATATTGAAGTTAAATAAAGTCATGAGTGTTCATTATTCTCATGACTTTATTTTGGGTGAATAAAATAGCTAATCAATTGTTAGTTAATACTATTTTCCCAAACAAATCCCCCGATTCCATATAACGATGGGCATCAGCAACCTGTTCGAGTGAATAGGTTTTGTTAATAAACGGCTTTATCTCACCCTTTTGCAACATTCCCCAAACTTGCTCTTTTAATTCAGCGGCAATATTGGCCTTTTCTTCATTATTACGCGAACGCATTGTTGACCCTGTATGCACCAACCTTTTCACCATTAATGGCATAAAATTAAGGTGCGTTGGGTTCCCTTTCATCATACCAATTTGGATAATGCGTCCAAATTTTGCGGCAACTTCATAGTTTTTACTGACATAATCACCGCCAATGATATCAACGACCATATCCACACCACGGGAGTGGGTATAATCAAGTGTCTGTTTCACGAAATCATCATCACGATAATTAATCGCCAAATCTGCGCCAAGTTCTTTGGCTATTTTCATTTTTTCCGCAGAACCTACAGTCGTAATAGCCGTAGCACCAAAAGCTTTTGCCAACATAATTGCCACTGACCCAATACCCGAAGTGCCCCCATGAATGAGTACAGATTCACCTTTTTTAAGCTTCCCTAATTGGAAAACATTTGCCCAAACAGTAAAAAAGTTTTCTGGGATCGCAGCTCCTTCAATAAAAGATAACTGCCCTAATGGCAACGCAATATCTTCATGTAGCAAGCAATATTCAGCATATCCGCCTCCAGCAACTAACCCACAGACGTGATCACCAATATTCCATTTATTAACATTTGCGGCCTTTGCAACAACAATTCCAGAGATCTCAAGACCTAAAATTGGTGATGCATCTGCTGGAGGAGGATAACTCCCTTTACGTTGCAGGACATCGGGTCGGTTAACACCCGCAGCTTCAACTTTAACTAATAAATATCCATCAGGAATTGTAGGTAATTCATTTTCAATTATTTGCAGGTTTTCTGCACCTCCCGGTTCTGTAACATTGACGACTTTCATTGAGCTTGGAATATTTAATTCATGATTGGCCATTATTTTTCCTATAAAATTATTATGATTAAAAATCAACATTACATAATTATTTAATTTTTAAAATATTGTTAATTTTTAAATACTAAAAATATTTTCAAGAAACAAAAAAAATCTAAATTTAACAACATACTGAATTAGATTAATAAAAAGCATTATATTTCATCAGGTTACTTAATGCATTATCTGTATAACATCGCATTGAATATATGAATAAAATTATTAAATAGCCAAACACTTTACTTTTATTTTAAAAATTTAGTTCTAATCTAAGTTAAATTTTAAATATTGATTATTCGTGTTGTTTAGTAAAGTAATGTCTAAATACAACTTTCTTTTATGGATGATTCAGTTTTATATTTTCACTTATCAGTTGCATTATATTATGTTAAAATTGACTCATATCAATAATTTTAACTTATATTGAGCAATTAATATGATCCCAGAAAAAAGAGTTGTTCGTCGCATCCAGTCTGGTGGTTGTGCTATTCATTGTCAGGATTGTAGTATTAGCCAGCTATGCATTCCCTTCACGCTGAATGAACATGAACTGGATCAACTTGACAATATTATTGAGCGTAAAAAGCCGATTCAAAAAGGCCAAACGCTGTTTAAAGCAGGTGATGAGCTACGTTCGCTGTATGCAATTCGTTCAGGAACCATCAAAAGCTATACCATTACTGAAGAAGGTGATGAACAGATCACTGGTTTTCATCTTGCGGGTGATCTTGTCGGTTTTGATGCAATTATTCATACACAGCACCCGAGTTTTGCACAAGCACTAGAAACATCAATGGTTTGTGAAATTCCATTTGAAACGCTTGATGATTTATCAGGAAAAATGCCAAATCTGCGTCAACAGATTATGCGTCTAATGAGCGGAGAAATAAAAGGTGATCAAGAAATGATCCTTTTATTGTCTAAGAAAAACGCTGAGGAACGTTTAGCTGCATTTATTCTTAATTTATCTCGTCGCTTTGCCGAACGTGGATTTTCACCAAGAGAATTCCGTTTAACAATGACGCGTGGCGATATCGGAAACTATTTAGGTCTGACGGTTGAAACAATTAGTCGGCTTTTAGGTCGTTTTCAAAAAAGCGGCATGTTGAGTGTTAAAGGTAAATATATCACTATTGAAGATATGGAAAAACTGACCGATATAGCAGGCAAAGTTTCTCCTATTTCTTGCTAAGCACTTTGATAGTTATCCATAATTCATAATAAGTTGAGTTGTCATAAACTGAAAGTCAGTTAACTGCAACTCAACTTTATTGACGTTTTCTTGATCACACTCTTTACGCCCCGCTGTCATTATTTTTCATCAATTCTTGCCTATTTTTTCTCAATACCTTAATTTATCTTTAAGGATGTATCCGCCTTTATGAGGATTGAATATGGCAAACTATCAAAATCTCCTAGTTGCAATTGACCCAAATCAGGATGATCAACCAGCATTACGACGTGCTGTCTATATAGTGCAACGTAATGGTGGGCGGATAAAAGCTTTCTTACCTATATATGATCTATCCTATGATATGACAACATTACTTTCTCCTGAAGAACGTGATGCAATGAGAAAAGGTGTTATTAATCAAAAAGCCGCTTGGATTAAACAGCAAGCACATTATTACCTTGAAGCGGGTATTGATATTGAAATAAAAGTCATCTGGCATAATAAACCTTATGAAGCCATTATTCAGGAAGTCATTAATGGTAAGCATGACCTGCTATTAAAAATGGCTCATCAAACGGATAATTTTGAATCAATTATATTTACACCGCTTGATTGGCATTTATTACGAAAATGCCCTTCTCCAGTTTGGATGGTAAAAGATAAAGTTTGGCCGGATCATGGCTCTGTTGTTGTCGCAGTAAATCTTTCTAATGAAGAGTCTTACCATGACGACCTCAATATTAAATTAGTTGAAAAAACGAAAGATTTAGCAACGCGCATTGTTAAAGATCAGGAAATTCATTTGGTAAGTGCATATCCGATTGCACCAATGAATATTGCGATTGAGTTACCTGATTTTGACCCGAGTCTTTATAACAACGCATTACGCGGTCAACACCTTATTGCCATGAAAGAGTTGCGGCAAAAATTTGGGGTTGATGAAAAATATACACATGTTCGCGAAGGACTACCGGAAAAAATCATCCCTGAAGTCTGTGATGAGCTTCATGCTGGTGTTGTTGTTCTGGGTATACTAGGCAGGACTGGTCTTTCTGCGGCTTTTTTAGGTAACACGGCTGAACATGTGGTTGATAAATTAAAATGCGATTTGTTAGCTATCAAACCAGATGGTTTTGTGTGTCCAATTACAGCTGATGAAGATTAATTTTAAAATTTAATTTATTAAAAAAGCTCTGTCGTCATAAACAGAGCTTTTTTGTACTTTTATGTTATTTCTGCGTTGCTGAAAACAATTCTCACTTATAGCGCTTTTAGAATTGCATCAACACTTGCTTTAGCATCACCAAACAACATTTGGGTATTTTCTTTAAAGAATAATGGATTTTGTACACCGGCATAACCTGTATTCATTGAACGCTTGAATACAATAACGTTATTAGCTTTCCATACTTCTAAGACTGGCATTCCCGCAATTGGGCTATTTGGATCATCTTGCGCCGCAGGGTTCACCGTATCATTCGCACCAATAACTAAAACAGTATCTGTTTCAGAAAAGTCATCATTGATTTCATCCATCTCTAGTACGACATCATAAGGTACTTTTGCTTCAGCTAACAAAACATTCATATGGCCCGGTAAACGGCCTGCAACTGGGTGAATACCAAAACGCACATTAATACCACGTTCACGTAATTTCGCTGTAATATCATGAACAGGATACTGCGCCTGAGCAACAGCCAATCCATAACCTGGGGTAATGATTACTGATGTTGAGTTCTTCAGTAATTCAGCCACTTCTTCCGCGGTTGTTTCACGATATTCCCCCATCTCTTCTTCTGTTCCTGTAGAGGCACCATCTGTACCAAATCCACCCGCAATAACACTGAAGAATGAACGGTTCATCGCTTTACACATAATGTAAGACAGGATCGCACCGGAAGAACCCACTAAAGCACCAGTAACAATCAGTAAGTCATTGCTTAGCATGAAACCTGCGGCAGCAGCTGCCCAACCTGAATATGAGTTCAGCATTGATACAACAACGGGCATATCTGCACCACCAATTGAAGCAACCAAATGCCAACCAAAAGCAAGCGCAATCACTGTCATAATTAACATCGCGAAAACTTGTAGCCCAACACTTTCTGTCTTCACGAAAATCAGTAATAAAATAAATGAAACAACTAATGCCGCTAAGTTGAGTTTATGCTTGTTTGGCAACATCATCGGTTTTGATGAAATTTTGCCTGACAATTTACCATAAGCAACAATAGAACCCGTGAAGGTTATTGCCCCAATGAAAATACCCAAGAACACTTCTGTTAAATGAATATTTTCCATAACAGCATCGACATGGCCTTCACTCGCAATAAAGCTATTGAAACCAACCAATACCGCAGCCAAACCAACAAAACTGTGTAAAATAGCAACCAATTCTGGCATTTCAGTCATTTCGACCTTTTTCGCCAGACGGATACCAATAACGGCACCAATTACCATTGCAGCAATGATCCAGCCAATGTTTGCGCTATTTGGTCCTAAAATAGTTGCAATTAAAGCAATTGCCATACCCGCAATGCCGTAAGTGTTACCACGTTGAGAACTTTCATGGCGTGATAAACCGGCTAGACTGAAAATAAATAGGATAGCAGCAACAATATAGGCCGCTGTCACAATTCCACTCGACAACATAAGTTACCCCTTATCCTTTACGAAACATTTTAAGCATACGTTGGGTAACCGTGAACCCACCGAAAATATTGATACTTGCAATCAATATCGCTATGAAGGACAAGAAACTCACCCACCCTCCAGACCCAATTTGCAATAATGCGCCAACAACAATAATGCCAGAAATCGCATTAGTGACGGACATTAGCGGTGTATGTAATGCATGAGTCACATTCCAAACAACGTAGTAACCGACAACGCAAGCGAGTGCAAAGACAGTGAAATGCGATAAGAACTCTTTCGGCGCCGAGTTAGCAAACCAGCCAAATAAAATAATTGCCAAGGCCATCAAGCTATATTTAGCCGCTGGTGACATTTTTTTCTTTTCAGGTGCTTTAGGTTTTTCTACAGGTTGCGGTTTCGCCTGAGGTTGAGCAGATACTTGAATTGGCGGCGCTGGCCAAGTGATTTCACCTTCTTTTATCACAGTAACGCCACGAATCACCAGATCATCAAAATTGACGTCGATTTCACCGTTTTTATCTTTACATAACAATTTCATCAAGTTAACAAGGTTTGTACCATATAACTGAGAAGATTGAGTTGGTAAGCGACTTGGTAAATCAGTGTAACCAATGATTTTCACACCATTATCTGTCACAACTAATTTATCAGCTTGAGTTAATTCACAGTTACCTCCCGTTTGGGCGGCTAAATCGACAATGACACTACCCGGCTTCATTGATTCAACCATCTCTTTGGTAATCAATTTAGGTGCTGGTCGACCCGGAATTAATGCGGTTGTAACGATAATATCAACATCTTTAGCTTGAGCTGCGAATAATTCCATTTCAGCTTTAATAAAGGCGTCAGACATGACTTTAGCGTAACCATCTCCGCTACCCGCTTCTTCCTTAAAATCCAGCTCAAGGAATTCAGCCCCCATACTTTGGACTTGCTCTTTAACTTCTGGTCGAGTATCAAATGCGCGAACAATTGCACCTAAACTACCCGCAGCGCCAATAGCAGCTAAGCCTGCCACACCCGCACCAATTATCATCACTTTTGCAGGTGGAACTTTCCCTGCGGCTGTAATCTGCCCAGTAAAAAAGCGTCCAAATTCATGAGCGGCTTCGACAATGGCTCGATAACCTGCAATATTCGCCATTGAACTTAGTGCATCAAGCGATTGAGCACGGGAAATTCGTGGCACTGCATCCATCGCCATCACATTAATATTGCGAGCCTTCAATGCCTCCATTAGCTCTGCATTTTGTGCTGGCCAAATAAAACTGACTAAGGTAGCACCTTCTTTAATAAGAGGAATTTCATCCTCTGATGGAGCATTTACTTTGAAAACAATATCTGATGCAAATGCTGTATCTCGATCAACAATTTCAGCACCAACTTGCTCGTAAGCCGCATTATCAAAACTGGCTAGCTGCCCCGCATCTTTTTCAACACAAACTGTAAAACCGAGCTTAATGAGCTGAGTTACTGTTGAAGGAGTTGCAGCAACACGAGCTTCATTGGCAAATCGTTCTTTAGGTATACCAATACGCATAATGTTCCCTTTATTAAAGCCTAGAAGTAATATAGATATATTCATTGTTCTAAAAACGGACAAGTTTCGATGGAAAAGTCCTATTTTTAGCTAAAACAGTTTTATCTCGTTCTAATAACCTACTGAAAATACGCTTCTTGATCCATAATTGATCTCGATTATTAGACAGTAAATAGGATTCGCAGTGAAAATCTTAGTTTTAGGTCAATAAAACACTGGATAGATAAAAAAATTTAGTAATTATCACTAGTCAATAGTTATTTATGGCCTAGAAAAATAAAATCATGAGACAACATGAATAGTTACGTGTCATAATCTGTTGCATGTGATACAACTAAGATTCAGCACTTTTATAATAAATGCGCAAGTCGGAAGGATTTTGTATGAAGCTGAAAACTACGGCCATCGCAGCCGCGGTGTTATCATTAACAAGTATTACGGCTACACAAGCAGCTGTGGAATTAACGCCCAAGCAGGCACAAGAGTTAACACCTTATGAGCGCATCACAGTAACTGGTCGCTTTAATGCTATTTATGAAGCATCCGATGCTGTCTCTCGTCGAGCTGACAAGGCTGGGGCATATGCCTTTTACATGCAGAGCTTAGATGATGTTGGTGATAGTGGTAACATGCGTGTTGTCGCGGACCTTTACAAAAAAGATGCAAAACCTGTAGATGAACCTAAACGCCGAGTGTTCAATGGCGTTGAAGAAATGACAAAAACTGATGCGGCTCAATATGAACCTTTTGATACGGTTACCGTAAGCGGTTTTTACCCTTCTCAGCCTGATCTTTATGAAGCTATTGCTAAGCAAGCTAAAGAAAAAGGTGGAGCATCATTTTATGTCGTCCGCAATATAGCGGTTAATGACGGTGGTAATACTTTAGCGACAGCTTATATCTACAAAAAAGATGCGCCAAAACGCCAAGTTCAACTTGAAGAAGCGGTGATCCCTGCGGATTCAGAAGCAGGTAAAGCACTTTTAGCTGAAGGTGGTGAAGCAGCGAAAAAAGTGCGTATACCAGGTGTTGCTTCATCAGAAGAACCAACAGCTGCTGTTGGGCGCTTCTTTGAAACATCAAGTAGTGAATCAAGCAAAACTAATGTAACGCTGCCAAATGGTTACGTGATAGAAGAACTTAATAAAGTTGCCGCTGCTCAAATGGTTCCATTTGATTCAATCACTTTCTCTGGTTATTACACCAATACGCCTGAAGTACGTTATCAAATTGCAAAACGTGCTGAAGCAAAAGGTGCAAAATATTTCCACATTACCCGTGAATGGCAATCAAACGGTGGAAGCGTCACCATCAGCGCTGATCTGTTTAAATAACAGATAACTCATCCAAAAAAGCCAGCATCAATTGCTGGCTTTTTTATCGCATTTTTTTAATTTCACATAAATATCTTGAGTAGATCAATTCAAATTTAGGATTGAATAAAAATCTTACCAAACTGCATAACTTTCCATTGCATAAGCCGCCTTTCATTCGTAGAATCCTTTCTCTTTTTAGAGCCAATAGATAAACAATCTATTATTTGAAACTGAAACAGTTAAATTAAGCGGCAGAACTGCCATCTTAACGTTAATTTAACTTTCGATTGCAGAATAATTGGGATATACATTGAAACATACACTTAGCCTCACTGCACTTACCGCCTTAGTCCTAAGTTCCATGGTCGGTGCGGGTGTTTTTAGCCTCCCACAAAACATGGCCGAAATTGCAAGCCCACTCGCGCTGATTATTGGTTGGTCAATAACAGGTATCGGAATTTTGTTTTTAGCCTTTTCACTCCTGTTACTTTCCCGCATTCGGCCTGATCTTGATGGTGGTATTTTCACTTATGCAAAAGAAGGATTTGGCGAATTAGTCGGATTTTGTTCAGCTTGGGGCTATTGGCTATGTGCAGTTGTTGCAAACGTTTCTTATTTAGTCATTGTTTTTGCGGCGATCAGCTTTTTTACCGATACCCCAGATAATGTTATTTTTGGTGATGGTAACACTTGGCAAGCTTTAATTGGTGAATCAATTCTATTGTGGTTTGTTCATTACTTAGTTTTGCGCGGTGTGCAAACTGCGGCGGGGATCAATAAGCTCGCTACAATGGCTAAATTAATCCCATTAGGGCTATTTATTGTTTTAGCTATGTTAGCATTCAAACTCGATATATTTGATGCTGATTTTAGCGGTATTTCTCTTGGTGTCCCTGTTTGGGAGCAAGTTAAAAATACCATGTTGATTACATTATGGGTTTTCATTGGGATAGAAGGTGCGGTTGTTGTCTCAGCTAGAGCGAGAAATAGACGTGATGTTGGCTTAGCCACTGTTTTTGCTGTTAGCGCAGCGTTAATTATTTATATCCTTGTTACCTTACTCTCATTAGGCATCATGCCGCGCGCTGAACTGGCTGAAATTAAAAATCCATCAATGGCACCTTTGATGGTTAATTTAATCAGCTCTAGTGGTGAAATCATTATTGCCGCAGGACTCATTATTTCAGTTTGTGGTGCTTATTTAAGCTGGACAATCATGGCAGCTGAAGTGCCTTACATTGCGGCACAGCATCAATCATTTCCTAAAATTTTCAATAAACTAAATAAAAACGACGCACCTTCCTCTTCTTTATGGTTGACTAATGGTGCAGTTCAATTATCACTTGTGTTAATTTGGTTAAGCGGCAGTAATTATAATACGCTATTAACCATCGCCTCAGAGATGATCCTCGTCCCCTACTTTTTGGTTGGTGCATTTCTCATAAAAGTTGCTTTTGAGCGCCATAACAAACCATTGTTATTAGTAGGACTAATTGCCAGCTTTTATGGATTATGGTTGCTGTATGCTTCAGGGCTGATTAATTTGATGCTTTCAGTCGTTTTATATGCACCGGGTATTTTGGTTTTTTGGTATGCTCGTTCACAGCAATCAAACCAAATGAAGTTAAATTTTGTTGAGAAAATTGCTTCTCTTGCCATTCTTGCTGGTGCAATTCCCGCCATTTACTATCTTATCTAATTTTATATCTGACTAATTGTATTCAGGTCATTACAAGGTTTAACCATAAATAAAATCTTGTAATGACCTCTCTTGTTTGTTCCTTTTTAGCCTTATTTCTATTGTACTGAAGCTGGTGGTTAAGGTATTTTTAAATACACAAACACTAGTATGTTGTAACTAAATTCATCGATTTTAGGCTAAAGCCGGTAAGTATTGGATTTTACTAATTGATAAAGGTTAGCTTTCATTTATTCGAAAGCTAACCTTGTTGGAATGGTTACATTTTTTGAGTAAGACTTTCCATTGTTTGGATAATTCGCTTATCTGAGATTGGATAAGGCGTACCTAATTGTTGTGCAAATAAACTAATCCGTAATTCTTCAATCATCCAGCGGACTTCTTGCACTTCAGGCAATAATTGTTGAATAGGCGTTAATTTAGCCATCCATTGTTGCCACATGTTAGTGACATGCTCAATTTTACTCATCTGAGCTCTATCACGATTTGGATCAACAGATAATTTTTCTAAGCGACGCTCAATCCCAGTTAAATAACGTAATACATCTGGAAGACGTTTCCATGTATGCGCCGTCACAAAACCTTTAAACACTAAATTGGCTAATTGCGCTTTAATGTCAGAAAGTGCCAGTGCCATTGAAAAATCTACCCGCCCTTTCAATCGTTTATTGATAGCAAAAACAGCGGTTAATATCTGCTCAACATGTTTGGCAATTTGCACGACCTCATCATTAAGCTCTGCACGTACGAAATCTTGCAGTTGACTAAAGCCCTTCTCATCCCACACTAACATGCCATGTTTTTCGATAAGTTTATCCACACCACAAGCAATGCAATCATCAATCAGGTCTAATACTTTTCCATAAGGATTAAAATATAAACCTAATTTAGATTTATTCGGCAATTTTTCATGCAAATATTTAATTGGCGAAGGAATATTGAGTAATAATAAACGGCGAATACCACTCCACATTGCCTGCTGTTGTTCAAATTCAGTCTCAAATACCCGAATTCCAACACTGTTTTTCTCATCCACTAATGCTGGGTAAGCTTTGACAGAATAACCACCGCGTTTTTGTTCATAACGCTGAGGTAATTCACCGAAACTCCAAATATGCAAACCACTTTGTTCAATGCCGTCATCAACAACTTCGGATAGCGTCTCTTGGACTTTTTCTTTTAGGCGGCCTTTCAGTTCGTCAAGATCCTGACCTTCAGCAATCGTTTTATTTTTCTCACCTATAACACGAAAAGTCATCTGTAAATGCACAGGCAATTGCGATAATTGCCAAGAATCACGATCAACGGTCACCCCTGTCATCCGGCGCAACTCTTTTTCGAGCCTTTCAAGAATATTGCCATCGGGTGTAGGAACCCGTTCTAAAAATGCAGACGCATAATTTGGTGCGGGCACAAAATTACGGCGGATAGGTTTCGGCAAAGATTTAATCAACGCGATGATTAATTCTTCACGTAATCCCGGAACTTGCCAATCAAAACCCACATTTTGCACCTGATTTAATATCGCCAAAGGAATATGAACCGTTACACCATCAGCATCTGTTCCCGGCTCAAATTGATAGCTTAAGCGGAATTTTAAATCACCTTGATGCCAATAATTGGGATAATCAAGTAATGAAACATTCGCTGCATTTTCCTTAATTAGCATATTTTTTTCAAAATTTAGCAAATCAGGCTGCTGTTTTGATATTTTTTTCCACCAATGATCAAAATGACGCGCTGAAATAACATCATTGGGGATACGTTGATCATAAAATGCAAATAAAGTTTCATCATCAACCAAAATATCTCTGCGACGCGATTTATGTTCTAAGTCTTCAACTTCAGCAAGTAACTTACGATTCTCTCTAAAGAAGGCATGTTTGGTGAGCCAGTCTCCTTCAACCAATGCATGACGAATAAATAATTCACGGCATAATAATGGATCGATTGTTCCGTAGTTGACTTGACGAGCAGCGACAATCGGTAATCCATAAAGCGTTACCTTTTCTGACGCCATTACAGCGCCTTGCGATTTTGACCAATGCGGTTCGCTATAGTGATGTTTAACTAAATGCGCGGCTAAAGGTTCAATCCATTCAGGGTCAATTGCTGCGCCAATTCTGCCCCATAATTTTGAGGTTTCAACTAATTCGGCCACCATCACCCATTTGGGCGGTTTTTTAAACAACCCAGAGCCCGGAAATAACATAAATCGGGCATTTCTCGCGCCGGTAAACTCGGGTTTATCTGCATCTTTTTGCCCAACATGAGAAAGTAAACCCGCCAATAAAGAAACATGAATGCTTCTAAAATCAGCCTCTAAACTGTTAATAGGAATACCCTGTTCTTTAACAACTTGTCTTAATTGGGTATATAAATCTTGCCACTCACGAACACGCAAATAGTTGAGAAAATCTTGGCGACACATTTTTCTAAACTGAGCATTAGAAAGTGCCTTTTGTTGATCTTTGAGATAATCCCATAAATTTAAAAAGGCGAGGAAATCAGATTGTTTATCATGAAAACGACGATGCTTTTCATCAGAAGCTTGCTGTTTATCAAGTGGCCTTTCTCTTGGGTCTTGAATGGATAGCGCTGACACAATCACCATTGCTTCACGAACAGCACCCTGTTTCTTCGCTTCAATCACCATACGGGCAAGTCTTGGATCAACCGGTAATTGAGCTAATTGGCGACCGATATCCGTTAGCAAATAGCCGCGTTCATTCTCTTTATGAGGTTTAATTGCCCCTAACTCTTCAAGCAATTTGACACCATCTTGAATATTCCGTTTGTCTGGTGCTTCAACAAATGGAAATGCGCTGATATCCCCTAAACCAATTGAGGTCATTTGTAGAATAACAGAGGCAAGATTGGTTCTTAATATTTCAGGATCAGTAAACTCTGGCCGTCCCAAAAAATCCTCTTCGGAATAGAGACGGATACAAACTCCATCAGAAACCCGACCACACCGGCCTTTACGCTGATTAGCAGAAGCTTGAGATATTGGTTCAACAGGAAGGCGTTGTACCTTAGTGCGAAAACTATAGCGGCTGATCCGTGCGTAACCTGTATCAATGACATATTTAATACCAGGCACTGTTAAAGATGTTTCAGCCACGTTAGTGGATAAAATAATACGGCGGCCACCATGAGGATGGAAAATACGATTTTGTTCACTATTTGATAAGCGAGCAAACAAGGGCAAAATTTCAGTATGGCGTAATTGTAATTTATTCAAAGCATCCGCAGTGTCACGAATTTCACGTTCACCACTCATGAAAATCAAAATATCGCCTGCACTTTCTTTGCCCAATTCATTGACTGCATCAATAATGCCATCGATTTGGTCGCGATCATTATCATTATCCGCACCAATAATAGGACGATAACGGACTTCTACAGGATAAGTGCGCCCAGAAACTTCAATGATTGGTGCTTGATTAAAATGGCGTGAAAATCGTTCAGGATCAATCGTTGCCGATGTAATAATGACTTTCAGATCAGGGCGTTTGATTAATAATTGGCGTAAATACCCTAAAATAAAATCAATATTCAGGCTGCGTTCATGTGCTTCATCAATAATAATGGTGTCATATTGCAGTAATAATTTATCATTTTGCAATTCTGCCAACAAAATACCATCAGTCATCAGTTTGACTCTGGTATTTTCGCTGACTTGGTCACTAAAACGGACTTTATAACCTACCGTTGTGCCAATTTCACTCTCTAGCTCTTGCGCCAAACGAGCAGCGACAGAACGAGCAGCCAATCGTCTTGGCTGGGTATGTCCAATGAACCCTTTAATTCCACGACCCAACTCTAAACAAATTTTTGGGATCTGGGTTGTTTTACCAGAACCTGTTTCCCCTGCAATAATAACAACTTGATGTTGTTTAATCGCATCATAAATTGCTTGTTTTTTTTGGCTTACAGGTAGATTTTCAGGGTAAATGATTTTGGGTGGATTTAATAACTTATTTGCCACCTTCTGTTTTGCTGTTTCAATATCAGCTTTAATCACATCTAATACCGCAGCTCGCGATTTATCATCACGAATTTTAGCCACTCCGTGCAGGCGTTTTTTTAATAGCCACTGATCACGTAATGAAGTTTGTCCAATATCAGCTTCTAAAGCTGTCAGTATGGATTTCACTTTTTGGATCCTTATTTATATATCTTAGACGACTAACCAATTGAGAATGACAAACTTAATCAGCGTTATAATTGTTCATGTCGTAGTCAATAATTTGATTTGAAAATTGATGCGAATTCTAGCAGTTTTTCGGCTATCTAGCAGTAAAACCAAGTAGTAAGCTTTCAGATTAACTGTAAAAGTAAGGTACTTTCAAATATCCGTTTTTATACTCAATTGTATCAGCTAAACTGTAAACAATTCGCCATGTAGGCAGATGATGAAGTGCATATTAATCATTATGTTGACTTAATATGATATGGACTACTTTTTCTGTAACCATTGACCATTAATACCTCGAACATATTCACCTGAACTTGCTCGTTCAACTAATTTTTGCCCTGCAATTCTAGCAACTTCACGCGTTTGCAGATTATTCTTCTTGGCTATTTCACTGTATTTTAGCTCTCGTTCACGGTTAATATTCGAGACTAATTCTGTGGCAAGTTTATTATCTTCATTAATGACAGCAAGATAGCCTGATAGCGTTTCACCCACTAATCCTTGGTTTTTCGCTTCATCAACCGTTAAAGCAAGTGCAGGAAACACAGTTAATAAACTGAATAACATCACTATTTTGATGAATTGTTTCATTTTGTCTCTACCTTACCAAATAGCTCGCTATTTTCTTTGAGCAAATCTTCAATCTGCCTATCCGCTTTGATCTGAATTTCATGCTCAATTTTGACATTCATATTAATATTAATTGGTTTATCAGGAGTAGCGACTTCTATTTTTAAACACCCCGTTAACATCATTGACATTAACACAAATGCACTTGTTATAAGTAATTTCACTTGTTTCCCTTATTTTTACAGGTTTTTTTCTAACCACTCTTCTAAATTACTGCCGAAACGTAAACTTTTCCATAATTGAAAAATATTCTCTTCATGAGAATAATTAAGATGAACCTCTTGCCTTTTCGTTGCTTGAGAATTAAAGCCTACAATCAACGTTTTCATTGTTAATAATCCTAAATTGGTGATATTAACTTCAGTGCGACTACGCGAAATCTCTAAATATTGGAGCCAACTTATTGCAGAACCCGCGGATATATTATCCTTTTTAATTGACTCTACAAATTGAGTATCAAGGCGTAATGCTAAAGGACCACTATTTTGTACCCAGCCTTTTTTTACGATCCATTCAGGATTAGAGAGATAAAAAGGTAATTCACCATCAACTTTACCTGATGCCGCAAATTGGCTAACTTTAAGAACAGTAAATAACTGGCTCAACTCAACTTGATGAAGGCGGATCGTTGCAGGCTGCTCTTGTGGCCAGCGTAATAAATCTAAGGAAACTTTCCCACCTAATACATTAAAACTCACATTACTGAGTTTTAATGGCTGTTGATTTGTTGGCGGATAAGAACCGTTTAAATCAGCACGAATATCGGTTAATTCAAATAAATTATTGAGTTGTTTAATGCGTAATTCTACCGGTGATTTTTCACCTAAAACCCAAGTACTATTTTGCAATTTCCAAGGTAAAACAAAATTAAGCCCACTGATCTCTCCATCTTTTAACCACAACCCCGTATTTTCAACACGCCAGTGACCACCTGCAATGAATCCTTTTTCAGGATCAATAGAAAATGCGGCTTGAGAAAATAACTTTCCTTCTCGCAACGTGATCCCTAAATCCGCAGGAATTAATGTTTGAAAAGCACTGACGGATTGTTCTGGCCAACGTGCCATACCTCTAAAACGCTCACCATCCCAACGAGTAAAAATAACAATTGGTCCAACTTGTTGTGTGCTTAAATCTGCTTTTAATTGAAAATCAGCGGGTGACTTCCCTGCAATATCAGCATTAATCGTAATTTTGGGTAGGTAACTTGCCGCACCAAATTGCATGCGATTACTGGTTAATTTCACTGAGCCTAAAAATTGCGCTTTATTAATATCTCGTTGCCACATTAACGGTTTGGTCAATACCAACCTCGTGGTATTCATAGATAACAAACCATATTTTATCTGATCAAATCCAGTATCCAAGCTATCTAATGTGATCAGTGTCTCTTGCCAACGTCCTTTACCTTGAATATCCCAATTTGCAGCTAATGACGGTAAATACGCTTCACCCCAATATTTCCAATCCCATGAGCCTTTATCAAATTTAAATTGATCCGCTTGACCATCTAAATGAACGGCAAAATTTCCCCAATATTGCTCTTTGACTTTTAAAATTGCTTGTAATCTGCCTGATACGCCTTCTCTATTTAAAGATGTTCCAGCAAGAGGCAAACGCGCTTCTTGTAACAATAACGTTGGAGAAACTCGCCCATAAGCCCGTAATAATGCGCCTGGTTGAAACATCACTGATGGTGAAATTAATTGACCTGAAATTTTGGTAGGTAAATTAATATCCAATACCATATCGTTATATTTTACTTGCCCATTTAGACCCAATTTAATATCGGCATCTAATACATTAATCTTAGTTGCTGGTAGTGTTAAAACGAGATTCGCTTTGCCCTTCTTAGCTTCAGTAATCGCATTTATGCGGCTACTAATAACCATGTTCGCCATCCCTTCAGGCCAATCTTCCACTTTCAATGAAATACCGCCTTGTATAGGTAAGCTATTTTGTTCCCACCACCAGCGCCCATTTGTAATATTAATAACAGTGGGTTGAACTTCCCAAGGAAGATGCAATATTTCTTGGCCTGTATTGACATCAAAGAGAGATAAATCACCTTGATTTTTCTGCCACTGAAATTTGGCATGTAACGATTTTGAAGGCTGAGTTAGCTGAAAATCTGCAAATAATGCCCCATTTTCAGGTAATTCATTTGTCATTAAGGGCAATATCAGCTGACCATTCAAACTAATTTGCTGTTCTTCATTTGGCAATGTCGCGACAAGACGTTCAATAATTAAATGGCCATCTTCAGTAATATGAGTTGAAATAGCTAATTTATCACCGCGATAGTCTAAAGACAGTGGTGTTTTATCATTACGATATAGCCATAAATTTCCTTGATAACTTTCCCAAGGTGCTAGGATCACTTTATTGATAACGAATGAAAAGGTTGGCAGATTTTGAATAATTTCACTAACAGATATTGCGGAACTTTCATTCTCATTTTGGCTAGTTAAAAACGCTAAACACTGATTATCTTCCTTTAATTCATCAATAACTAAGTGTAATGGAAAAAGTGAAAATCGACTATTTTGTGCATTAATCCATAAACAATTTTCTGCTCTTAGTTGTATACTATCAACAGTAAATTGCTTATTAGTCAATGTTGGTTGGCTAATAGACAATGTCACATTTTCGGGAAGATAAATTTTAGCCACAATGGGAAGCCAGCGAGCCATTGTTAACCATAATATACACATGAGCACAAAAATCGAAGCTGCGCTCAAAAGTAATATTTTTAGTATCCTTTTCATTAAACAACTTCCTTGTTTTTATTGATGCTAAATATGAGAAACAATGTTGTCCCGTTTAATTCAATGACCACTATATTGGCTATTTTCAACGACTATTGACGTTATACTGTAAGGAAAGTCTTATTTTCTATTTTTTTGGTGATTTACAGTAATAATTGTCTTATTCTGACCTGAACCCTTGATAGTTACTTATTTAAACTATCACTTTATTTTTGAGTTTCTAGGTTCCTAATTGTACACGGAGTTACTTAGATGAAAATCGTTTCTTATAGCACTAAACAATATGATCGCAAACATATGAATCAAGTCAATCAAAGATCAGATTTTGACTTTGATATAGAATACTTTGATTTCCCTTTAACAGTACAAACTGCAAAGAATGCGGTTGGTGCTGATGCTGTCTGTATTTTTGTTAATGATGACGCCAGTCGTGAAGTATTAGAAGAACTCGCGGCACTGAATATACATATATTAGCATTACGTTGTGCAGGTTTTAATAATGTTGATTTAAACGCCGCCGAAGAGTTGGGTATCCAAGTTGTTCGTGTACCCGCTTATTCACCTGAAGCCGTGGCTGAACATGCTGTTGGTATGATGCTCTGTTTAAATCGCCGTATTCATCGCGCATATCAAAGAACCCGCGATGCCAATTTTTCATTAGAAGGTTTAACTGGTTTTAATATGCACAATCGTACCGCAGGTATTATTGGCACAGGTAAAATCGGTCTTGCTACACTGCGAATTTTAAAAGGTTTTGGTATGCGTTTATTAGCGCATGATCCTTATCCAAACCAAGCTGTTCTGGATTTAGGTGCGGAATATGTTGATTTAGATACGCTGTATAAAAATTCGGATATTATTTCACTTCATTGTCCACTTACACCGGAAAATTATCATTTATTGGATGAGTCTGCCTTCAATAAAATGAAAAATGGCGTAATGATCATTAACACAAGCCGCGGTGGCCTTATTGATTCTGCCGCTGCAATTAATGCCCTTAAATCTCAAAAAATTGGTGCATTAGGCATGGATGTTTATGAAAATGAACGTGAACTCTTCTTTGAAGACAAATCAAATGATGTTATTCAAGATGATATTTTCCGTCGTCTTTCCTCATGTCATAACGTTTTATTCACAGGGCACCAAGCTTTCTTAACTGATGAAGCACTAACAAGTATTAGTGAAACAACATTAAGTAATATTAGCGAAATAAGCCGTGGTGAATCTTGCCCTAACATCGTTAAAGCCTCATAGATATAGGTATAGTAATAAATGAAGCGGATTATACCTTTAGTACTATTTGGTTGTTTATTAGTCGCTTGTCAAACTCAGAAAGTGAATGCTAGTAATAGCGATAATGTGACTGAACAGCAGTTGCTTCACCATAATTTTATTTTGACGGAAATTGATGGGCGCCCCATTACGGGTAAAACAAGTACACCAACAATTTCTTTTGGTGAAAAAATGTTTATCACGGCCACAATGTGTAACGACTTTTATGGTATGGGCAGAGTTCATAATGCGACTCTTCGTGTCAAACATTTATCAAAAACTGAGTTGGAGTGTGTTGATGAAGATCTCTCTAAATGGGACCCATTAATTAAGCAAATGCTCAGCGATGGCGTAGCTATTTCGTATAATAATAAGAGTTTGGTTCTTTCTCAGGGTAAAAAGAAATTGGTTTATACCCTGCATGATTATATAAATTAGGTTTTAATGACCTAATAATTTATATCATTACAAATACTGCATCCCGAGAAACATATTATTCACTCGGGATGCAAGTGTCATATTGACAGTCTTTGAGTTTATTTAGCTTGATCGAATAACAATTCAACATTCGCAGCTTTAGACATTTTTTCCATATAGTTCAATATGGTGGTGCTAAAGGGTAAATCGGCAACAATAGATAAACTGCGTAGCACAGGGAAAATAATAAAATCATCAATATTGATAATATCCCCGCGTTTTTCTAACCATTCATCTAAAACATCCATATGCGGTTCTAATTCAATAAGAAATGTTTTCGTCTCTTTTAAAGGAATATTAAGGTCACCAAACCGTTTTTCTTCACGTTCAATATACGCTTTTTTCGCTTCAGGCGTTTTAATTTCCGGGAATGATGATTGTGTAAAACGAGGAACAACCAGCTTATAAACTGCGCCAGAAACTTCTTTAAACCATTGGTCAACTTCAGGTGAAATTTCACCCGTCGCAATAGCAGGAGCCGATAATTGATCAACATAATGCACAATATCTAAACTTTCAGGGAGATATTCGCCATTATCTTTTTCTAAAATGGGCAGCATTTTACGACCAATCATTTTAGTTGGTGTTTCTACGTCATTATCCAATAAATAAATATTCTCAACGGGTAGATTTTTTAATCCAAAAATCATTCTGGCACGAACACAAAATGGACAATGGTCATAAAGATATAATTTCATAGCAAGACCCCTTTTAATTTGATTGCATCAAAGTCTTTTCGATTTATCTGGGTGGTTCATAATATGATCTTCCCAAATAATCACATCACTTTCTCTAACAGCAATATGACGCACAGATATTCTTTCTCCATGCATTGCCGCTTTTGATCCCGTTATTAAAGGATGCCACATTGGTAATGTTTTGCCTTCAAGTAATAAACGATAAGCACAAGTATGAGGCAACCAATCAAACGTTTCTAAATTATGGCGATTAAGTTTGATACAATCTTCTTCGTAATCGAAACGATTTTCATAATGTTTACACTGGCAGGTTTTAATATTTAATTGATTACATGCAACGTTAGTGAAATAAATTTCGTCGGTATCTTCATCAATTAATTTATGCAAACAACATTGACCACAACCGTCACACAACGATTCCCACTCATTATCTGTCATTTCATCTAACGTTTTAACCTGCCAAAAAGGCTGAGACATAATACTCATAAATCCTATATTTAGATCACTCGTGTTGTTAACGAATGGTCATTAATCGATAATTTTAACATATCACCAGACACTAATGGCCCGACACCTTCAGGCGTCCCCGTTAAAATAATATCTCCAGGGCGTAAGGTGAAAAAGCGTGACATATAACTAATCAACGGCAAAATTGGCGTGATCATATCACGAGTCGAACCTGACTGACGAACTTCCCCATTGATTTCTAAGGAAAGCTGAGCATTTTGAGGGTCACCAAAGCTATTGACAGGAATAAAACCAGATATTGGGCAAGCACCATCAAACGCTTTACTTTTTTCCCAAGGTTGACCCGCTTTTTTAAATTTCGCCTGTAAATCTCTTAAGGTTAAGTCTAACGCAACCGCAAAACCTGCAATTGATCGAGATACGCGGTCTTCATCTGCATTTTTCAAAGGCATGCCAATAAGCACAGCCAACTCAACTTCGTGATGAACAGAACCAAACTCTTTGGGAATGACAATGGGTTGATTAGCATCACACAATGCTGTTTCTGGTTTAATGAAAATGACGGGTTCTTCAGGATGCGCTGAGCCCATCTCTTTAATATGTTTGGCATAATTGCTACCAACACACACAACCTTATTCACAGGAAAATCCAATAAAGCACCTTGCCAATCGCGATGTTGATACATAGTTGTCACTCCTACTCTCATTATTGTATTTTTTGAGCAATACCATCTGCCATCAGGCAAACACTCAATGCAAAATAATATGAACGATTCCAATGCATTATGGTACGGAAATTATCAGTTACCAGATATGTTCTTCCTTGAGGATCATCAGGAATAACAATCCACGTTTTTACATTCGATGGTAACTTAGCAAATGCAGGTAATTTAACGCCTAATTTTTCCCATTGTGCAACTGTTTTACCTTGTTCAGTTTTCACACCTTCAAGCTGACGATTAAAATCAGCAGGCAAATTAACTTGGTAACCCCAAGGCAATGCAGACTGCCAGCCTTCTGTTGCTAAATAGTTTGCTATAGAAGCAAAAACATCTGCTTTATTGTTCCAAATATCAATTTTACCATCGCCATCACCATCTACCGCGTAAGCAAGGTAAGATGTTGGCATAAATTGACTTTGCCCCATTGCACCAGCCCATGAACCTTTTAGTTGCTGGTCATCCGGAATATAACCTTTATCCATTATCTCTAAAGCGGCAAAAAGTTGTTTGCTAAATAAAGCTTCTCGGCGCCCTTCAAATGAAAGCGTTGCTAATGCTGAGATAACATCTTCTTTTCCTTGTGAACGCCCAAAACCACTCTCTAATCCCCATAATGCAACAATATATTGAGGAGGAACACCCGAGCGTTTACTTACGGCATTTAAAATCGCTTCATTTTCCCAATACTTTTGCGCACCTGCATTAATGCGCGAGGCAGGTAAAACATTTTTTAAGTAACTATCAAGCGTGACTGTTGCCCTTTTTTCGGGCTGTCCCTTGTCCGCTTTAACAACACGCTCAATAAAGTGAATATTGGCAAATCCACGATCAATTGTAGATTGTTTTATGCCTTGCGCTAAAGCATGCTCTTTTAATAATTCAACATATGCTGGAAATTGCGATGGCTCACGTTGGTCAATAGGGAAAGCTTTATCTAAAGCATCAACCTGTTTTTCAATAACCGCCTCTTGTTGAGTTGTTATGACTTTCGGTGAAACACTTTCAGAATGCTTAGCAGCGCAACTCACTAAAAATGCACTACCGATTAGGGTAAATAATAAAGTTTTCTTCATTTGATCACTTTTGTCGGTTAAAAGACCTATCAGTTTTTTCTTAATTTTTTATTCGTCGAAATTATTCACGATATTCCGCTAATAAATCTTCAACTGGTGGTGGAAATTGCAGATAGTAACCCACCTCAGCTAAATCAGTTTTGACCTTTTCGATATCCGCATTTGCCAGTTTATCGCGGTTTGACAGGGATAACATCATTGCAAATTGCGGCGTACCAAATTGTTTCAGTAGTTCTTCAGGGACTCGAGAAAAATCATCTTTTTTCTCAATATAAAGATATGTTTGATCACGATTAGGACTACGATATATTGCACAAATCATTATATTTAACTCTTTTTATAGCGCATTGGCTTGCTTGAAGAATACAGTAACTATAACATGCTATTGTTTTACAGAATATCGCCACCCGAAGTTTGTTTCGGATATTTTAATTTGCTGAGCCGGATAGATGTCACAGTCGCCAATAGAACTCAAAGGTAGTAGCTTTACACTTTCTGTTCTTCACTTACATAGTGAAGAACCTAAACTCATTAAAAAAGCACTACAGGATAAAGTCAGCCAAGCTCCTGACTTTTTTAAAAATGCACCTATCGTTATTAACGTTGCTTCTCTTACGGAACAAGCTGATTTATATAGCATTAATAAAGCAATAGTTTCCGTAGACCTTAGAGTTGTCGGGGTAAGTGGTTGCACTGACCCGCAATTACGCAAAAAAGTCAGTGATTCTGGTTTACCTATTCTCAGTGAAGGGAAAAGCCAAAAAGCTGCCGAAATTCAGCCTGAAGCGACACACGTTGCCGAAACACCGCCTGATCCTGAATTCCATCACCGTAAAACGCGAATTATTAATACGCCTGTTCGTTCAGGACAACGGATTTATGCACCAAATAGTGATCTCGTCGTGGCAAGTAATGTTAGCGCAGGTGCAGAATTATTAGCAGATGGTAATATTCATATCTATGGCGTGATGCGAGGCCGAGCCTTAGCGGGCGCTTCCGGCGATATTGAAAGTCAAATTTATTGTATTCATTTACAAGCTGAACTGGTGTCAATTGCAGGTGAATATTGGTTGAGTGATCAGATACCTTCTGAATATCTCGGCAAAGCAACGAAACTTCGTCTCGTTGATAACAAATTAAATATTGAGAACTTATTTTAGACCTTATTTACAAGGAATTATTCATGGCACGCATAATTGTTGTTACATCGGGTAAAGGTGGTGTTGGTAAAACCACTTCAAGCGCGGCCATAGCTACAGGCCTAGCACAACGAGGGAAAAAAACAGTCGTTATCGATTTTGATATCGGCCTACGTAACCTCGATCTGATTATGGGATGTGAACGCCGCGTAGTGTATGACTTCGTTAATGTCATCCAAGGTGATGCGACACTTAATCAAGCACTAATCAAAGATAAACGTACAGAAAATCTCTTTATCTTACCTGCATCACAGACACGCGACAAAGATGCTTTAACGCGAGAAGGTGTTGAGAAAATCTTAGATGAACTCAGTAATGAGCTAGCATTTGATTTTATTGTTTGTGATTCACCTGCTGGTATTGAAAGCGGAGCGTTAATGGCTCTCTACTTTGCCGATGAAGCGATTATTACCACCAACCCAGAAGTTTCCTCTGTTCGTGACTCTGACCGCATTTTAGGCATTCTTGCTTCAAAATCACGCCGTGCTGAGCAAGGGTTAGAGCCTATTAAAGAACATTTACTACTCACTCGTTATAATCCAGGTCGAGTGACTCGTGGTGATATGCTTAGTATGGAAGATGTCTTGGAAATTTTATGTATTCCTTTAATTGGTGTCATTCCAGAAGATCAATCTGTTTTACGTTCATCTAACCAAGGTGAACCTGTTATTTTAGATGCCGATTCAGATGCAGGGCAAGCATATAGCGACTGTGTTGAGCGTATTCTAGGTGAAGATCGCCCTATCCGATTTATAGAAGAAGAGAAGAAAGGCTTCTTAAAACGCCTATTTGGGGGGTAAATAATGGCTTTATTGGATTTCTTCCTGTCGAGAAAAAAGCCGACAGCAAATATCGCAAAGGAGCGATTACAAATCATTGTTGCTGAACGTCGTCGTGGTGATAGTGAACCTCCCTATCTTGCGGATATGAAACGTGACATTTTACAAGTCATTTGCAAATATGTTCAAGTTGACCCAGAAATGCTTTCCGTGCAATTTGAACAAAAAGATGATGATATTTCAGTACTTGAGCTTAACGTAACATTGCCAGAAGGTGATGACGCTAAAACGCCATAAAAATAGAGACTGAAAAAAGCCGTTGTTTTATCATGTCAAATAACGGCTTAATATATCTTTATTATTTATCGCGTATACGCCGCATAGTGACTTATCATATTGCTATTTATTGCTTAGTATGTAGTTACATTGTATTAAGCTATGCGCTCAAAAATAAAAAAATAGGTTATATCAGCATGCTTTGGATTTATTCAATTAATCCCACAAGCACACTGTATTTTAGACACAACAGCTTAAATTATCTTTGAGATAAAAACTAAAAAGGCTCCTAGTGATAATCATTAGGGGCCTTACCTCATTTGCAAAATGGTTAATTAGACAGAGCCTAACAACTAAGTCAACTAATCCGCTTGAGCAAGTAGTTCTGTAATTGTTTTGGCAAGTAAACGTCCTCTCCAGCCATCCAATAATTCAGGTTGACCAGTTACGGACTTTATTCCCCAATGTACAGACAATAATTGGTTTATTTGGCGTCTGGATGCTAGAAGCTCTACATTGAATTTTTCGAGCTCTGCTATTTCTTTAACGGCTGTTTTAATTTCTTTAAATAAACTTTTATATTGAGCTTGTTCATTAAGGTTAGAAACCGCTTTAGGATACTCACTTTCATCCATCTGTTGCGCTTTTTCAACTATGCTTAATAAGCGCCGACCATGGCAACGTATTTCTTGCCCTGTTAGCCCCAATGCATCAAGTTCAGCTAAAGAACTTGGCATAAAACGAGCAACTTTCCACAAATGCTCTTCTTTTACAACAAAGTTAATTGCCATATCACGCGCTTTAGCTTGATTTAACCGCCATTCAGCAAGCATTTGCAAACACGCTAATTGTTCATCTTTTAATTGACAAGCATTGGTAATATTTCGATACGCCTTTGCAGGATCAATGACTTTTTGTCTGCGTGCAACCGTTCGTAAACACTCTTCTTTCGCATCAGTAAGATAGCCTGCATCTTCGACTTTTTGCATCAAAATTTTAGCTAATGGCAACAAATAGAATACGTCGGCAGCAGCATATTCACACTGTTTATCACTTAAGGGGCGAGCGCGCCAATCAGTACGAGATTCACTTTTATCCAATTCAATTTCAAGATGTTCCGAGACTAAAGAAGCAAAACCACAAGAAATTGGATAGCCTAAAAAAGCCGCAATAACTTGCGTATCAATCATGGGGTCTGGAACACAACCGAAATCATGCAAAAAGACTTCAAGATCTTCACTACCTGCGTGTAAAAACTTTATCTGATGTTGATTAGACAACAACGTTTTAAACGGTGAAAAATCCGTAATAGTTAAAGGATCAATCAGAGAAACTTGTTTTCCATCATAAAGTTGTAGCAAACCTAATTGTGGATAGAAAGTTCTGGTACGGATGAATTCGGTATCCAATGCTAACCATTCGGCTTCACTTGCCTGCTGGCATACTTGTACTAACTCGCTATCAGTTGTAACTAAACGATAATTCAAAACACATTTCTCTTTTTTATATTTTTATTACAGTAACACTGGAAAAATCCAGTGTTACTCATCAAGGTTATTAGACTATGAATAGATTAGGCCAATGATTTATTTTGCCGCATTTTCTCTTCGTCACGCAAATCTTTACGCAATATTTTACCAACATTTGATTTTGGTAATTCATCACGAAATTCGAAAATTTTCGGAACCTTATAGGCAGTTAAAGAACGTCGACAGAAAGCTTTCAAATCATCTGAAGTTAAATTGGCATTTTTAGAGATCACAAAAACTTTAACGGCCTCTCCGGTGCTTTCACTCGGTATGCCAATTGCTGCACATTCAACGACATCAGGATGAGCCGCAATCACATCTTCAACTTCATTAGGATAAACATTAAAACCAGAGACAATAATCATGTCTTTTTTGCGGTCAACAATCCGGATATAACCTTCTTCATTAATTTCAGCAATATCCCCAGTTGCTAGCCAACCATCATGAATGGCTTCAGCGGTTGAATCAGGTCGATTCCAATAACCTTTCATCACTTGTGGGCCTTTTACCCACATTTCGCCTGGCTCACCAATAGCCACTTCTTGGCCTTCGTCGTTTAAAAACTTCACATCCGTTGAAGGTACTGGTAGGCCGATATTACCACTATACTCCGTCAGATTATATGGATTTCCTGTGACAAGCGGTGAACACTCTGTCAGGCCATATCCTTCTAATAAGTGCTTTCCTGTCAGCTTTTGCCACTTCTCTGCAACGGATTTTTGCACTGGCATTCCACCACCAACTGATAATCTTAAATTAGAAAAATCAAGCTTATGGAATTCATCATTATGCAGCCATGCATTAAATAATGTATTGACCCCAGTGATTGCGGTGATGGGATAACGCGCTAATTCTTTAACGGTACCAGGTACATCTCTAGGGTTGGTTATGAGTAAATTCACCCCGCCCACATTGATGAACAGCAAACAGTTCACCATTAATGCAAAAACGTGATAAAGCGGCAATGCAGTTACCACAAACTCTTCGCCAAATTTTAATGCTGGCCCATAAGCGGATCTTGCTTGCTCTAGATTAGCCAACATATTGCGATGAGTTAACATGGCACCTTTCGCAACTCCAGTCGTACCACCGGTATATTGGAGGAATGCTAAATCATCACCCGCAATATTAGGTTTAACATATTGCATACGATAACCATAATGCATTGCACGGCGAAACGAGATGGCATCAGGAAGATTGTATTTTGGTACTAAGCGCTTCACATATTTAACAATGAAATCAACTAATGTCGCTTTAGGTCGCGGCAGCTGATCTCCCATTCTAGTTAAAATAACATGTTTAACTTTTGTATTAAAAACAACCTTTTCTAAGGTATGGGCAAAGTTTGAAACAATAACGATTGCAGCCGCACCACTGTCATTTAACTGGTGCTCAAGCTCTCTTGGTGTATAAAGTGGATTGACGTTAACGGCAACCATCCCTGCACGCAATATGCCGAATAATGCAATAGGGTATTGCAGAAGATTTGGCATCATTAATGCGACGCGATCCCCTTTTTTTAATCCTAAACCATTTTGTAAATAAGCAGCAAATGCGCGGCTCCTTTCCTCTAGTTTTCGGTATGTCATTACCGCACCCATATTAATGAATGCAGGTTGATCGGCATATTGAGAAACCGAATTTTCTAGCAGCTCAGCCAAAGAGGCAAATCGGTCAGGATCGATCTCTTCCGGGACATCTGTAGGATAATTTTTTAGCCAGATTTTTTCCAAAGTATGACTCCTGAATTTAGTATAGCAATATAACCGACACACTCCTTTAACAAAATATTAACTCAGCGTACCAGTTTGGAAAATAACCAATGCTAAGGTTGAGAGGTCTATCACTAAATAAATTTCATTCCTTCGAAACAAAAATAGGCGGTCAATTCCGCCTACGGTATTTTTTAGTTAGTTTCCCAGAATTAAATCTGGTGTACATCCATTATATGGCAAGTTAAAACCAATTTGACATATTTAGAATGCGCCGAGAATTATACACACTTTCCCTGAAATTGAGGAGAATTTCGCAAAATAAGAATAGAAGAACGGGCTGACTTGGCTATTTAGAAATGTAAAGTCATCTCTAAATTACGTCATTATCAGGTTGGAACTAAAATATAGGATATTTAATCACGCAATAACAAGACAGGATTTAATTATAGAAGAAATAACTTGGCGTCAATATCAATAAATAAAGATAAAAAGAGGACGTTAAATTACGTCCTCTTAAAATCAGTATTATTCAGTTAAATAAGTTTGAACGGGCGCAACTCCACCTGGGTAACCATAACCATATCCGTACCCATAGCCCCAAGGATGATTATAGAAGTATGGGTCACCATAATAACCACCATAGCCCCAAGGCCCTACTGGCGGCATAATAACACTTTGAGCCATATTCCAACGTTGATAACCCGTTACATTAAGCGTCACATAGTTATATGCAATTTCACCAATCTTACCTGCTTTCACGCCAGTGATTTTGCCTACCACAGTGATATAACGACCTTTGAAATCAGCTGGATCAAGGAAACCATTCGCATAAGCATAAATACGACCTTCTGATGCAGTATTTAATTCAGGAGCTGCATCATATTTGTTCAGTGGCATAACAGCAATTTCCAAACGCGTTCTGCTTGGCTCGTTAAATACAGAGATCACTTTTCCACCAAAACGGCCTTCTTGCCCAACATACATTTCAGGTGCATTTTGAACCGATGCTAGATTAACCGCTGGGTTAGGCGATGAACCTTGAATAGATGACGGTATCGATACGCAACCCGTTAATGCTAGTACGCCTGCAAATAAAACTATTTTAAGTGCAGAGCGGTAATTAAGTTTCTTTTCCATTCACCACCTCCGTTTAGCTTTATTATAAATTCAGTCGACTAAGATTAAAATGATTCTTATCTACAATAACACGATATGTACAATCTAACTTACCGGAAACTATAAATAATCATAAATAGAGCATCTAAATAACAATCCTATTTACTGAGTTAGTGACAGATAATCTACTTTAATTTTATAACAACTTACTGACATTTCCCAACCGACTCAGAATAAATATGATAGAAGCCGGATTAACGGCCCGGCAGTTTTTTCCATGTCACTTCATTACGCAAATAAGTCGGCTCAACATCTTCAACAGCTTGCACTTTTCCTACTAGCCATAACTGTTCTGCAATTGGCAGCATATCTTGCGCAGCTGGCAATTCTACTGTGCTATCAACTAAAGTGAGATTTTCCCCTAATTGCGGATAAGCTTGCCATCCAGTTCCAGCAAAACTCCACTGCCCCGTTAAATCAGCAATCTTTTGTTGGAAAATATCTGGGCTCATAACCGCTTCAGTTTCTTCACCAAGCCACAGGCTATTTTCTGTTCGTTGATATTGTGCACAATAAATTTCAGACATTCTCGCATCTATTGCAACCAAGACATTTTCTTGTCCCTGCAAGCGATAAGCCCCTTCTGCTAAAGCCATCAAAGATGAGATACCAATCATAGGTAAGTTGGCACCTAGTGCTAAACCTTGCGCAATCCCAACACCAATTCGCACGCCAGTGAAGCTCCCCGGTCCTCGCCCAAATGCTAATGCATCTAGCTGATTCAGTTTAATCCCCGCCTCGGATAAAACATCTTCAACCATAGGTAAAACTTTTTGGGTATGCTCACGAGGTGAGATTGCAAAACGAGAAATAATTTCTCCATCACATAACAGTGCGACAGAACATGCTTCTGTTGCTGTATCAACAGCAAGGATACGACTCGACATGCCATAACTCCGGCAAATGATTAAATTGACGCTACCATGCTCGCGCACAGCAACCTGTAATTGGGTTTAATATAACATGACTCAATGGTATCTTATTGATTAAATCAAGTAGATAACAGCCCTAAATTGCAAAATATGATAACATAATCTAAGCATTTAACAGTACAAAACCTATTCTATCGTCTTGGTTTTTCTATCATTATTAGTCTCAGTTCGTTTTTTTCAAGAAACTCAATAGTTTTAGTTAAGCTTCGAGTTCTCGGGGATGGCGGTAGGCTATTTAAAAACACTTCACCATAAGGCCGAGTGACTAAACGGTTATCACAAATCACAATAACGCCATAATCACTGGTATCTCGAATAAGTCGCCCTACACCTTGTTTTAAGGTAATGACGGCATCAGGCAGCTGTACATCTGCAAACGGATCACCACCTCTGACTTGGCAATCTTCAATGCGCGCACGCAATAATGGATCATCAGGTGCAGTAAAAGGTAGTTTATCAATAATGACGCACGTCAGCTCATCACCCCTGACATCAACTCCTTCCCAAAAACTGCTCGTTGCCACAAGCACTGCATTTCCCGCAGCAATAAATTGCGAAAGGAGTTTATTTTTACTACTTTCACCTTGCATAAATACAGGTAACGTTAAACTCGCTTTAAATTCCTCCGCGAGTTCACGCATCATCATATGAGAGGTACACAAGAAAAAGCATCTGCCTTGGTTTTTAATAATTAAAGGCCTAAGCATTGCTGCCAACTTTTGCGAAATCCCTTTTTGATTCGTTTCAGGTAAAAAACGTGGAACACAGAGTAATGTTTGGCTTTCATAATCAAATGGGCTCGCTAATAGCAGCGTCTTAGCATCGGATAAACCTAGCCTATCTGTAAAATAACTTAATTTTTCATTAACGGATAAAGTTGCTGATGTGAATACCCAACTCGACGTTGAATTGGCAATCATTTCACTGAATTTTTCAGCAACAGTCAAAGGTGTTAATGCCAATAGAAAATGCCGTCCGTAACTTTCAAACCAATAACTGTAACCTGATATAGAGACATCTTTCAGTCGATTAAGACGGTTACGATATTGTGTCACCCGCTCGAATAAAGAATCAACAGTTTGTGAACGTCCCAATGAGGTTTTTATGACTTCATAGCAGAGTTCTAAAGCATCATCGAGCAATACTAATGCTCTTTGCACAATTGGTATTTTCAGTAAATCTCGCAGATTACCGCGAAAACTGTTCTCGCCAAGATGTAATCGAAAATCTAATGTGCTTTGCGTCAATCTATCCGCACTTTTTTGTAGCTGAGCTTGATCTTTCAATTCCGTCCGATAAACCATCACCATATCTCTTGCCAGATCAAGCAATTGGCGACTGCTTAATTGTTGACCAAAATATTGGCTTGCAATATCGGGAATTTGATGCGCTTCATCAAAAATCGTTACGTCAGCTTGCGGAATTAATTCTCCAAAACCTGTATCTTTCACCACACGGTCAGCCATAAATAAATGGTGGTTGACCACAATAACATCAGCTTCTAGTGCTTTACGGCGGGCTTTAAGTACAAAGCACTCTTGATAGCGCGGGCAATCACTTCCCAAACAGTTATCATTTGTGCTGGTGACTAATGGCCATACAGCATGATCTTCAGCAATATCATGGCAAGTGCTAATATCGCCTAGTTCAGATTCAATCGACCAGCTGCGCAAACGTACTACCGCAGATAATATCTCGGGTTCCAGGCTCCCGCCTCCCAAAGACTGCTGGTCTAAGCGCTCTAAGCATAAATAATTCGAACGGCCTTTAAGTAATGCAATACGCCCGTTATATTGCATAGCATCAATAATAGTGGGTAAATCACGGTGATATAGCTGATCTTGCAATGCTTTTGAACCCGTGGAAACAATCACTTTTTTACCAGAACGCAATGCGGGGACTAAATATGCATAGGTTTTTCCTGTCCCCGTACCCGCTTCTGCTACCAGCACGTGTTTTTCCTCAATAGCATTAGCAACCGCGTTAGACATTGTCACCTGCGCAGCACGAGGTTGAAAACCGGGGATTGTTTTTGCCAGAAAGCCATCAGAAGAGAAATCGTCGTGCACTGCAAACCTGTCTATATTGATAAAAAAGAGGTGTACTTTAGCATGCATTAAAAACATGTGCTGAGCTAATTCATCTGATCAAAACGAACTGATTCTCATCTCTTGAACAAGCTGTTATCCTAAAAAAGATAATTTATGAGGAACCCTTATGTCTATAAAACGAATTGATCCTGATGATCGTTGGTCTGAAGCTGTTATCCATAATAATGTTGTTTATTACACCAGCGTTCCAGAAAACTTAGATGCCGATATTATTGCTCAAACAGCAAATACACTATCCGCAATTGATATCATGTTACAGCGTGTTGGCTCAGATAAAAGTAAAATACTTGATGCAACGATTTTTCTTGCTGACAAAGCCGATTTTGCGGGAATGAACCAAGCATGGGATGCATGGGTTGTGGCAGGAAGTGCGCCAGTACGTTGTACTGTTCAGGCACAATTGATGAAGCCAGAGTATAAAGTCGAAATTAAAGTGATTGCTGCAATTGACTAAAATAATGTAGATAAAATAATCCGTGTAGCATATCGTCAAAACCAGCTACACGGATAATAAAAGGCTTTAAAAGAGATTAAGACATCTTGATAAGAACCATTCCTAATAATAACAGAACAATTCCACCCCAGCCTTTATAATTCAAGCGTTGATTAAACAGTATCCATCCTGCTGCAACAGTAGCAATAATACCAAACGCGCCCCACAGAGCATAAGCAATTGATAGTTCAATTCCTTTTACGGCTTGAGCTAACGAGCTAAATGCGCCTAATACAGCAATTAATGATAAAATACCTAACCAATATCGTTTAAAACCATTCGACATCTTTAAAAAGATATTCGCCAGAATTTCTAGTACGACAGCAAGAACCAAGAAGGCGCCATGCCACCATTCAAATTGACCTTCCATAATCAAGCCTCCGTTTTAACGTTATTCGGAGCTAATCCACTTGATTTAACAGCACTAACCGCTCGCTCTGCGGTTGCTTTCATTTTTTGAGCTGATTTTGTAACAGTTACTTTCTTCGTACCGGATTTAATCAAACCGATTCCAGTAATCAACAACACTAGGCCACCAATTTTCATCGGCGAAAGTGATTCACCAAACCACATAACACTAAATGTTGTAATAAATAAAATACCGATCCCTTCCCACAAGGCATAAGCAACGCCTAATGCCACTTTTTTTACTGCAATAGCAAGAAGAATATAGGAAGACGCAATCATGGCATACATCACCACCATTCCCGTAAAATCACCACTCACACTCGCGTGTTTCATTGATAATGTCCCGATAACCTCGGTAACAATAGCTAATCCTAAAAATATCCAATATATCATGATAAAATCTCTCTACAGAACTGCACGTACTCGTATGTTTTTCAAACAGCCATTAAAAACTTTTTGACTAAGGAAGCATCGTGCAATTAAAAAATAAACAATAAAAAACAACGTGATGCTGATTTTATTCAGCAAAATGAATATTCGAGAGAGAAGCTATAATGCACCGCACCAGTGATGTTCACTGGAAAGAATCGCAGAAAGGAATAGACGATGTGTGGTTCTTCTTTGGGATTTACTGATTTTAATGCTAGTCACGCTAAGCATGATATCTCATTCTTTTCATCGGATGGACATCCATCCAAGTTACTCCGAATCCTCATATAATTGTATAATTGATAGTTACGCGTTTACTTTTATCATGCCATTTTTATTAAGTCAATGAATATAAACATTTTTCCAAACTGCATATTATTCGCATAAATATGCAAAAATAACATAAAAAACCCTGATGGATGTGTAGAAAGAACGAATAACAAACCGAAAACCCTTCACTAAATAACCAGATTTTTTATCGAAAAAAAGTCTTTTTTACCTATTATATTTTATATTCATCAACACTTTTTCTTGGAGAAGTTAAACCCTAATCATTAAATCTAAACATCACCATTGACAACAATTATAAACCAGCATCTTATAGTGATAATATTTATTATTTATGCCCTACCGCTATATAAAAGAGAGATAAATGGATACTTTTAGCCTCACTTCCAATCGTTTTCAAAATGATTCTAATGCAACTCCACTTCCTTATGATGTTATTTCAATACAATCACAAGTTATCTATGGCAGTGTTGGCAATAGCATTGCTGTGCCCGCATTAATGAAGCATGGGCTAAGAGTCGCAGCCGTTCCCACAGTAATATTAAGTAATACGCCACATTATGAGACATGTTACGGCGGTGAATTACCGAGTGAATGGTTTCGTGGTTATTTAAAAGGACTTGAAGAACGGGGTTGCTTACCACATGTGAAATCTATTTTGACGGGCTATCTCGGCTCTAAAGATAAAGCGCATGATCTTGCTCAATGGTTAGGCTCAATACGCCAATTATATCCATCAATTCCCGTTATTGTTGACCCAGTGATGGGTGATGAAGATAGCGGCTTTTATATTCCACCAGAAATAGCGAATGTTTATCGTGATGAAGTTTTGCCATTGGCTACTGGTATTATTCCCAACAAATTTGAGTTATCAATATTAAGTGGGCAAGAGGTCAATTCATTGGATGATGCTGTGATAGCCGCTCGCTCACTGCTAAAAGGCTATACTAAGTGGGTGATTATCACGAGCGCTTTTCAGCCTGATGATGACAGCATCGAAGTGGTGTGTATTACAAACAGTGATGTTTCTGTTATTCGCCATAAACGTTACCCTGTAACGCCTAAAGGAACGGGGGATTTATTTGGTGCTGAACTAACGGCGCATTTATTATCTGGGCTTTCTCTCCCTGATGCTGCGAAAATGGCCTGTTTACGCATAGAACAAGGTATAATCCATATGGCAGCAACTGGACGCAGTGAATTAGTTTTATAACAGCGGGATATACCCAAAATAAAAAGCTAGCTGATTCTATTTATCATTCAGCTAGCTTTTTGGGTTTTAGATTATTTAGAAATTACTCAAATTCATTCCATGAACGACCATCTCTTGTGATCATAGCAACTGAGGCAATTGGCCCCCAAGTTCCCGCTTGATAAGGTTTCGGTGCTTCATTATCCATTGCCCATGCATCCATGATCGAATCAACAAACTTCCACGCTTCTTCAACCTCATCACGACGAACAAATAGTGCTTGGATACCGCGCATTGCTTCTAATAGCAAACGTTCATAAGCATCCGCAAGATGCGTTTGATTAAAGGTTTCAGAGAAACTTAAATCTAATTTTGTTGTTTGCAGACGATGTTTATGATCTAGCCCTGGCGCTTTATTCATAATTTCAATGTCAATACCTTCATCTGGTTGCAAACGAATGGTTAATTTGTTTTGTGGAAGGTCTTGATAACTTTCAGAGAAAATATTTAATGCAGGCTTTTTGAAATACACAACCACTTCAGAGCATTTAGCAGGTAAACGTTTACCTGTGCGTAGATAAAAAGGAACGCCAGCCCAGCGCCAATCATCAATATCCACCCGCAATGCCACAAAAGTTTCTGTCATGCTTTGTTTATTCGCGCCTTCTTCTTCAAGATAGCCCGGCACTTTACGTCCTTGCACGAAACCTGCTGTATATTGGCCTCTCACTGCTTTTTCACGCACGTTAGTGTGGTCAATACGGCGTAATGAACGCAATACTTTGACTTTCTCATCGCGAATTCGGTCAGTGGTTAAATCCGCTGGTGGTGACATCGCAATCATGGTCAAGATTTGTAACAAGTGGTTTTGTACCATGTCACGCATCTGCCCTGCTTTATCAAAATAGCCCCAACGCCCTTCAATACCCACTTCTTCTGCTACCGTAATTTGGACATGATCAATAGTACGATTATCCCAATTATTGATAAAGAGTGAGTTCGCGAAACGCAGTGCTAATAAATTCAGTACAGTTTCTTTACCAAGATAGTGGTCAATCCGGTAAACCTGACTTTCATCAAAATACTTCGCAACTTCATTATTAATTTCTTGGGAAGAAGCTAAATCTGTCCCGAGTGGTTTTTCCATAACCACTCGGTTTGGTTGCTTATTAAGCCCTGCATAACCTAACCCTTTGCACACGGCACCAAAAGTGCTTGGTGGCATTGCAAAATAATGAATCGCAGGTTGGCAATCTTGTTTTAGCATTTCAGCTAAATGGACAAAATTTTCAGTTTTATTGACATCTAAATTACAAAAATCTAAACGCGAACTTAATTTTTCCCACAATGCAGGATCAAGTTCTTCTTTCAAAAACTCATCAAATGCGCTCTTCACAAACTCGATATAATCGCTCTGACTCCATTCGGCACGACCCACGCCGATAATACGTGTATCTGGGTGTATATAACCCGCCTTTTCCAACTGATAAAGAGATGGAAGTAGTTTACGACGCGCGAGATCTCCCTTGGTGCCAAAAATAACTAAGTCACAGGCTTGAGCTGCATTATGTACCGCCATATTGGTTCTCCTCAATTTGCGGAATTATTGTAATTTTGTTACAAAATTAGCCAGATATTCAGCTAATGTACCCTTTTGAAAGTACCCAGTAAATATTGATGATACAGATCACAGTTTTTATGCTCAATAAAACAACAAATCTATATCAATGAATAAAGACAGTTATGATGATTTCTTATCGTGATATCTTTTTATGAAAATAACAAAGCTGAAACAAAATAGCCGAAATGAAAAACTAGAGCTAGGTCATAATGTTATGAAAAATCTGACCATCAACACACATCATTCAGATAAGTTATCTCTAACATAAAATATATTTCTACTTAAATTCAGTATACTTAAGCTACCATTAGCAACAATCATCATATCAAAATATGAAGCATCATAGATAAAGTAGAACGCATTTTTGCGATTACCTCGGTGTATTTTTAATTATTTAAGAACTAAAATCTCTACCAAAAAAGCCAACCTTAAAAATAGGATAGCTTAACGACAGATAAGTATCTCCTTTCAATGAAATAGGCACTTTCGTTATATGAATATTTTAGAACAAATGAAAAATAGTCTCGACGTATTAAGTAAATCAGAGAGGAAAGTTGCCGAAGTCATTTTAGATATGCCGCAACGTGCTATACACCTTAGTATTGCGAGCCTTGCACAAATAGCACAAGTCAGTGAACCTACTGTAAATCGGTTTTGCCGCAAAATGGAAACCAAAGGATTCCCAGATTTCAAATTGCGGTTAGCGCAAAACTTAGCTAACAATAAACCGTATATAAATCGCAGCGTCGAAGAAAATGACACTGTTAATACTTACACTTATAAGATTTTTGAATCTGCAATGGCAGGGCTGGATAATGTGAAGCACACATTAGACATTACTGCGATTAATCGCACGGTTGATCTCCTAATACAAGCTCGGCGTATCAGTTTTTTTGGTTTTGGCTCCTCTTCGGTCGTCGCACACGATGCCATGAATAAATTCTTCTGTTTTAATATTCCTGTCATTTATTTTGATGATATTGTTATGCAACGCATGGCTTGCATCAATAGCACAGAAGACGATGTTATCGTGTTAATCTCACAGACAGGTAAGACAAAAACTTTGGTTGATCTAGCAAAACTCGCACGAGAAAACGATGCAACTGTTATCGCTATCACCTCAGAAAACTCCCCTTTGTCCCAAGAATCGACACTTTCAATTATTATTGATATTCCAGAGGATACTGGTATATACATGCCCATTGTTTCAAGATTAGCTCAATTAACCGTCATTGATGTCCTGACAACAGGTTTTACTTTAAGACGAGGCGAAAAATTTAGAGATAACTTGAAACGGGTCAAAGAAGCTTTACGCAATCCTCGGTTTGATAGTGAATAGAGGAATATATAAAAATACGATTTACTCTTTTCTTTTATCATCAACCTGAATAGTTTTGCCGACCTTATGGCATAAACTGATTAGCTGTATATAATAGCTGTGCACGTGTCAGCATGACTATTTACAAGGAAAAGGTCTAAAATACACAACTGTAGTTCGCATTGCATTTTATTGCATTTATAGCAAGTGAATGAACACAGCCAACAATGTTGCAATGCGAAGTATGACAGGTAAAGATTTCACTCGATTAATCAAAACCATAATAGGTCAACGGAGTAATACATGACTAGAAGGCTTAGAAGAACTAAAATTGTTACTACCCTAGGTCCAGCTACCGATCGCGATAACAACCTTGAAAAAATTATCAACGCCGGAGCAAACGTTGTACGCCTTAATTTCTCCCACGGAACTCCAGAAGACCATATTCTTCGTGCTAATAAGGTACGAGAAATCTCAGCTCGCTTAGGCCGTCACGTTGCCATTCTTGGCGACTTACAAGGTCCTAAAATTCGAGTTTCTACATTTAAAGATGGAAAAGTTTTCTTAAATGTTGGTGATATTTTCACTTTAGATGCCGCGCTTGGCAAAGGTGAAGGTGACCAGCAAAAAGTCGGTATTGACTACAAAGGTCTACCTACTGACGTAGTTCCTGGCGATATTTTATTACTTGATGATGGTCGCGTACAATTAAAAGTACGTGAAGTCAAAGGGTTGCAAGTTGTTACTGAAGTCACTGTTGGTGGCCAATTATCCAATAATAAAGGTATAAATAAACTGGGTGGTGGCTTATCAGCTGAAGCACTAACAGACAAAGATAAAGCAGATATTATCACCGCAGCCAAGATTGGTGTTGATTATTTAGCCGTTTCTTTCCCTCGTTCAGGTGAAGATTTAAATTATGCTCGTCGCTTAGCGCGTGATGCTGGCTGTGAATGCCAAATTGTCGCAAAAGTAGAACGTGCTGAAGCGGTCGCTAATGATGAGATTATGGATGAAGTCATCCTTGCTTCTGATGTTGTAATGGTAGCTCGTGGTGACTTAGGTGTAGAAATTGGTGACCCTGAACTCGTTGCGGTACAAAAGAAACTGATCCGTCGTTCGCGTCAATTGAACCGTGTCGTCATTACTGCAACGCAAATGATGGAATCCATGATCACTAACCCAATGCCAACACGTGCAGAAGTTATGGATGTGGCAAACGCAGTTCTTGATGGTACTGATGCAGTGATGCTATCAGCAGAAACAGCAGCAGGACAATATCCAGCGGAAACCGTCGCTGCGATGGCGCAAGTATGTTTGGGTGCTGAAAAAATGCCCGGTCTGAACGTGTCTAAACACCGTTTAGATGTAATGTTTAATTCGCCTGAAGAAGCAATTGCGATGTCAACAATGTATGCCGCTAACCACCTCAAAGGTGTGAAGGCAATTATTGCAATGACAGAGTCAGGTCGGACGGCAAGAATGATGTCACGTATTAGTTCTGGTTTGCCTATTTTTGCTATGTCACGCCACGAAAAAACATTGAACCAATGCTCACTTTACCGCGGTGTTACCCCAGTATTTTGTAGCACGCATACCGATGGTATTGAAGCTGCAAATGAAGCAATCACACGCTTACGTGATAATGGATATCTCATGAGTGGTGATCTCATTCTTGTGACTCAAGGTGATTTAATGGGAACCATTGGCAGCACCAATACTTGCCGAATTTTAGAAGTAGAATAGAATTTGAGTAAATAACGCAAGTCTGTATAAAAATATAATGGGGAGCAATAATTGCTCCCCGTTTTATTTTGGCTTTGAGTATTGATTTAATATATTGAAATTCTGATTTGCCACAACATCGAATTATTCAACCTAAAGATTAACGATATAAATCCTTCCGTTGATAAGGTTCTATTTCATCACCCTTACGCGTTTTTAATAATTTTAGTATCCAAGTATATTGCTCAGGATTAGGGGCAACTAAATGTTCTAACTCTTCATTCATTCTGCGTGCAATATAACTATCATCTTTCCCATCAATATCATCCATAGGTTCACGAATATAGATATGTAATTCATGAGTATGATGATCATAAACAGGGAATAAAGGAACAATTTTAGCTTTACACACTTTCATCAAACGACCCACGGCGGGAAGTGTTGCTTTATAAGTTGCAAAGAAATCCACAAACTCACTATGCTCTTCACCATGATCTTGATCGGGTAGATAAAACCCCCAATAGCCTTGTCTTATCGACGCAATAAAAGGCTTAATCCCTGCTTCTCTTGAGTGCAAGCGACCACCAAAATGGTGCCGAGCTTTATTCCATAAGAAATCTGCCACCGGATTTTTTTGGTGATGGAACATTGCTGCCATTTTTTGGCCTTTCGCCGCTAATAACATCGCGGGAGCATCAACAGCCCAACCATGTGGCACCATAAAGATAACATTACTACCTTGCAGTTTAAGTTGTTCGATAATCTCTTCATTATGCCAATGTGTTCTGGCTAACGTTTTATCTGCACCACGTAGGCATAATTCAGCTAACATCACAAAAGATTGTGGTGCCATTTCAAACATTTTGTCTGTCAGTTGATCTCGTTCTTGTTCCGTCAATTCAGGGAAGCAATATAACAGATTGATTTTTGCGCGACGTCGCGCACTTTTTGCTACTCGACCAACCCATTTTCCCATTTTGGCTAGAATAGGATCTCTAATTTTAACTGGTATATAAGCTAAAATTGCCAGTAAACCCGCACCTAACCATACACCCCAATATTTAGGATGCAGATAAGACTTATGAAAGGTTGGTACATAGCCTAATTTACTATCAGTATCTTGATTTTTATTCATGATATACCTAAAAGAACAATTCGCGCTCTTTTATAGCTTAAAATAATAATAAGTGGAAGCATTACGCAGAAAGCTGGCAGGTTTAAAACCTGCCAGTATTGATAAGATTATTCAAATTTTAACTGTGACTTGGTGCTTTTAACCATTGCCAGATATTCTTTACGCTCTTTGCCCATTAAGCCACCAGAGCTTGGCAATTTCGCCGTTAGCGGGTTTACTGCTTGCTGGTTAACCCACATTTCAAAGTGCAGATGAGGTCCAGTTGAACGCCCAGTATTTCCTGAAAGTGCAATTCTGTCACCACGTTTTACTTTTTGGCCTGGTTTAACTAAGAGTTGGCGTAAATGCATATAACGAGTGGTATATTGTCTACCATGACGGATAGCAACAAAATTGCCCGCTGCTCCGCTGTATTTGGCGACAATAACTTCACCATCACCAACAGCTAAAACCGGTGTCCCCACTGGCATAGCAAAATCAACACCTTTATGCGGTGCAACCCGCCCAGTCACAGGGTTAACTCGGCGAGGATTAAATTGTGATGAAACACGAAATTGTTTCGCTGTAGGAAAACGCATGAAACCGCGCTCTAAGCCATTACCTTCACTGTCATAATAACGGCCATCTTCGGCACGAAATGCATAATAGTCTTTTCCATTGCTTTGTAGGCGTACACCAACTAGCTGACTTTGTTCACTGCGGCCATTCAGCATTTCTCGGCTCATTAGCACTGTGAATTTATCGCCTTTTTTTAACTTACTAAAATCAACTTGCCATTGCAGAGATTTGATCACTTCACGCGCTTCTGTACGCGTCAAGCCTGTTTGATTCATACTTTGGGAGAAACTTCCATTAATAGCGCCACGAAAAACATTATTCGTCCATTCACCTTCGCGGATTTCTTTTGCTTCTTCAAATTTATTGGTAGCACCTACCCGAGTGTAGACGCGCGTTTCCCGACGAGAAACTTCCCACGTCAATGATTGTAACTCACCGTCATCAGTCAAATTCCAATTTAAAGTTTGACCAATTTTTAAATTACGTAATGATTTATGCTGATTAGCTAATGTTGCAACATCACCAGGTTCGATACCAAACTGGGTTAAAATACTCGAAAGGTTATCACCATTCGCAACAACATATTCATGAGGGAGCGGCGAGCCATCCGATTCACCATCAGCACCATCACTATCAGCTAAACCTTCATCAGGTAATTGTTCGCTACTATCTTGAATTAAATCATCAGTAGCATCCATTGAAGGCGCTAGCGAAAAAGGGATAACTGTATCAACATTATTATCGGTATCAGAAGACGTGGAAGGCAAATGAACCGGCCGCCAGATCGCGACGGCCAGTGTTGCTGCTGTTAATGTCCCTAACATTATTTTGTGAGACTTAGACAGGCTACCGTAAACCTGCGTAAGTCCTTTAACCATTTGCTGCACTAACTAATTCCTTATTATTTTAATTCAGGCAGCTCGCATATTGTTTCGACAGTTGAGTTAAAAACTGCATATAGCTATCTGGTCCAATTTCCAGTCCACTTCCGAGTGGATCGAGAGTGCCCATTTTGACTCCCGTATTTTTTGCTACGCTCTCGATAACAGTCGGCCTGAACTGGGGTTCAGCAAAAACACACTCGGCTTTGTGCTCAACCAATTGAGTTCGTATTTGGTGTAATTTTTGTGCACCAGGTTGTATTTCTGGGTTGATCGTAAAATGCCCTAATGGCGCTAAACGATAGTGTTTTTCAAAGTAGCCATAAGCATCGTGAAAAACAAAATACCTTTTATTCTGAGCTGGCTTCAAAATATTAACAATATTCTTATCATTTTGCGCCATTTTTTCGTTGAATTTACGAAGGTTTACGTCCAATTTTTCTTTCTGGTCAGGATAAAGTACTGATAAACGGTCATGGATGTCTATTGCAGCTTGTTTTGCAATCTCTGGTGACAACCAAATATGCATATTATACTCACCGTGATGATGATGTTCGTGATCCGCATCATGATCAGCTTCATCACCATGTTCATGGTCATGATGGTCATCGTCATGATCAGCCATAAGCAGAGGCTTAATATTTGGTTGTTCAGCTAGAGCCAGACGTTTATCCTGCGGTAACGTTTTGATTGGTTTATCTAAAAACATTTCCATATCAGGACCAACCCACACAAAAAGATCAGCTTGTTTAATTTTTTCAAATCAGACGGTTTAAGCGCATAATCATGTGGTGATGAGCCATCAGGTAATAATACTTGAGTTCCTGTTACGCCATCAGCAATACCCGCTGCGATAAAAGCAAGAGGACGGATAGAAGTCACCACATCAGCCTTAGCTGATGCCATCAGTGTGGTGCTTAACACTGATGCCGCGACGGCACCTAAAATAATTTTCCGAGCATTGAGTTGAGAATTATGTATCATGGTCATCTTTTTCCGTGAATTTCGCGTTGAAATGTTATAATATAACACAATCTGAATTCTGCAAGATATTTTTCACATGCAACCATTACTGAATTTACATAAGATTTCCGTCGCCTTTGGTGAAAAAATCGTTCTCAAGGACGTCTCTTTCTCTTTAAATAAAGGCGACATTATCACTCTACTCGGCCCAAATGGTGCGGGTAAATCAACAATTGTGCGTGTAGTTTTAGGGCTACTCCCACCCACATCAGGAACCATTGAGAGAGTTCCTTCTCTCTCTATTGGCTATGTTCCACAAAAATTGCACTTAGACCCAACACTGCCTTTAACCGTTAAGCGATTTTTGATGCTAAAACCCGGTGTTCGCAAAGAGCAATTACTTCCGGCGCTTGAGCGAGTGAAAGCGACACATTTGCTTTCACAACCTATGCAAAAATTGTCTGGTGGTGAAAATCAACGAGTTTTACTCGCTCGAGCTTTACTGAACAAGCCTGATTTACTAGTTCTTGATGAACCCGCTCAAGGGGTTGATATTACAGGACAAGTTGCACTTTATGATTTAATCAATCAATTGCGTAACGAGCTTGGTTGTGCGGTATTAATGGTTTCTCATGATCTGCATTTAGTGATGGCCAAAACAGATAAAGTTCTCTGTATTAATGGCCATATTTGCTGTTCAGGAACTCCAGAAGTCGTTTCTAACCATCCTGAATTTGTCGCTATGTTTGGCTACAGAGGCGCAAACCAACTTGGTATTTACCGCCATCATCATAACCATCAACATGATTTGGAAGGGAATGTGGTGACTAAACATATTCATAGCAAGGAATGCAATCATGATTGAATTACTTCTCCCTGGTTGGATAGCAGGAATGCTATTAGCCATTGCGGCAGGCCCACTTGGATCATTTGTCGTATGGCGTCGAATGTCCTATTTTGGCGATACCCTTGCCCATGCCTCGCTTCTAGGTGTGGCATTTGGCTTATTACTTAATATCAACCCTTTTTATGCTGTTATTGCCATCACCCTCTTGCTGGCATTGATTTTGGTCTGGTTAGAAAGACGACCACAATTAGCTGTTGATACTTTATTAGGTATCATGGCACACAGCTCATTATCATTAGGTTTAGTTGTTGTTAGCTTAATGGCGAATGTGCGAGTTGACCTCATGGCCTACTTATTTGGGGATCTGCTTTCCGTTAGTTATGATGATATTGTGATTATCTTAATTGGCGTGATTGTTGTTTCGGGGTTACTTTTCTGGCGCTGGAGAGCGTTACTTTCCATGACGGTAAGCCAAGAATTAGCTTTTGTTGATGGTGTTAATATTCAGCGGTTAAGATTACTGCTAATGCTGGTAACGGCTTTAACGATTGGTATCGCAATGAAATTTGTTGGAGCCTTAATTATTACATCGCTATTAATTATTCCAGCAGCAACTGCGCGACGCTTTTCAAGAACCCCTGAACAAATGGCCTTTATTGCTATTTTAATCGGGATGCTGTCTGTCACTGGTGGGTTAACATTCTCAGCATTTTACGATACACCAGCAGGCCCATCTGTTGTATTAGTTGCTGCAATACTATTCATTTTCAGTTTGTTGGTTAAAGCCAAAAACTAGCGCGTATTTCCCTCATCCATACAATTCGCTAACTTGGCTGCCTAACATAAAAATGATTAGGCAGCCTTTATCATTGAAGTTCTAGAGTTCAATAACTACCTTATTCAAATACTACAAACTTGGGCTAAAACACTAATTTGTATTAACCTCTACACCTCTTTTGGCGTTAAACCAAAATGGAGATAAGCATGTGCTGTTGCAATACGACCACGTGGGGTACGTTGAATAAACCCTTGTTGGATAAGATAAGGCTCAAGCACATCTTCAATTGTCTCGCGCTCTTCACCAATTGCTGCTGCTAAGTTGTCTACCCCAACTGGCCCGCCCATAAATTTATCAATAATTGCCACTAATAATTTGCGGTCAAGATAATCAAAGCCAGCCGCATCTACATTAAGCATATCTAATGCTTTACTAGCAATTGATTCATCTATGGAGCCATTCCCCTTCACTTGTGCAAAATCGCGTACGCGTCGTAACAGGCGGTTAGTAATACGCGGAGTACCACGAGAACGTATTGCAACCTGACGAGCGCCTTCCTCGGTCATTTCAATTCCCATGTAGTTTGCACTGCGTTTCACAATATGCTGCAAATCATCAACACAGTAAAACTCAAGGCGCTGCACAATCCCGAAACGATCTCGCAGTGGTGACGTTAAAGAACCCGCCCTTGTCGTCGCGCCAATTAGCGTAAATTGGGGTAAATCAATTTTAATCGAACGTGCCGCTGGACCTTCACCAATCATTATGTCTAATTGATAATCTTCCATTGCTGGATATAAAATTTCCTCTACTACTGGCGACAGGCGGTGAATTTCATCAATAAAAAGAACATCATGTGGCTCTAAGTTAGTCAACATTGCGGCTAAGTCGCCCGCCTTTTCCAGCACTGGCCCCGATGTTGTACGTAAATTTACCCCCATCTCATTAGCAACAATCCCAGCTAATGTTGTTTTACCTAATCCCGGAGGGCCAAAAATTAATAAATGATCAAGGGCATCACCACGTAACTTAGCCGCCTGAATAAAGATTTCCATCTGCTCTTTGACTTGTGGCTGTCCAACATACTCTTTGAGCAATTTTGGACGAATTGCACGGTCAATGACTTCTTCTTCTTCATAAATCACTTCAGAAGAAATTAAGCGATCGGCTTCAATCATGGTTTACTCTCTTAATCAAAGTGCTGCACGTAAGGCATCACGGATCAATGTTTCACAATCACTATCTGGTTTTGCCACTTTACTGACCATACGGCTAGCTTCCTGCGGCTTATAACCTAATGCGACAAGTGCACTTGTCGCTTCTGCTTCAATATCTGCACCATTCGGTGCTTTATTATTGATATCCGGCAATGCAATATCTGTTGTTTGATTGAACAAGTCACCATTTAAGCCTTTAAAGCGGTCTTTCATCTCAACAACTAAGCGTTCAGCCGTCTTTTTACCAATACCCGGAAGTTTAACTAATGACGAGATTGCTTCTTTTTCAATTGCAGATACAAATTGTTGTGCTGACATACCTGACAATATGGCTAATGCGAGTTTAGGGCCAACACCATTAACTTTTATTAATTCTTTAAAGAGAGCGCGCTCTTGTTTGTCATTAAACCCATATAATAATTGAGCATCTTCACGAACAACAAAATGTGTGAACACAATCGCTTCTTGACCGATTTCAGGGAGTTCATAAAAACATGTCATTGGCATATGAACTTCATAACCTACGCCCTGTAATTCTAATAATACTATCGGAGGCTGTTTTTCCAACACTATGCCACGTAAACGACCAATCACAAGAAAGCCCTCTGTTAATTTTATTTATCTTGCTGTTTATACCACAAAAAAAGCTGGATGCATATCCAGCATCTATCTTAATCGTCCACGAGCCAAAACTAACCGTGTATTTCCTACTTGCAGTAGGTTTTGATTAAAATGGCAATGCGTGATAGCAATCGCTAATGCATCAGCGGCATCAGATTGCGGATTAGCAGAAAGTTTTAAAATCGATTTTACCATGTGTTGAACTTGGCTTTTCTCTGCTGCACCAGTTCCGACAACGGTTTGTTTGACTTGGCGGGCGGCATATTCAAATACAGGTAAGCTTTGATTGACGCCAGCTACAATTGCGACACCACGAGCTTGACCCAATTTAAGTGCTGAATCGGCATTTTTTGCCATGAACACTTGCTCAATCGCTAACACATCGGGTTGATATTGAGTAATAATTTCTGAAACTCCAGCATAAATTCGCTGCAACCGAGTGGGTAAATCATCAACTTGCGTGCGAATACAACCGCTGCCCATATAAATTAATTGCCGGCCCTGCTGGCGAATAACTCCATACCCCGTCACCCGAGAGCCGGGATCAATACCTAAAATAATCGCCATATTACGAGCCTATTGCTGTTTTCGACTACCTTTAGTTTCATCATATCTTTATCTATTCAGTGCCACAACGTTTACTATTGCGCTTCATTGCACTGAAAGCGTTCTGAAAATTTAGCACTCCAAGAACAATCCAGATGAAAGCCTTATCAATAGTTATTATATCATTATATTGAAAAGCACGATGCAATCTTGGTGATGTACTTGATTTTCTGACTTAATTACCACATCAATACAATTGGTTTATAAAATTAACGATAAGATACGAACAAACCAAATAATTAGGCAAATAAGCGATATAACAACGAGAACCGTTTTAATCTTATATTCAGAATTAAGCAAATAACGAATAAGAAAGGAATTCAGAAGGAAATGGAATAGCATACTTAATAGTCAAAATATTAAGTAAAAAGAGCGTTAGAGAAAGCAGGCTGTTATTTTATCAGCCCGCTTTCTCTACGCGGGTGTTAGCTATACGGGTGTTAACTATGTGATTGTTAACACATTACAGCTGTGCAGCAACTTCGTCAGAGATATCACCGTTATGATAAACTTCTTGCACATCGTCAGAATCTTCTAACATATCAATCAAGCGCAGTAGTTTTGGTGCTGTTTCAGCATCGAGTTCTGCTTTAGTTGACGGGATCATAGAAACTTCTGCCGCTTCACTTGTGAAACCAGCTGCATCAAGAGCATCTTTCACTTCACCAAATGTTTCTGGTGTTGTGTAAACATCAATAGCGCCATCATCATAGGTTTCAACATCATCTGCACCAGCTTCTAATGCAGCTTCCATCAATGCATCTTCATCAATACCTGGTGCATAGGTGATCACACCACGCTTTGTAAACAGATAAGAAACAGAACCATCAGTTCCTAGGTTACCGCCTGTTTTTGTGAATGCATGACGCACTTCAGAAACAGTACGGTTACGGTTGTCACTCAAGCATTCAACCATAACAGCCGTACCGCCTGGGCCGTAACCTTCATAAATGATAGTTTCCATATTATCATTTTCATCATTACCCACACCACGAGCAATTGCACGGTTTAAAGTGTCGCGCGTCATGTTGTTTGATAATGCTTTATCTACAGCTGCACGCAAACGCGGGTTGGTATCGGGATCACCGCCACCTAAACGAGCCGCAGTGACTAGCTCACGGATAATTTTAGTGAAAATTTTACCGCGCTTAGCATCTTGTGCCGCTTTACGGTGTTTGGTGTTGGCCCATTTACTATGACCTGCCATGAAATTTCTCCAAAAATACGTCAATAAAATATTTAAACAGCGAATTCTAAAATAGCCTGACGGTTACTCCAAGATTTTGTTAACTCTGCTGCTTCTTGCGGCAATAGCCAACAAAACTCAGTGTGTTCTGTCAAGATTGGTACTTGTTCTTTATCAAGCACCAATTTATACCAATGTTCTTTGCAATGCGTGACACCGGGCGCATAACGGTGCCTAAAATGAGGGAAAATTTCAAATATTACCTCATGTGATAAATCAAATAATTGCTCTGCTTGAACAAAGAAGCCCGTTTCCTCATGAATTTCTCGCATTGCAGTTTCAAAAGCAGATTCATCAGGTTCCAAACTTCCCGTCACTGATTGCCAGAAATCAGGGTCATCTTTACGACGTAACATCAGTACTCGCCCACTATTTTTTGCCATAATAATGACAAGTACTGATTCAGGGCGCTTATAGCGATTCATCACATTAATCGCTTATTAAGCTTCTTCGTCTTTTGCAACAACAGCAATCGCCAGTTCAGTCAATGCATTCTCATTTGCATGACTAGGTGCATTGGTCATCAAGCAAGCCGCAGCAGTTGTTTTCGGGAACGCAATAACATCACGAATGTTATCAGTTCCAGTTAACAGCATAACTAAGCGGTCTAAACCAAATGCTAAACCTGCATGTGGCGGCGTTCCATATTTTAATGCATCAAGTAAGAAACCGAATTTCTCACGTTGATCTTCTTCATTAATACCAAGAATACCAAATACCGTTTGTTGCATTTCGCTGCGGTGAATACGCACAGATCCACCACCAACTTCATAGCCGTTGATAACCATATCATAAGCATTTGCAACAGCTTCTTCTGGTTTGTTTGCCAAATCTTCTGGTGAGAAATCACGCGGTGATGTGAATGGATGGTGCATTGCAGTTAACCCGCCTTCACCATCTTCTTCAAACATTGGGAAGTCAATCACCCACAAAGGCTGCCAGCTATTTAAATCCGTCAAATTAAAGTCACGACCCACTTTTAAGCGCAACGCACCCATCGAATCAGTCACAACATTTTTAGCGCCAGCACCAAATAGAATAATATCACCATCAGCAGCGCCTGTTCTTTCCAGAAGTTGATTAATGATATCTTCATTCAAGAATTTAGCGACCGGGCTTTGAATGCCTTCTAGACCTTTAGCGCGCTCATTGACTTTCATCCACGCTAAACCTTTCGCACCATAAATGCTAACAAATTGACCATACTCATCAATTTGTTTACGAGTCATCACCGCACCGTTAGGAACTCTTAGCGCAACAACACGACCTTTAGGATCATTTGCTGGACCTGAGAATACAGCAAATTCAACACCTTTAACGATATCTGCAATATCCACTAATTCCAAAGGGTTACGTAGATCAGGTTTATCTGAACCATAACGACGCATTGCTTCAGCAAACGTCATCACAGGGAAATCACCTAAATCAACACCTTTAACTTCTAACCAGAGTTGGCGGATCATGCGTTCCATAATTTCACGAACTTGATCTGCTGTCATGAAAGAAGTTTCAACATCAATCTGAGTAAATTCAGGTTGACGGTCTGCACGTAAATCTTCGTCACGGAAACATTTAACAATCTGATAATAACGGTCAAAACCAGACATCATCAGTAATTGCTTAAAGAGCTGAGGTGATTGCGGCAATGCATAAAATTTGCCTTTATGAACACGGCTAGGCACTAAATAATCACGCGCACCTTCTGGTGTAGCTTTGGTCAACATTGGCGTTTCAACATCAACAAACCCTTCGCTGTCCATGAAGTTACGGACGAAGCTCGTGATTTTTGCACGTGTGCGTAAACGTGATGACATTTCAGGACGACGCAAATCAAGGTAACGGTATTTTAAGCGGCGTTCTTCAGTATTCGTTTGGTTGCTATCAAGCGGTAGCGGCTCCGATTTGTTGAAAACATCAAGATCTTCAGCAAATATTTCAATCTCACCTGTCGCCATATCTTTATTTTTTTGGTTATCAGGGCGAGCGCGTACAGTACCTGTGATTTGAATACAAAATTCATTGCGTAATTCTGATGCTTTATCAAACAGATCTTTACGCTCTGGATCGAAGAAAACTTGTACGATCCCTTCACGGTCACGCATATCGATAAAAATTAAACCACCTAAATCACGACGACGGTTTACCCATCCACAAAGAGTGACCTTTTGGCCTTCGTGAGCAATGTTTAACTGCCCACAATAGTTAGTACGCATACAATATCCTTTTTACTCAGCTTGTTGTGCTTTACTTGCTGCGAGAATTTGGCATTTTGCTGAACATTCAGAATGTCAAAAAGGCAGACATTATACTGGAAATTCTGCTGCACAAACAGAGACATGTTTAGGCGCTAACCATAATATTTTTGTTTCTAATCATGTTTTCACTGATTAACGGCTAGCTTATCTAAAATAACGTGGCTCGACACAACGATTGACACAGAATTCATGATATTCTTGATTCTAAGTGACTCTGCTGCGTATGTACATATTCAGCAACGGTTTATTTCAATCTATGTTGAATACATACGTTGATATTTAGCCATATATTCGTTGTTATCCATATTGAATAAAAATCACTCTTTTCTTAACTTTCGTATCCCCAAAAATTCAGTTCCAAATATAAAATATCCATCCATCTTGTATTATTTTTCTTTATTTACTTCTTAGTGAGTTGAGTATTAGTATTATTGGCTTGACGACGTTTAAACTCAGTGAATTAAATTAGGTAATAAACAAAATGGATACCAAAACGATTGATAAATTAGGTTTAATTACCATTTCTGAGCGCAAAGTTGCGATGGTGCGCTCATATAATAGAGCACTTTTCTACATTCCTGGTGGGAAAAGAGAACCAAATGAAACAGATGAACAAGCATTATGCCGTGAACATTATATACTGATAGCATACGTTTTTATGGTGAGTTTATCGGCCCAGCTGATGGAAAACAAGATAACATCCAAGTGCGTATTCGCTGTTATTTTGCAAATTTTTCGGGTAAACCACAGCCAGCCGCTGAAATTGAAGAGCTCGCTTGGTTTGATAGCCAAGATATATCCCGTTGTTCAGCAACAGCAGCTATTATTTTAAAAAAATTACATGCTGATGGATTGGTTAATTAAACAAAGCGTTAATATATTTAAAATTTGTGTTTCATTTAAATATTAGATAGTTAAAATTTTAAGATTCGTTATCATGTATTGATAAAAGCTAAAGTTTTATCGCTTTTAAATTTAATTTAGTGAAGCAATGGAGTAAATAGATGGTCAGCTCGTTGTATGCAGTACTGGGTGCTTTGCTACTACTTAGGCTATCTTTAAATGTTGTTAAGCTTAGAGCTCAATACAGAGTCTCCCAAGGTGATGGGGGGGTTTATGAGCTACAAACTGCCATACGTATTCATGGTAATGCAATTGAATATATTCCCGTAGCCCTGCTCCTACTGCTTTTTATGGAAATGAATGGCGCGCAGGTTTGGATGATACATTTATGCGGGTTGATATTAATAGCGGGACGGATTGTACACTCTTACGGCCTTAAAAATCATGATGTGTCTTATCGTCGCTCTGGAATGGTGGCAACCTACCTCGCGATGACATTAATGATAATAGCGAATATTTATTACTTACCTTGGGTTCAAATCTTTTCATTCGACCTATAAATTGGCGATATTCATGCGACATATTTTATGTCGCAAAAATTTTACGGTACTTTTGAATGATTACTTTTTAGGTTACCTACCTTTTCTGCTACAATTCGCCACTACTTTTATTCTTTATATACAGATTTTATGTCTAGTCAGAAACCCCAATACAAAGACAGTCTCTTTAGTGCGCCAATTGCAAACTTAGGGGATTGGCAATTTGACGAAAAAGTTGCCGAAGTCTTTCCCGACATGATCCAACGTTCTGTGCCGGGTTACTCAAATATTATTACCATGATTGGTATGTTAGCCGGCCGTTTTGTCACAGATAATAGCATCGTTTATGACCTCGGCTGCTCTTTAGGTGCTGCAACCCTTTCTATTCGCCGTAATATCACCGCACAAAATTGCCAAATTATAGCGGTTGATAATTCACCAGCTATGGCAAAGCGTTGTCGCCAACATATTGATGCTTATAAAGCTGATACGCCTGTTAATGTCATTGAAGGTGATATTCGAGATATTGAAATAAACAATGCTTCAATGGTGGTGCTCAACTTTACTTTACAGTTTTTAAACCCCTCAGATCGCCATCTGCTGCTTCAGAAAATTTATCAAGGGCTAAATCCCGGCGGCATTCTTGTGTTATCTGAAAAATTTAATTTCGAAGATACTGAAATTGGTGAATTACTCTTCAATATGCACCATGATTTTAAACGAGCTAACGGCTACAGCGAACTCGAAATCAGTCAAAAACGTAGCATGCTCGAAAATGTCATGTTGACAGATTCTGTCGAAACACATAAAGCGCGCTTACGGCAAGCAGGTTTTTCACATTGTGAAGTTTGGTGCCAATGTTTTAATTTTGGTTCGTTATTAGCATTAAAAGAGATGCAGTTATGATCGACTTTGGTCGTTTTTACCAACAAATCGCAACAGGTCCTTTAAGCCATTGGCTTGATACTTTACCTGCTCAAATCAGCGCATGGAAAAAAGAGCAGTTACATGGCGGCTTCAAATCATGGGAAAAAATGTTGGATAACCTTCCCAACATGACGCCTAGCCATTTAGATCTCAAAAATAGCGTCACCGCATCACGCGATCCGGCTCTAACATCGGGAGAAACGCGTCGCCTCAATAATATTCTTGAGCAATTTAAGCCATGGCGCAAAGGCCCATTTTCTCTTTATGGTGTCAATATTGATACAGAATGGCGTTCAGATTGGAAATGGGATCGCGTACTTCCGCATATTTCCCCCTTAAAAGACCGCCTCGTTCTCGATGTTGGCTGTGGGAGTGGCTATCATATGTGGAGAATGTTGGGTGAAGGTGCTTCTTTTGTTGTTGGCATCGATCCTACCCAATTATTTCTTTGCCAATTTGAAGCAGTAAGAAAATTACTTGGTGATGACCAAAGAGCGCATTTATTACCACTGGGTATTGAGCAATTACCCGCGTTGAATGCCTTTGATACTGTATTTTCTATGGGGGTACTTTATCATCGCCGCTCTCCCCTTGATCATTTATGGCAATTAAGAAACCAATTAGCCAGTGAAGGCGAGTTAATTTTAGAAAGTTTAGTCATTGAAGGCGATGAATTCCAATGTTTAATTCCGGGTGAACGCTATGCACAAATGCGTAATGTTTACTTCATTCCTTCTGCAAAAATGCTCAAAGTTTGGCTAGAAAAATGTGGTTTTATTGATGTTAGAATTGTCGACCAAGCAGTCACTTCTACAGAAGAACAGCGCCGCACTGAATGGATGAAAACAGAATCTCTCGCCGAATTTTTAGACCCAACGGATCCAAGCAAAACAATTGAAGGTTACCCTGCACCTCTTAGAGCCGTGCTTGTCGCGCGTAAGCCATAATAAATAAATTTTGCTCTGCAATTAAAGAGTGCAATTTTGATTTAAGGAACAATATTCTCTCTCAAAAAATTTATCTTCATGAGAGAGAATATAATAAATAAAACGATAGCATTAAGTATTATTACAATTTATTACGCGGAAACTTTTTCAGTAATAGAAATATAATCTTTCATGGCTTCAACGGTTGAGCCATCAACACAATAATGAGTAAATTCATCACTTTCACTATTTGACGCCATTGTCACACCAACTTTGCGATAGCTCATACTTGATGGAACGGTTTTCCCTGCTGAACTGTGGACTTCAGTCAAACCAATTTCCATAAATTTGCTCAAGTTCGCTAAGCGCACGCCAGCACCCGCCATAATCACTGGGCCAGATATTTCTTTACTTTTGTTATTAAGTTCTTTTAATAATGGTAAACCTAACTCAGCGCTTTGTTGCTGACCAGAAGTCAGTATTCTCGCTACCCCTAAATCTTTAAGTTGTTCAAGTGCTAATAATGGGTTAATACACATATCAAAAGCACGGTGAAATGTGATCTGCATTCCTTGGGCAATCTTCATTAATGTTTGCATGCGTTCAATATCAATGCGCCCTTCTGTATCAAGGATACCCACCACAGCCCCTGGGAATCCCATTTCATTGATCATTTTTAAATCTTCACAGATCACTTCAAATTCATTCATGTTGTAACAAAAGTCACCACCACGAGGCCTTACAATTGGATGAACTGGAATATGAATTTTTTCTCTGGCAAGTTTTAAATAGCCATAACTTGGCGTTAAACCGCCATCTGCGGCGCCAGAACATAGCTCAATGCGGTCAGCGCCATATTCTTGAGCTGCTTGCGCACACTCAATTCCAAAGCAACAAATTTCCAATTTTGCCATACCACCTCCAACAACTTAATATTTTAATATAAAAGCAATACGCCTGAAAAACAGACAAAAAAATAGGTAAAACGTTAACATTCAATTAATGATGCCACTAATTTAACCTTGATACAGGATAGATATCACATCATCAGCAGTTTCTTATTAGTTATTTGCAATAACGTTAAATGCATCACTTATTTTTCGCTTTCAATTATCTTTTTTAGTGTAAATGGATGATATTTAATAGTAATTAAACCATTACTCACTGCTAATGTAGGATTAGGGAGTCTTTCTTGCTGGCCTTTAGGCTGGCTCATTTTTGAGTGGAAGCCTTCTGGCAGAGGATGCGGTAGCAATTTATGTGCAGTATCTTCAAGTTGGTCGGGAGCAACATCAATGACCATTTCTATATGTTCCCACGTTTCTTGGGGATATACTTTATCTTTGGGAAAAGGTAATTCAATGATAAAAATAGTTTGAGATGCCACTAACAATGGCTTTTCTAGCTCAAATAAACAAATAGATCGCCCATTAATTATATTATTTGATAATAATTGCCCGCATTTTAATAAACCTGTTTGCCAACGTTTGGCCGTTTCAATGTGATGGCAACGTACTGAAATATGGTCAATAGGGTAATCAACTAAAGAAACATTTAACGCTTTGGCCATGTTAATTAATTGTTGTTCAAACTCAGGTAAAGATTGCCATAAATCGCCTAATTCAGGCACAGAGGAAAACTCAATCATTGAAAATACTCTTCTTAATACAATTTAAATCTCGACTTTATAAAAACTATTATTAATCACATATTATTAAGCTGCATGAACTGTTTTGCTGTCTAATATGTTACTTAAGTAATATCTATTTTTTAAATAAGAGATGTTCCGGCAAGACTGTAGCACGACTCCCTTAAAATATGGTATAAAACCTGCCGATTTTTCTCTTCTTTCTTTTAGTTCTGCGTTTGTAATGGCACAATGCAGTAACCATGTTCGTTATTTAAGGTAATCCGGTGAATATTCAGGCTATTCTTTCAGATAAAATCAGTGCTGCAATGCAGGCAGCGGGAGCTCCAGAAGGCAGTGATGCGCTTGTGCGTCAATCAGCAAAAGCCCAATTTGGTAACTATCAAGCCAATGGTGTTATGGGTGCTGCTAAAAAAATGGGCATCAACCCCCGACAACTGGCCGAGCAAATTGTGAGTCATTTAGATCTCGAAGGTATTGCGAATAAAATAGAAATCGCCGGCCCGGGTTTTATCAATATCTTTCTCGACCCAAACTGGATCACAGCACAAGCAGAACAAGCATTAATCAGCCATAATCTTGGTTTATCCCCTGTTCAACAAGAAACCATTGTTATTGATTACTCAGCGCCGAATGTGGCGAAACAAATGCATGTTGGCCATCTGCGTTCAACTATCATTGGTGATGCGGCAGCTCGCACCCAAGAGTTTCTCGGTCACAAAGTGATCCGCGCAAACCACGTTGGTGACTGGGGTACCCAATTTGGTATGTTGATTGCTTACCTTGAAAAAATGCAAAATGAAAATGCTGAGGATATGGCTCTAGCTGACTTAGAGACATTTTATCGCGAAGCAAAACAATATTATGATAGCGATGAAGCATTTGCAGAACGCGCTCGTGGCTATGTGGTAAAACTGCAATCAGGTGATGAATACTGCCGTAAAATGTGGCGTAAATTAGTTGATATCACCATGCAACAAAACCAAGAAACTTACCGTCGCTTAAATGTCACGCTAACTGAAGATGATGTTATGGGCGAAAGCTTATACAACGATATGTTAGCAAATATTGTTGCTGATTTAAGAGCTAAAGGGCTTGCAGTTGAAAGCGAAGGTGCAACCGTTGTTTACCTTGATGAGTTTAAGAATAAAGAAGGTGAACCAATGGGCGTCATCGTCCAGAAAAAAGATGGTGGATTTTTATACACCACAACAGATATTGCTTGCGCGAAATATCGTCATGATGTTTTGCATGCAGACCGAGTTCTTTATTACATTGACTCACGCCAACATCAACATTTAATGCAAGCATGGACAATTGTCCGTAAAGCAGGCTACATTCCGGAATCAATGACGCTGGAACATCATATGTTCGGTATGATGTTAGGCAAAGATGGTAAGCCATTTAAAACACGCGCTGGCGGTACTGTGCGTCTCTCTGACCTATTAGATGAAGCAATTGAACGTGCTCAGGTTTTAATCCGCACTAAAAATCCTGATATGGCAGAAGATGAATTGAATAATGTTGCCAATGTGGTTGGTATCGGCGCAGTTAAATATGCTGATTTATCAAAAAGCCGCACAACTGACTATATTTTCGACTGGGATAACATGTTAGCTTTTGAAGGAAATACCGCACCTTATATGCAATATGCTTATACTCGTGTGGCTTCTATCTTCAAAAAAGCAGATATCACTGAAACCGATTTAACGGGTTCTATTCAATTACAAGATGAACGTGAAATTGCGCTTGCAACGCGTTTAGTGCAATTCGAAGAAACCATTTTGATGGTCGCTCGTGATGGTACACCTCATGTGATGTGTGCTTATCTTTACGATCTCGCAGGTCTATTTTCAAGCTTCTATGAACATTGCCCTATTTTATCAGCAGATGATGATGCACAACGCCAAAGCCGCCTCAAACTAGCTCTACTGACGCAAAAAACATTAAAAGCAGGTCTTGATACATTAGGTATTGAAACCGTAGAAAGAATGTAAGACGTCATTAAACGTAAAAAGTCGGTGTCTAAATAAGGTACCGACTTTTTTTATGCGTGTTTATCTGGTTACTAGAAAAAAAGCATCTTAATTAAGATGCTTTTTTAAGTGATTATCTCATCAAACGCTGTGCTTTTTGAAATCTCTAGGGCGGAAACCTAGCGCAAATAATGCAACAAAGTAACTTCCAGCGCCGACAATGACAACCCCAATCAAACGTAATAAACGCATCGCCATATTACCCTCTTGCCATTGTGGCATAATTTGTAATACACCAAACAGCACGACAGTCATTACAGCAAGCGCAACCAATAATTTAAAGATAAAGCCACGCCAGCCTGGCATTGGTGTAAAAATATCTTGTTTACGCAATTGCCAATACAAGACACCCGCATTAAAACAAGCCGCTAAACCAATAGATAACGCTAATCCCGCATGTTTCATTGGCCCAATAAATGCTAAATTCATTAATTGAGTAAGAATTAATGTCACTATCGCTATTTTAACTGGCGTCCTAATGTTTTGGCGGGAATAAAAGCCAGGCGCTAAAATTTTCACCAAAATCATCCCTGTTAATCCGACACAATATGCCATCAATGCGTATTGCGTCATTAAGGAATCATGCGCGGTGAATTTATCATATTGAAATAATGAAACGGTTAAAGCTTCTGACAAAATAGCTAAACCAATAGCACAAGGCAAAGCAAGTAATAAGCATAAACGTAGTCCCCAATCCATTAAGTGGCGATATTCCGTTTGGTTGCCGCTGGTAAAGCTTTTTGCTAATGAGGGTAATAAAATGGTACCTAAAGCAACACCAAGCACACCAGAAGGCAGCTCCATTAGTCTATCTGCATAATACATCCAAGAAACAGAACCAGATTGTAAGAATGAAGCAAAGATAGTGTTGATAATTAGGGAAATTTGGCTGACTGAAACACCAATAATAGCTGGTCCCATCATTTTCATCACGCGCCAGACGCCGCTATCCTTAAATGAAATACGCGGTAAAACAAGCATGCCAATCTTTTTCAAATGAGGAAGTTGGTACACCAGCTGTAACACACCACCCACAATGACTGCCCATGCTAATGCCATAACAGGGGGATCAAAGTAAGGCGCTGCGAAAGCGGCAAAGAAAATCATGCTGACATTTAATAAGGTAGGCGCAAATGCCGGAACCGAAAATCGATTCCAAGTATTGAGGATAGCACCAGCAAGAGAAGCTAAGGAAATGAGGAAAATATACGGGAATGTGACACGCAAAAGCTGTGTGGTTAAGGCAAATTTGTCTGCATCATCGGTAAATCCCGGTGCTGTAACATAAATAATCCACGGAGCACCCATTATCCCTAAAACCGTCACAATCGCTAAAGCAAATGTTAGCATCCCTGAAATATAAGCAACAAACGTTCGTGTGGCCTCTTCCCCTTGCTGATTTTTATATTCTGCAAGAATTGGTACAAATGCTTGCGAAAATGCCCCTTCAGCAAAGATACGCCGTAACAAATTTGGCAATTTAAAAGCAACAAAAAAAGCATCCGCAGATGCGCCAGCCCCGAATACTCGGGCAATGATAGCATCACGAATAAACCCTAAAACCCGAGACATCATGGTCATAGAGCTGATTGCTGCTAACGATTTTAATAAATTCATGATAGGCAAACTAAAAGAAAACAATCGCGCCAGTTTATCAGTGAGCCGCGTGGCTGACTACGATTGAATGGTAAATTAAGATCTATACTTGAATAGATATGCGTTTATATTAGGATTTTGATTGCTTCCATTGCGCATCAGTTAAAGCGGTTAAGACATGATCCCGCCATTCTCCATCAATTTGTAAATACTGTTTTGCATAACCTTCCCGCTCAAACCCTAAACGCGATAACAAATTACCACTGCGTAAATTATGTGGCATATAGTTTGCCATAATCCGGTGGATACCCTGACTTTTTTGCATATAACGATTAGATTGTACTAATGCTTCATACATCAAGCCTTGTCCCTGCCACTTTTCGCCTATTGAATAGCCAAGGTAACAGGCATGAAAAGCGCCACGAAGAACATTACTGTAATTTGCAACACCAATAACGCTTTTTTCTTCACTATCCAATAATAAAAAATGAAAAGCACTTCCTTGGCGGTGTAGCTCGGTCATAACTTGTAAACGGTGATGCCAACTCGATGGATTAAAATGCGAGCTATCCCGTAAAGGTTCCCAAGGCTTTAAAAATTCTTTATTTTCACTGTAATAATCTGCCAAGCGGTAACTATCACGTTCATATGCCAACCTAACTATCATCCTTTCCGTCACGAGACGTACTTTTGGCTCATTTATCCGATAACCAAACATCGTTAACCCTTAATTAAATTCATATCGCCTAATGGCGATTCAACGATAAAAATAAATCATCAGTAATACATTGCTTATACGATTAAAAAATATCATCTTAACAGGGATATTCTACTGATATTATTGATGAGAAGCAGTAAGAATCCATTCCCCTTAGTTATTTTTTCCAATGGTGTGCCATGGCTCAGGTATCACAAGCGAGAAGCTTGGGTAAATATTTTTTACTTTTAGACAATATGTTGGTTGTTCTCGGCTTTTTTGTGGTTTTTCCTTTGATTTCCATTCGTTTTGTTGACCAATTAGGCTGGGCTGCTGTTGTTGTAGGATTTGCACTTGGACTCAGGCAGCTTGTTCAACAGGGATTAGGTATCTTTGGTGGCGCAATTGCTGACCGCTTTGGCGCTAAACCCATGATTGTTATTGGCATGTTATTACGCGCTTGTGGTTTTGCTCTTATGGCTGTCGCCTATGATCCTTGGATTTTATGGCTATCTTGCGTACTTTCTGCACTCGGCGGCACACTTTTCGACCCACCAAGAACAGCATTGGTGATTAAATTAACGCGTCCTTATGAGCGTGGACGTTTTTATTCATTATTACTGATGCAAGACAGCGCAGGTGCAGTTATTGGCGCATTAATCGGTAGCTGGCTACTGACTTATGACTTTCATTATGTCTGCTGGGCGGGTACTTTCGTCTTTATTTTAGCCGCTATTTGTAATGCATGGCTGTTACCTGCTTATCGTATATCAACCATTAGAACCCCTGTAAAACAAGGTATGCAACTTGTCCTGAAAGATAAGCGCTTTGTTACCTATGTTATTACACTTGCTGGTTATTTTATGCTTTCAGTTCAAGTGATGTTGATGTTTCCAATCTTAATTAATGAACTTGCAGGAACGCCTACTGCAGTGAAATGGATGTACGCCATTGAAGCGGCAATTTCGCTCACGTTGCTCTATCCAATAGCTCGCTGGAGTGAAAAACATTTTCGGCTTGAACAACGTTTAATGGCAGGTCTATTTTTAATGAGCTTAAGTATGTTCCCTATTGGTTTAGCAAGCTCACTGTCTGTTGTATTCGGTCTTATTTGTTTATTTTATTTGGGCACAATCACCGCAGAACCCGCAAGAGAAACATTAAGTGCATCTCTTGCTGATCCCCGTGCTAGAGGGAGTTATATGGGTTTTAGCCGCCTTGGATTAGCATTAGGTGGCGCTGTCGGCTATACAGGTGGTGGTTGGATGTATGATTTGGGTCATCAATGGCACATGCCACATTTGCCTTGGTTTTTATTAGGTACTATTGGATTTATCACTTTATGGGCTTTGCATAAACAATTTAATCGTAAGAAAATTGAAACTGCAATGCTGAATAATTAGTCACAACTATACACTCTAAATAATTTGAGATATAACAGAGAAATATTTTTAAAAGGAGTGGTTATGAAACAGTTTTTATTGGTTGCAATGTTGGGAATATTCACGTTATTAACGGGTTGTAGCCAACTCACTGAATTCACTATCAGTGAAAATACCATCAATAGTTATCTTGCAAATAAAGTAAAATATGACAACAACATTGGTATCTCTGGTGTTATCGATGCCAATATTAAACTATCCGATTTGAAGTCTGAAATCGGACGTAACGAGCCAGGAAAAATTGCATTAAGAGGTATTGCTACAGTTAATTTAGATTCTTTAATTGGTAACACCAATGCAACTATTGATTTAACATTAACGGCTCGCCCCTATTTTGATGTACAAGAAGGCGCTATTTACCTTAAAGAATTAAATATTAGTCAATATAAAGTCATCCCCGAAAATATGGATACGGCTATAGCGACTGTGATGCCTTATTTGAACAGTTCATTAGAAGCTTTCTTTGCCACACAACCTGTCTATGTACTCAATCCTGAAAATGGTGCTGCTGAAGCTACTGCGAAAAAACTTGCCAAAGGTTTAGAAATTAAACCAGGCAAACTGATCATCCCAATGGTGGATTAATCTCCATAAATTTTTTCGATTGAGAAAAGCACAAAAGGCCCCTATTTTTTTACTGGTGCCTTTTGTTTTAATAAAATATTTTTATCATCAAGACATGATTTAAATAATCACATCTCTAAAATATATACCTAGCTTATTATAAACGTGACAACGTCACTCAGTTTCTAACTCATCACGTAAAACAATAATTGCATCACGGGTGATTTGCGCCAATGTGCGATAAAATGGCGTAGTAGCATGCGCTTCCATTTTACCTAAAAACACGCCATACCAACTGAGAATAAAGCTATCAAATAACTCAATTTGAGCCGCAGTTTCATCTTCAGCCGCTTGGTCTTCTAACCAAGACGCCGCTAATAGCAAAGAACCTAAAGCATCAGTCCGATTATCACTAAGCTGCATACCTCTTTCTACAAGAAACTCACGAATTTCTGCATCTGTGATTTCAGCATCATAATCATTAGCAAAGACTGACACTGCGGGTGTTTCACCACCAAATAGTGCCTGATAATCTGCCACAATTTCCTTCATATCGACAGATTTTGCCATACGAGCCCATTGCTCATCCTGCTCTAAAGGCCAAGAAGCTTTGAGCTTATCTTGCGCGATCATATCAATTAACGGTTTAACTAGGTTATCATCTGGTGAACGTTGAAATAATGTGCCCAACATACGACAAACAATTGAAAATTCGTTCATTAGATTACAATTCCTATATTTGATATTCATGCTCTAGATAACCTTAGCTGCATGAAATAACCACAGTTTGACCTTAACTAAGTCTCTTAATAGAGATTATTGACTTACCAGGACAATTTTCAGGCAAAAATCAATAATCTCTGATGTCACTGATGACAATGAAACCTAGTATACCTGATATAACTGCGTTAATAACCCCGCTTCATATCAACAATACCTGCTGGTTCTAATCCATCTTCAATGCGCTTAATGTTATTAGCAATCATATCCATTGCTTCATTAGGTACAGTAAATGCCGCGACATGAGGCGTGATAGCAACGCGAGGATGCGTCCAGAACGGGTGCATTTGTGATAAAGGTTCAAATGCAAAAACATCTAATGATGCGCCAGCAACTTGACCTGATTCTAATGCAGTCAATAAATCCTGCTCGACTAAATGAGCCCCACGCGCTAAGTTGATAATATAGGCATTTTTTTGCAGTTGATTAAACAGGTGCAGGTTAAGTATACCGGCTGTTTCTGGGGTACTTGGCAATAAGTTAATGATCACTCGGGTTCCATGCAGAAAGTCACTTAACTGATCTTGCCCGTAGTAGCTTTTCACATTATCTATATGTTTTTCGCTGCGACTCCAAGTTCTTACCTGAAAACCAAAACTTGCTAGCCTTTTAGCGACAGCCGTACCCAGCGCACCAGCCCCCATCACACCAACGACAAATTCATCATATTGATAAGCAGGTAACGCTTTCCACTGCCGCTGAGATTGTAATTGACGATATTCATCCATTCTACGGAAGTAATAGAGCACTTTTGCGGTTGCATACTCTTCCATTTGCAATGCCATCCCTGTATCTTCAAGGCGCATAACGGGTACGCCAGCAGGTAATGTTCCTGGCCTATCTTGTTCTTGCTTTAAAATGGCATCAACACCTGCACCCAAAGCAAAAATTCCTTTTAAATCACTTCTACCCGCAAGGCATTCATAGGGCGGTAGCCATACCATGGCATAATCTGCACTTTGCTTATCGCCTTTCTCCCACAGCCGAATATTGGCTTGCGGAAGCCTTGCTTGCATACCTTCAATCCACTGATTCGCATCAAAAAACGGGTGATAAAATAGTATATTCATGACGATTCCTCTTATGTTTACTCCAGAGTGTGCCGAAATGCCCCTATTTTCAAGTTAACTTGATGATTGAGTACTGTGATAATTAGCATTTTGTTAAGTTGATAACGGATCTTATCATTAAGGCTTGAAGTTTTGAGTAAGTACTGAAGCGGAACAATGTTGAATTGACTGCACAATTCTAGCCAATAAAGTCATGAAGAAAACCATCATATTAAGAAATACACTATTAATGCTGTAATATATTAGCCTTAAATATATGCAACCCTAACATTTAAAGATTACATATTAATCAAATTGATTTATATTTAACTCACTAAATAAAAAAGCATAAAAAAGCGCAATTAGGGAGTTGACGCACGCCCTGTTTTTCCCTATAGTAGCGCCCCGTTGCAAAGCAAGATTTATTGTTTTATGACAACAGCATTAAAAATACGGTGAGGTGTCCGAGAGGCTGAAGGAGCACGCCTGGAAAGTGTGTATACGTGCGAACGTATCGAGGGTTCGAATCCCTCCCTCACCGCCATTTTTATTCTTAGTTATTTCCCCCAACATTCCTCTTTATTTAAATCCACTCTATACTTATCAAAATTTATTCTATATTCCCGACTAAATAAGATTAAATAGTATTAAAAATATTCAATATTACTAACTTCCTGCCTATTTTTTACTTTTGTCACTGTAAACGTTATGATATTTGCGAATTCATTGACACATAACAGATTTTTTATGTGAATTAGATGTATTCTCTATCGCCTACTTTTCGGTTATTTTCACCCTCTTATTTTGGCAGGGTATAATGAGCACAAAAAAAATTAATAGATTGCGCCCATTTAGTGCGCTAATAGATTCATGTTGGAAAGAGAAATATACATTTGCACGTTTTATTAAAGACTTAATTGCGGGGATCACTGTCGGTATTATTGCTATTCCACTTGCAATGGCATTAGCAATCGCTAGTGGCGTACCTCCACAATATGGTCTTTATACTGCGGCGATTGCAGGTATTGTAATTGCAGTAACGGGTGGCTCCCGTTATAGCGTTTCGGGGCCAACAGCCGCATTTGTTGTTATTTTATATCCTGTTTCACAACAATTTGGCTTAAGTGGATTGCTCGTTGCAACGCTAATGTCTGGAATTATATTGGTTGCGATGGGCTTTGCTCGTTTTGGCAAATTCATCGAATATATTCCTGTATCCGTTACATTAGGTTTTACTTCAGGGATTGCAATTACAATTGCCACCATGCAGATCAAAGACTTTTTTGGATTGCAAATGGCACATGTTCCTGAAAACTATGTTGATAAAGTTATTGCATTGGTTAATGCATTACCCACTTTTCAATACAGTGACACTTTAATTGGCTTAACAACATTACTGATTCTTATCTATTGGCCTAAGTTAGGGCTAAAGTTACCGGGTCACTTACCTGCCATTATTGCGGGTACCCTTGTCATGTGGGTTCTCTCACTTTTTGATAAGCAAGTTGCTACTATTGGTTCAGAATTTAGTTATCTTCTGCCGAATGGCACTGAAGGCAATGGTATCCCTCCTATCCTACCTCAATTTGTTCTTCCGTGGGAGTTACCCGGCAGTACGCCAATTAGTTGGTCTATGATCACCGCATTAATGCCAGCAGCGTTTTCTATGGCGGTTCTTGGGGCTATCGAATCACTACTTTGCGCCGTAGTTCTCGATAATATGACGGGCAAAAAACACCATTCCAATAGTGAGCTAGTTGGCCAAGGTTTTGGTAATATTGCAGCCCCATTCTTTGGTGGTATCACAGCAACTGCTGCTATTGCCCGTTCAGCCGCAAACGTAAGAGCTGGCGCTACCTCACCTGTATCAGCCATTATCCACTCCTTATTGGTATTACTGACCTTACTTGTTCTTGCGCCGATGCTTTCCTATCTTCCTCTCGCCGCAATGTCAGCATTGCTGCTAATGGTTGCATGGAACATGAGTGCTGCGCGTAAAGTCATAGATTTGATCCGCCGAGCGCCAAAAGATGACATCGTTGTATTAATTCTGTGTATGTCATTAACTGTGCTCTTTGATATGGTCATCGCAATTACAGTAGGCATTGTTTTAGCCTCACTATTATTTATGCGTCGCATTGCGAATATGACCAAAATCAGTGAGTTACCAGAAACAGACAAAAATAAAGGACTGCTCGTTGTGCGCATCAACGGCCCACTCTTTTTTGCCGCGGCAGAACGTATCTTTGATGAATTAAAAGTCAAATGTGAAGGTTACAACACAATTATTATGCAGTGGGATGCTGTGCCTGTCCTTGATGCGGGAGGCTTAGATGCTTTCCAAAAATTTATTGATGCTGAAAAAGATACCCACATCATTGTCTGCGATATACCATTCCAGCCATTGAAAACATTAGCTAGAGCACGAGTCACTCCAGTTGAAGGGGAATTAACTTTCCATAACTCTATTGATAAGGCGCTAGAAGAACACAACAAAGAATAATTGATATAGCCACTGTCAATCTACTTGGCAGTGGCATTACAAGGCCGAACCTTGCCCGCCATTTTCTAATAAATATTGATATAGGCTATTCATTCCTAACCAATGATTTTCACACCAACTTGGTGCTAATAGCGTTGGCTTTCTTGCACTTGCAGAAATACGATGATAAATAATTTCTGGTGGGGTATGCCGGATCATCTCTCCAGCAATGCGAGTATATTCATCTAAGGTCAATGTTTGAAGCCGACCTGCACGCAAACTTTTAGCCATAATGCTGCCATCAACAATATGCAATGGATGTAATTTAATACCATCAGTGCCACATGCCAACACGTCTTGAAGTGTCTTCATGTTCATCTCTTCAGTTTCACCCGGTAATCCGCAGATAAGATGTGTACAAACTTTTAAGCCTAATTGACGCGCTTTAATTGCAGTTTGTTGATAGGTTGCAAAATCATGCCCACGATTAATGCGGTGCAGCGTTTTATCATGTGCTGTTTGTAATCCTAATTCTAACCAGATCTCATAACCTTGCTGGTGATAATGACTAAGTAATGAAAATACTTCATCAGGAACACAATCAGGCCTTGTGCCAACACATAAGCCAACAATATCCGCTTGTTCAAGTGCTTCCTCATACAATTTTTCTAGGATTTCTACTTCTGCATAGGTGCTGGTATAGGCTTGAAAATAGGCGAGATAACGACTTGCTCGTGTGATTTTGGTGACTTGCTGGCTGATTTGCTGACGAATATTCAGCGCTGACTGCGATTCATCAGTAAAGGAGGCAACATTACAGAAAGTACATCCACCGCGTCCTAATGTGCCATCACGATTTGGACAATTAAAACCACCATGAAGTGTGATTTTATGGATTTTCTCACCATAACGGCGCTGAAGATCAGCGCCAAACATGGTAACAACTTGATTTAGCTGCATGACACCTCGAAATTAACGGCTGGTGTCTAACTCAGGAAAGCTTTTAACAACTTCATCAATAGCTTTAATTTGCTTTAAGAAAGGCTCTAATTTGTCTAATGGTAATGCGGATGGACCATCACAGCGCGCATTATCAGGATCTGGATGAGCTTCAAGGAATAGCCCTGCTAAACCTACGGCCATACCTGCTCTTGCTAACTCCGCAACTTGAGCACGACGGCCACCAGAAGCAGCGCCAAATGGATCGCGGCATTGTAAAGAGTGAGTCACATCAAAAATAACTGGGCAGCCTTTAGAAGCTTGCATCATGACGCCAAAGCCAAGCATGTCGACAACTAAATTGTCATAACCAAAGTTAGCACCACGATCACATAAGATGATTTTATCATTGCCACCTTCGATGAACTTTTCAACAATATTACCGATTTGTCCTGGGCTAATAAATTGAGGCTTTTTGATATTAATGACGGCATCAGTTTTTGCCATTGCTTCAACTAGGTCAGTTTGGCGAGCCAAAAATGCAGGTAATTGAATGACGTCAACAACCTCTGCAACAGGTTTAGCTTGAGCAGGCTCATGCACATCAGTAATAATCTTAACACCAAAAGTATCTTTCAATTCTTGAAAGATTTTCATTCCTTCATCAAGGCCTGGACCACGATATGAATGAATTGATGAACGGTTAGCTTTATCAAAAGAGGCCTTAAAAACATAAGGAATGCCTAATTTTTGAGTAACAGTCACATAATGTTCACAAACTTTCATCGCCATATCACGGGATTCAAGAACATTCATTCCGCCAAAAAGTACAAATGGAAGATTGTTTGCGACGTTGATATTACCAATGTTGACCACTTTTTGTTGCATGCTCTTACCTTTCATATCGAGACAGATTACTGTCTGTGTATAAATTTAATGTAATACTACGGGATGGCTATCTAATGAATATATTTGAATCTTAATCATTTCAGAAACCGGGTCTTCTGGACAATGTTCTATGAAATAATTTAAATCACTCAGTGCAACATGGTTGCAATCAAGATGAACAAGGATTAACCCTCTATCCCGAATCTCATAAGGATCTTCTGGGTCAAGTACCAATAGCGTTTCGCAAACTTTCAATGCTAGCTCCATCTTCTTCTCTTCCATTAATGATGCTTTGAGCGTATCAAATAACTTACGAATGATAACGCTATTTTCAGCGACATCAAGCTGTTCATCATCTAATTCAGAGTAGGGAGATAAGGTTGCTTTTAGCCAAAGGTTCAATGTATGCCAAGAAAGCGTTTCACCATTTAACGGGTTAATGTACCACCGTGAACCGTCTTCTTTTTTGACGAGAAGTAGAAGCTGTGTTGGGAACACAACAGGAACGATATCTATTTTTAGCTGTTCGGCAATATAAAGAAAAATAGAACCAAGCGAAACAGGAGTCCCCTGTTTTGACGCTAACACTTTATCTAACCAAAGCATATCCGATAACGCATAAATACCTTCTGCACTACCAAACTTCCATTCTCGATAAAAAATATGCATTAACTGGTTAATTTTAGTTTCATTATCCGCTTGAAGATCTACCGCCGCTTTAGCCGCTTTTACTAAGCTATCTAATTGAGCTTGAATTTGCATAAATGGGAAATCAACACGGATATGCTGCGAAACTATCATAATACCTTTAACTAAAGGTATTTTGTTAAACTCAATATTTGTTATGGCTTCCATCACTTTTCCATTGCTTTATTTCACTGCATCAAATACTGCCCCAATGAAATTCTGTCTCGACCACCATAATCTTGACAGGTTTGGACATTGCAATACCCATTTTGTTGGAATAATTCACGCACTACAGCACCTTGTTGCCATCCGTGTTCAACTAGCAACCATCCTTGAGGTTTTAAGTATGCTGTCGATTCAGACACAATATGCGATAAATCAGATAAACCATGGTTATTGGCCACTAATGCACTCAAAGGTTCAAATCTTACATCCCCTTGCTGCAAATGGCAGTCCATCTCATCAATATAAGGAGGATTACTCACAATCATATCAAAATGTTGTGGAGAAAGTGAGGTGAACCAATCACTTTGCAAAAACTGTACATTTTTAATTGTAAGACGCTGCTGATTACGCTGTGCAAGAGCCACAGCATCAGCACTGAAATCAATACCAGTCACTGAATAATCTGGCCGTTCAGATGCGATTGCTAATGCAATCGCTCCAGTACCAGTACCAAGATCAAGAATACACGCAGCTTGCTGAGGTAAACGTGCTAACGCCTGCTCAACCAAGCATTCAGTATCAGGACGAGGAATAAGTGTTGCAGGTGACACGAATAATGGCAAAGACCAAAATTCGCGCTCACCAATTAAATAAGCAATAGGCTCACCAAGCTCTCTGCGTTGTAATAAACGTTCAAGCTCTGTTTGCTCTTGAGGATTAAGTTCTGTTTCTGCAAAAGCGAAAACATAAGTACGACTTCGCCCCGTAACATGTTGAAGTAAAATTTCAGCATCCCGTTTTGCACTATCATTAGCTGAAAAACTATCACTGGCTGACAACCTAGCAATAGCTAACTTAATCCATTCGCTATATTGCATTAATCTTGCTCAGATAAAGCAGAAAGTTGATCAGCTTGATATTCGTTAATAATTGGTTGTATTAACGTATCGAGCTTACCTTCCATCACTTCATCCAGACGATAAAGTGTTAAGTTAATCCGGTGATCAGTCACCCGACCTTGTGGGAAATTATATGTTCTGATTCGGTCAGAGCGATCACCACTTCCCAACAAATTACGGCGTTCAGAAGCTTCAGCTGCATGGCGTTTATCCATCTCAGCCTGACGAATACGCGAACCTAGAACAGACATCGCTTTTGCTTTGTTTTTATGCTGCGAACGTTCATCCTGACATTCAACCACAATTCCCGTTGGAATATGGGTTATACGGATTGCTGAGTCAGTGGTGTTAACGTGCTGACCGCCCGCCCCTGATGAACGGAAAGTATCAATTCGCAGGTCTGCTGGGCTAATTTCGGGCAATTCTGCTTCGGGTAATTCAGGTAAAATAGCAATTGTACAAGCTGATGTATGGATACGGCCTTGAGATTCCGTTTCAGGAACGCGCTGAACACGATGCCCACCAGACTCAAATTTCAAGCGGCCATAAACACTATCACCAGAAATTTTTGCGATAACTTCTTTAAAACCACCATGTTCACCATCACTGGTGCTCATAAGCTCAACTTTCCAACGGTTTGCTTCCGCAAAGCGGCTATACATACGGAACAAATCACCCGCGAAAATAGCTGCCTCATCACCACCCGCACCTGCACGAATTTCCAGAAAACAGTTATATTCGTCATCGGGATCTTTAGGCAATAGAAGCAATTGCAGTTGCTGTTCTAGCTCATCATTGCGTACTTTGGCATCTTTTAGCTCTTCTTGAGCCATTTCTTTCATTTCAGGATCACTCAGCATCATTTCTGCTGTTTCAATATCATCCTGCACAGTACGCCATTCGCTAAAACATTTTGCGACATCCATCAATTGAGCATACTCTTTCGACAAAGCGCGAAAACGGTCTTGATCGGCAATCACACTTGCATCAGCAAGGTGTGCTTGAATTTCTTCATAGCGTTCCTGTAATGCTTCCAGTTTTGCGACAATAGAAGGCTTCATTCGTTATATCAAACCTATGATTAAAATGTGGTTATTGATGGTTCAGCCCTAGGCTGTCCCTCAGTATATTCAGACGTTCCACATCACCATCTCCAGCAGCTTGCTGCAAAGATTTTGTTGGTGCGTGGATCAGACGATTAGTCAATTGTTGGGTAAGTTGTATGATGACTTGTTCAGGATCAGCGCCCTGATTAATTGCTGCTATCGCTTTTTCTGTCATCCCCGCGCGGATTGCTTCGGCCTGTTCTCTGTAATCGCGAATTGTAGACACTGCGGCTTGCGAGCGCAACCAATCCATAAAATGATGACTTTCTTGTTGTACAATAAATTCGGCTTCAACCGCAGCTGCTTTTCGTTGAGCAAGATTTTGCTGAATAATAGATTCTAAATCATCAACAGTATAAAGATAAACATCTCTTAGCTTTTCAACATCTTGCTCAATATCACGGGGAACTGCAATATCAACTAATAACATTGGTTTACTACGGCGAACTTTCATTGCCCGTTCAACCATTCCCTTACCAATAATAGGTAAAGGGCTTGCTGTTGAACTAATCACAATATCAGCTTGAGATAAGCGGGTATCAATATCGGACAATGTGATAACTTCCGCATTAACTTCATTAGCCAGCTTTTGCGCCCGCTCACGAGTTCGGTTAGCTATCATCATTTTTTGTACACCATGCTCACGTAAGTGACGAGCAACCAGCTCTATCGTTTCGCCGGCACCGACCAACAAAATATTCAGATTTTTTAAAGATTCAAATATTTGTCTTGCTAATGTACAAGCTGCAAATGCAACAGAAACCGCATTTGCACCAATTTCTGTTTCTGTACGAACACGTTTCGCCACAGAAAAAGATTTTTGAAATAATCGCTCTAATTCACTTGATAAAGAATGGTTATCTTGAGAAAGCGCAAAGGCCTTTTTCACTTGACCAAGAATTTGTGGCTCACCTAAAACTAAAGAATCTAAGCCACTCGCAACACGCATAAGATGACTGACGGCGCTATCACCTTCATGCCAATATAAGCTAGGTTTTAAATCTTTATCTTTAATTTGATGAAAATCACATAACCATTTAACCAATTGTTCTTGCGCTTGGTCTTGTGATTCAAGGCTTAAATATAACTCAGTTCTATTACAAGTAGACAGCACAACGCCACCACTGACTTGAGGTTGTTTCAATAACTCCTCAAGTGCGTGGTCGATTCTCTCCGGTCCAAACGTTACCCGCTCACGCAGGGCAACCGGTGCCGTTTTATGATTAATGCCTAAGGCTAATAAGGTCATTGTGCTTTATTATGTTGCTCACATTACTAATTATTATTCAGCAGTAATAATCGGGTATTACTTGCTCGCCTGTTCGCTATTGTAAATGATCCGAACAGCGCTTTCTATCTTTCTGTTTTCTATCTTTTTATATAGATAGCAACATTAATAATACATCAATATATTACTGATTATTGTTTGTGATGTATGATTTTTCGTTATGCATATTAACATAGTATTATAGCTAGATATAATACATATATACACCAATTAATTCGTATTATAAAAACCCAAGCATTCAATTTTATGTTCGACTTTCTCGCTTAATTAACAATGCATTAGAGATTCGTTAACTGCAAACTAGGTTATTATATACCAACGTTATCTTTGATCACTGAGAAATGACCAATGTTATCAATAGGTCAATCCTATTTAATCTGATTGATATATTAGCAATTTTGATGCACTGTTTTAAACTTAAGTACACTAACATCGTGTTTTTTGTTAATGATGAACATTTAATACACATTAAGGTAAATGTGTGTTTATATCATTGATAATACGCTGCACTTTGACTAGCATCACCATTAATATTAAATCGAAATATATCTTATTTTTCACTCAATGATTTTGAGAACAGCTATGCAACTTTCAACTATTATTAGATTGCCATCTTACTCAGCGATCTCCCGTTATTTCTGGCGTATTTTGCCATTATCTTGCCTATTATTGACGGCATGTGTAACAAATCAGCAAACCACTATGGGTGTAGGTTCAGTGTCAGACCAACAATGGGAAGTTCACCAACAAGAAATTAATGCCCTACGTCATTATCAAACGCGTGGCTCATTTGTTTATGATAGCGGCGAAACCAAAACTTATGCTAAATTTTTCTGGCAACAATATACGCCGGAAAAATACCGTTTATTGCTAACCAACCCACTAGGTGGACGTGAATTAGAACTCACGGTTGAACCCGATTTAGCGCGCTTAACCAACAAAGATGGCAAAACATATATGAGTGATGTTCCCTCCGAGCTAATTTACCAGCTTACGGGAATGGAAATTCCCCTTGATGACTTAACGGCTTGGTTAATTGGCTCACCAGGAAGAGCAACCGACTTTAAACTGGATAGCAATCATCTCTTAAAATCAGTAAGTTTTGAGCAAAATGGTGAAAAATGGCAGCTCAATTACTTATCTTATGACAAAAATACCAATCCAATATTACCCAGCCACCTAGAATTGCATCAGGGTTCCCGGCTGATCAAACTGAAAATGGATAGCTGGACGTTACAAAAATGACATTAACTTGGCCTTCTCCTGCAAAATTAAATTTATTTCTGTATATCACTGGGCGTCGTCCCGATGGTTACCATGAATTACAAACTTTGTTCCAATTTGTAAATTATGGAGATGAAATTACCCTCACTTCCCGCAATGATGATCAGATTAATCTATTGACACCAATGAGTGGCATTCCACCAGAACAAAATTTAATTATTAAAGCTGCAAAATTATTACAAGATTATTGTCGTAATACATTAAATTTAACGTCACCTTTAGGCGCCGATATTCATATTCATAAAATTTTACCTATGGGTGGCGGTATCGGTGGCGGTTCTTCTAATGCAGCGACCATGTTAATTGGTCTCAATGAACATTGGGGAACTCATATTTCAGATGACACACTTGCAGAATTGGGAAAAACACTTGGGGCAGATGTTCCTGTGTTTGTCCGTGGACATGCCGCTTTTGCTGAAGGTATTGGTGAAATTTTAACCCCAGCAGAGCCTAAAGAGAAATGGTATTTAGTTGCACACCCCGGAATTGAAATAGCAACGGCGACGATCTTCACAGATCCGCAATTAAATCGAAATTCTCCAAAATGCTCACTAGCCGCATTATTACTGGATCCGTTCGCTAATGACTGCGAACCAATCGCAAGAAAACGTTTTCGTGAGGTTGAACAGCTCGTTTCTTGGCTGTTACAATATGCTCCGTCTCGCCTGACTGGAACAGGAGCTTGTGTTTTTTCTGAATTTGAAACACAAGCTGATGCCCTTAAGGTGTTAAATAAAGCCCCATCGTGGGTGCATGGTTTCGTGACTCAAGGAGTCAATGAATCGCCACTGCACAAATTCCGCGCTGGGATAACCCGTGTATTGCACCAACAGTAAATAATATTTGTTCTGTTGGTCAACAATATCTCTCTGGACGCAAGCCTGAGGTTTTTCTCGTGCCCGATATGAAGCTTTTTGCTGGTAATGCTACACCGGAACTAGCACAACGTGTTGCTAATCGCCTTTACACTAATCTTGGAGACGCGGCTGTTGGTCGTTTTAGCGACGGTGAAGTCAGTGTTCAAATTAATGAAAATGTTCGCGGTGGTGATATTTTTATCATCCAGTCAACTTGTGCACCTACTAATGACAACCTAATGGAATTGGTTGTTATGGTTGATGCGCTGCGCCGAGCATCTGCTGGTCGTATCACCGCTGTTATCCCTTACTTCGGTTATGCAAGACAAGATCGCCGCGTACGCTCTGCCCGTGTACCAATCACTGCGAAAGTTGTTGCCGATTTTCTGTCCAGCGTTGGTGTTGACCGTGTTCTCACTGTTGACCTTCATGCAGAGCAGATCCAAGGCTTCTTTGATGTTCCTGTTGATAACGTGTTCGGTAGCCCTATCCTTCTAGAAGATATGTTACAGAAAGATCTGGAAAACCCTATCGTAGTATCTCCAGATATCGGTGGTGTCGTACGTGCAAGAGCAATTGCAAAACTTCTGAATGATACTGATATGGCTATTATTGACAAACGTCGCCCTCGCGCAAACGTTTCTCAAGTAATGCACATCATTGGTGATGTTTCAGGCCGTGACTGTATTTTAGTCGATGATATGATTGATACTGGCGGTACACTGTGTAAAGCAGCTGAAGCACTGAAAGAACGTGGTGCAAAACGCGTATTTGCTTACGCAACTCACCCGATTTTCTCTGGTAATGCTGTCGACAACATCAAAAATTCAGTTATTGATGAAGTTATTGTCTGTGACACAATCCCTCTTTCACCTGAAATTAAGGCATTGAACAAAGTTCGTACTTTAACCCTTTCAGGTATGCTGGCTGAAGCTATTCGCCGCATCAGTAATGAAGAGTCAATCTCAGCAATGTTTGAACACTAAGATACTTGTTCACGAGGCTTTTTAAGCCTCGTGTTTTCTTACTGTTTACCTATTGATGAAATAACACAGCAATTAAATAAAACCCCAACAGTAGTTTACCGCTGTTGGGGTTTTATTTAATTTGCACAACCTAAATTTAATATCTCTTAACTATTTAAATAACGCTGCAAACAAAAATGGGTTTCATCTTAGTCATAAAAATGAAACCCACTCTTTTTAATGAAGATAAATTTTATTAAGCCAACAATAATAATTAAGAATAATAATTATCTAGAATATTAGCTTTCTTATGGGTAACGATGGCTATCATGGTTTGAACAACGATAATGTTTTATTAACCAATAACGGTCGGCAACCTTTTCTCTGCCACCTAATTTTGCTCCAGCTAGCCAAATTAATGCACCAACAAAAATTCCGCCAAGCGAACCTGTTGTGACCATATCTGATAAATTCAGACTAAGTATATGCACAGATAAGTTCAGTGCGATGCTTCCTATCATAGCAACCAAACCAATACCCATTAAAATATTACCGACTAAAAATGCTGTTTTACGTTTCATATCTATCTCCTAAACAAGTAGACTGATAAGTAAGCGCTTTTAAAAATAATGAAAAATATATTTTTATAGACTAATTATAGTGCAATAAATAAAATTATTTGCGATAGCTATCACATGAAAGACCTTCTGTTTCCCTTTCTACGCAAATAGTGCTTTTTTAAGTATCACTTTGCTAACTCACTCGATATAACCTTTATTTATTTTGACTGAAAGTACATTCAATTTTGAACATCCCGCTTTCACAAGGTAAACTACCTATTATTTTTTACTAAACTAACTGTGAAATATTAGCCGTGAGCAAAATTAAATTAATTGTAGGCCTTGCTAACCCAGGTGCTGAATACGCACAAACCCGCCATAATGCTGGTGCGTGGTATGTTGACCTCCTCGCTGATCGCCATAATCAACCACTTAAAGAAGAAGCAAAATTTTATGGCTATACCGCTCGCATTAATATTAACGGTAATGATGTTCGCTTGCTTGTCCCAACCACGTTCATGAATTTAAGTGGTAAATCAGTATCCGCAATTGCAAATTTTTATCGTATTAATCCTGATGAAATATTAGTCGCACATGATGAATTAGATTTATCACCCGGCGTGGCGAAAATGAAATTAGGTGGCAGCAACGGTGGGCACAACGGACTAAAAGATATTCAAAGTAAATTTGGTAATAACCCTAATTTTTACCGTTTACGTATTGGTATTGGACATCCTGGCGATAAAAATAAAGTTGTCGGATTTGTTCTTGGCAAACCACCAATTTCTGAACAAAAACTAATAGATGAAGCAATTGATGAATCATTGCGCTGCACAGACATCCTATTAAATGATGGAATGGAGAAAGCAATAAACCGTCTCCATAGCTTTAAAGCAACAATCTAGCCTGAAAATAGATACGAAGAGTTCCTTCGTTAAAATTAACTTTTTGTGTATAATCAGCGCCAATTTTCTAATAATCAGGGGCAGTTATTAACTGTCTTTAGCTATTTAAGGTGAGAAATATATGGGTTTTAAATGCGGTATTGTTGGTCTGCCTAACGTGGGTAAATCCACTTTGTTTAATGCTCTGACCAAAGCCGGCATCGAAGCAGCCAACTTCCCTTTTTGTACAATTGAACCGAATACGGGCGTAGTACCAATGCCTGACCCGCGTCTTGATCAATTGGCTGAAATTGTAAAGCCTCAGCGCATTCTGCCAACAACAATGGAATTTGTGGATATTGCAGGTCTTGTAAAAGGTGCATCTAAAGGTGAAGGTTTAGGAAACCAATTCTTAACCAATATTCGCGAAACTGAAGCCATTGGTCATGTAGTACGTTGCTTTGAAAATGACAATATCATTCACGTTGCTGGAAAAGTCGATCCAGCAGAAGATATTGAAGTTATCAATACTGAGCTGGCGTTAGCTGACCTTGACACATGTGAGCGAGCTATCCACCGCGTACAAAAACGTGCTAAAGGTGGCGATAAAGATGCAAAAGCTGAATTAGAAGCATTAGAAAAATGCTTACCGCATCTTGAGCAAGCGGGCATGCTACGCACTTTAGATCTTTCAGCTGAAGAAAAAGCAGCAATCCGTTATTTAAGCTTCCTAACATTGAAGCCAACAATGTACATTGCAAACGTCAACGAAGACGGTTTTGAAAATAACCCTTATTTAGACGTTGTATATAAAATTGCAGAAGCAGAAGGTTCAGTTGTTGTGCCTGTTTGCGCATCAATTGAGTCGGATATTGCAGAACTTGAAGATGAAGATCGCGATGAGTTTATGGCAGACCTTGGCATTGAAGAGCCTGGCTTAAACCGTGTTATTCGCGCTGGTTATCAATTATTAAACTTACAAACCTACTTCACTGCTGGCGTAAAAGAAGTGCGCGCATGGACAATCCCTGTTGGTGCAACCGCACCACAAGCAGCTGGTAAAATTCACACTGATTTTGAGAAAGGTTTCATTCGCGCACAAACTATCGCATTTGAAGATTTTATCAAATACCGTGGTGAACAAGGCGCTAAAGAAGCAGGCAGAATGCGTGCCGAAGGTAAGGATTATATCGTACAAGATGGTGATGTACTCAACTTCCTGTTCAATGTGTAAGCCTACACTTTAGTCTCACACTATTTCATAAAGTATCACTTTATAATAAAACAGCATAAAATTCATAATATTAACTGGGTTTTATGCTTTTTTTATCTCACTAAGTTTCATAAAATCTCGCGATTAAATGAGTACGTAACTGAGTACAATTTATTTATCTTCCCTTTTTAAGTGAGTATAATAATATCAACTTACATAAAATCATGATGCATGGGTGTGTTAGCTTTGAAATATAACGATATTTATAAATTTTTCAGCAAAACCTATAATTTAACACACCCTTAATTAATCCTTTGATTTATAGGTGGTTATTATTTTATTTAACCTAACCACCGCTTATACTCTAAATAATTCGAGGTGCAGCTAAGCGACAGTAAATGAGTCGCTAGGAGCATACATAAGTATGTGACTAGTGCGAATGTGCGCAGTCAACAACGCTGCAACTTAAAACATGGCGAGTAAATACTCTAAATAATTCAAGGTGCAGCTAGGCGACAAGTAAATGAGTCGCTAGGAGCATACATAAGTATGTGACTAGTGCGAATGCGCGCAGTCAACAACACTGCAACTTGAAGTATGACGAGAATAAAATGAATAGATATGATGTATCTAACAGCGAAGGAAAATTTGCTGACGGCTCTGATGAAGAGGTACTGGCTAACAAGCTAGGGCTTTCAAACGTTGATGATATCAATGATGCTGAGCTTGTCCTGTTAGAAAAACTGTATCACGTCATTTTTGATGAACAATTCCCCTCTGAGCAAATTACCGTATCACTTATCCAGCGCTGGCACCGCCAATGGTTAGGGAATGTTTACGAGTGGGCAGGTCAATTACGCACAGTAAATATTAGCAAAGGTGGCTTTATGTTTGCCCCTGCGAGTCGTGTTGCAAGGTTACTTGCTCAATTCGAGAAAGAGCACTAGCAAAGTATACACCCTGCACCAATATAAGCCGAGAACAAGCCATAGAAGCTATTGCCACGGTGCATGTGGAGTTAATTCTGATACATCCGTTTAGGGAAGGAAATGGGCGCTTATCGCGCTTACTCGCTGATGTGATGACGGTAGTTGGACTCAACACCCCGAACAATACATTTCAGCAATCCACACAGGGTTAAACCTTAACTATGAACCCATGAAATATTGGGTTAACGAAGCCTTGAAAGCGAACTAAATCGCAAGTTTCAAATGCCCAAACTTCTCACGCTTTGCTTTCATTTCTTCTTCAAGACGACGAGATTCCTGCCCTGTTTCAATCGCTGTAGAGGTTGCTATCGAGCGAATAAATTGAGTACGAGTTGGTTTTGTTACTTGAATTAATTCATTCTTTTTCATGGTAGTCTCACTTTAAACTGGCGATAGTACATTTTATCACCATTGTTTTATATGGCAACACGGATCATAGTATACCGCCAGATATATGAATATAACTAGCTCCTCAGACAAAACTCATCAGCTGAATTAATTGAAAAGAATAAGCTTCTAGCGCTAGACTATAGTCTTAATAACGCTGAACAAAAATAACTCACTGAGATAAAGGTTGTATTACTAGCTCGAAAGTTTTTCCTATTAACGTAATATAGTCTGCTGAGAGCAAAAAGTAGACGTTTAGTTTACGACAACTGTGGGTTTGCATTACATTAAACATAACATCCTGTCACTAACCCTATCCTTAATGTTCTTGTGCATTCCGCCCCAGCTATTGTAGGTGGTGCGATTATTGGTCAATTTCGTACCTAAATTTGGCTAAATATCATTAAGTCTTAATTGCATTTCACCTGGCTTTGAATGCAATATACTCAAAGCCAATATTTAGACCTTACTGGTAATAAAATACCCACGTAGCGTAATTATCCTGTTACCCAGACAACATTAAAAATGTTGCATAATATATGGGATAATGAGATTATGTTTTCGGGCATGTGGTGTAAATGGTTAGCACGTTCCAGTTAATTCTGGAAAGGTCTTGGTTCGAATCCGGCATGCCAAAATAACCTTAATAGAGATTATTTTGGCATCTGGATTCAATTTTCATATCAACTGTGTCAAAGTTGAATCAATAATATTAGCTGTATCGGGAGATTAGATTTGAATTCAGATACTCCGCCCCCCACTGGAATTTCTATTGCTTCTCCAGAATATATTGAGAAAGTGAAGCGTTATCATGATGATAATTTCAATGCTGTAAACTCTGCTTTAGAGAGTATAGAAAAGCAGTTGAGAAAATCCCTTTCTAAAAATGATGAGTCTGGTGAGCTAACCTTCACTCGTATCTACACAATGATGCTTGGAGTCTGGTGTGAAGCGAGGCTTCATAAGCTTCTGTATGAAAAAAATGTTTTTTCGGAGTATGAAAGGAGTGTTGTATATAATACAAGTTCGCTTGGCGATCGCTGGAAAGCTGCTCTTGAGCTTGGACTCAAAAAGTATTGCAAACTTAGTCCTGAAGACAAAATTTCCAATAAAACGGTAACCTTCTCCGTATTAAATATGTATAAAGAAATCCAAAACTGGATTTCTGATTATTTTCTGCCAGCATTCACTTTGCGGAACAAAATTGCTCACGGTCAATGGATTAAACCATTCACTAATACCCAATCTGCGTGGGTTGATACAAATAATTTTAATATCTGTGGATATTTAATTTCATCCTTGTATGGTGAGAATGTGTTGACAACAACCATTAAAGTACAGCTCATCAAAGAAATATCTGTAACTATCAACAATTTAGCCGTCGACAGCGATATTTATAAGGTAGAAGATTTTGATATTCGATATAAAGAGGTATCGACAATAATTGAAAAGTTGAAGCAGGTAGATTATCCAGCATTCAAGAAGAACATTGGTGGAACATTCAAACATCCATCCTGATTTATCAACCTTTTCCGTAATTCTCTCCCAATTCCTGAGATCTTTTGATACTTACTAAACTTGAAATCTATCGTTATCTTGCTGATATCAACCATCTACGAATCCTATCAAGGCCTATTTTAAACTACCATTTCGGTACTGAAAGCTTCTACAAAGTTGGTCATATCTAACCTAAACCAAAAAACTCATCATTGTCAGTTACTCGCTGTCTACAATAGAGTGGTTTAAGTAGCACCGTTCACAACGCTATTTGAAGGAATTCAATTTGAAGTAGTAGGTAATTCAAAGTTTCGTCGATACATCTAATGTCCGCATTTGGCACTAAAGTGCCCTCAAGAGAAAAGCGGACAGGAACATTCTGGTTAATAGATATCAATGCTAACAAAAAAGCTCCCGGTGGAGCTTTTGAAACCGCTTCCACATAATGAAATAAAAGGATTTATTTCTGGTCATGCCTACACATTGACCACGTCGAAATAAGTAGCCCCGCTTCGCGGAGCTACTTAAGATAATTTCTATGTAGTTCCATGCTATGATTTAATTTTCAAATTACAAAGTCTAAATCTACAAATGTCCATTTGGGCGTAAAATTACAAAATCCTATCTATACTAATACGAAATTCTTCAAAAACTCTTCCAAGGACTCGCCTGGATTATCGTTTTCTGATGAAATCATGCCTATTCTCCATTGTTCCAATATTTCCTCTTGAATTGGGTTTGGTCGTGGTAAGAAAATATAAGACTTTGGCTGTGCTTCTTCTAACCTTTGCTCTTTCCAAAGCTTGGACAATTTATAAAATAGTAGTCTGATATTAATATCTGACAGACTATACCCAATAAAAAGAACTGATTTCCCGAGAACATCAGATCTAAACTTTATATCCAAGGGAGTCTCAAACTCTAACCGTTGAAAGTAACTTGTTTCATCTAATACAATTGAACTATCGTCATCAAAGTCCCCATGAAACTTTATTATTTGCGTCTTATTATTATCTATTTTCGCAATATCAGAAACTGATGATATTTTTGTATACTCTTTACCATAGTTTGATAAGGCAGTTTCAATCCAGCGGTCGTAATTTGTAGTATATATAATAGGGAAATTAGCTTTAGCTATGTACTCGTGAACTTTAGACTTTTTGATATCTATATCGCTAGAGTGCCACATTCTGTCCATCCAGCTTCTAAGAGGCCCTATCTTGCCTTTTTTCAACTTGTAATACTCAGCTAACTCTAGTGCACTACCGAATGTACGATATATATCTGGGTCATAACCTAACTCAGTTGCAATGTGATCAACCAATTGACTCCATGATGGCAAACCTAAGTTCATTGACACACCAGCACCAACAAAAAGGATAACATTTCCTTTTTTATAATCAGCAAGTAATTGCTCCATTATTTTCCTCCCTCTAATAGATATTCTTTAAATTTATCGAAAGCTTTTTTCCTCATAGATATTTCATTTTTCCTGTCCCCCATCTCAGCAAAAGTCTCACTTTCGCCATCAGGAATAAATATGCAATCCCATTGAAAATCTCGAGGGCCTTTTGGCACAGGAGATATCGAACCTTGAGTTTCACCTTCGAAAATATAGGTTTTCATCGAATCACAATAGCCGATTATTGTTTTAGCAACTAGACGAGGGTTTTCACTTGTTCCTAATAATTGTGAAAATTTATCAGCTTGAAGCTTATCCCAAAATATTTGTGTTAAGCCACCCGGAAAACCATTGAGGCTTTCTATATATAGTCCAGTATGTTCGACAAAGACCGGTCGCCCAACTAATTTAAATGCTTTTAATAATTTATCTTTAATTAACGCATGGACATTTTCAGTTTGAATTTCATCTATAGAGTGTTCAGATGCTAATACAACAACTCCTGTACCTGATAGAATTTCATTTATTTCTTTAATTTTATGTCTATTTCTGGTTATGAATCGAATGTTCATTTCACACCTTTAAGAAAGCTATATCGCTTTTGAGTTTCATACATATTATCCATGACTATAAAATTCTTGGTCTCTTGCATAAATGCGACATAATCTTCGCTCAAGCTTGATCTGTGAATAGCTGGATTATCAGAGCAAATCACAAACGGAATATTATGGTTAATCATTTCGCCAACTGGATGAGGATCGATATCAGAGACTGCACCTGTCAAACGATTACTAATAGGACAAACCTCAATACAAATGTCCAGTTCTCTAATCAAATCCATTATCTCCGGAGATCTTATAACAGCAGTACCATGTCCGATACGATCAGCTCCATAACTAATTATGGCACTCCTTATGTTATCAGCATTTCCAGTCTCACCCGCATGAATTGTTATGCCTAGTCCATATTTGTCTTTAGCACTTCTAAATAAACTTGCAGTCTCAGGTGGTGGTGTTATATCTTCATTACCAGCCAAGTCCAAACCAATCACCCCTGCTGGGCATCCTAGACTTTTGTAAGCACCAAGAAGAGAACGAAGATGTTCGGGAGCATATTCACCACGCGTAATAGTTAGAATAAGCCCGGCTTGAATTTTGAATTTTCTAGAAAAAAAGTCAATATCATCTAAAACCCACTTCAATGCTTCGGAAACAGAAATGTTATTAAGGAGTGCTATGTATATAATGCTATTTCTTAATTCAACAAACTTAATATTCTCAGCAATTAGATTTGAAAATGCACTCTCAATCATAATAGATAAATCAAAGCGACTAGCAGGAATAAGCCTTAAAAACTGCCATGGCTTTAAATAATCCACTAGTGAGCTTGCTGGGTGTGTTACATTCAAATCAGTATCTATATTAAAATGTTCAGGCATTTCAATAATATTTTTTTCTAAGACCCCCCTAATTACTTGAGTGCTTACCAATCCATTCAAATGAACATGTAATTCTCCTTTATCCATCATTCGAGCTTCGTAAAGATCCATTTTAATTACCTTATATATCTAAACTCTTAATTTTCTCTTTTTTACCATAGGTAATAATCTAAAATAAAGACCTTGTTGACTAATCCCTCATGTACAAAATGCACACTTACTCAAAAGGATTTGGAGGCAATCTCGACCACCATGATTTAGTTCCTGGGGATAAGCAGAAATCTAGCAGTGGTTCAAAACACCAAAGTAAATATAATAATCAATGCGTTACAATGATTTTTTATTCGCATCCATGTGCCCGCATGATGTTGGGTGCGACGGTGCTGGCACGACTTCACCTGGTGAAACTGCAGTTGATATTCTGACACTGATGATACCGCTTCTTTGTGGTATCAGAGAAATATCGACTTGTGCGCGCGTGGGAGGTGTGATGGCATTTTGGACAGTGAAACATGGTGAGCACCTCTTAACAATTCCGATGCGTTAATCTTGCTCACTTTATTCATATAAAACAAATTGATACATTTATTTTTCTATTCAGAAAGGGGGGGCTTCGGGAAGGTGCAGTTGGACTTTCAATCGATGCCGTTGCAAAAGAGGCTGGCGTCAGTAAGGCAACGGTAATGTACGATCATAAGTCAAAGCAAGATTTGCTCAGCGGTCTCATCAGTCGCCTTATGTCAGCAGAGGAGGAACGTGTTCAGCAAGCGATAGCGGAAAGTAATAATACCCCGCATCTCGCACTCTATGCGCGAATTATTTCAGCCAGTAATGCTCTCAGTCATACCGAGAGAGCAGTAGTACTGGCGGTCAGCGCATCGTTAGCTAACGATACGAATATCAGGGACACCATGCGTTCCTGCACAAACAAAGATTTGGATGAGATAAAAAGAGGACCAAAACCAGACGCTGCCGCCCTGGCATATCTGGCGTTATCTGGTCTCTACTGCCTGGAACTTTTTGATTTTTACAAATGCTCTCCTGGCGAGCGAGATAAAATTATCGAAGGCATTCGCTGTTTGTATGAATCATACTGACAAGTCTGAATAAATAATGTCTCCGGGAATGACATTTCATGTGCGACTAATTCGCGATATTCCTATACGTAAAGGTCCGCTCTTGGCACAGAACAGACTCACTAATAGATATTGTTCTGTGCCCTAGTAATTATATTTTAGGCTTAATACCTACCTATAATAAATATTTTCGCTGCCGCCGCAATATACTAACAACTATGCTTTAATACTATCTCCAAGTATGGATGCTGCCAATCGTTATCCGATGGTTTGAGTATTGCAGACTTTTTGGAAACTAACTTGTCACATACCCACCTACAACACGCCTGCTTATCAGGTGCGAACCTTAAATTTGCTACATTACAATATGCTGATTTAAGAAATACGGATTTAACTCACTGTGACCTTACAAAAGCGAATTTAACGGGCGCTAATTTACAAGGTGCAATATTGTTTAACGCTGACCTTTCACATGCAAACCTAACAAATGCCAATTTAGCGAATACAAAACTTTGTGGAATTAATTTGATGACGGTTATATTTTAATACCTGCTTAAGAGCAGCGTGTTAATTAGATTTAATTGATAGTCTAGGCAACAAATAACAAATCTATCTTAATAAAAAGGAAATTTGATGGAACTTATCCCATTAATCTTCACTGTTTCAGTAATATCACTTTCATCGGTCTATGCAGCCACAGTAATATATTGAAATCTGTATAACCCTTTCAATGCATAATTGATCCCACAGAAATGACATTTATCAGGACACACTCCGCAACAACGCCAGTTTTTACCGTTTTCTTGCAACGCTGCGCCCTGAAACCCCATTGGTCGTACTACGGCAACATGGACGAATTAGCTATCAGCCTTGTTGGAAGCGACCCCGCATGTAGCATAAAAAGAATGGCAAGGCTTGTTGGTTCCGAATGATGCCGGATGGGAAAGCTTAAGTGAGGTAAAGATTCATCAGCCAAGAGAGATTTGTGAATGGCCTGATTTACCCCATCAAAGCATGAAACCGTTGGTGCGCTGGCTGCAAGAGGATGGTAGGGATTATTTGCGGTATTTGATTTATTGGAAAAGCCTGTGTTAATTGTGTTTTATTCTTCAATTAATATTAATTTATTGTCACTTCAAAATTTAACCTGCATGACATCCTAATAAAATAAATACTAGAGCGATTCAGTAACGCCTTATCGCGTTTATCTGACATGAGATGCATAAAATTTAGGATAAGATAAAATGAAATTTACCTTATTGCCATTTGACGGTATATTGGCGCTTAAAATACGTATCCATTAACACAATATGCGCAACAAATTATCTTTGCCTTCCAACCAAGATAGTCATAAATATATTATCACCGATAAAAGGGAATTTGAATGAGTCACGAAACGCGTTGTATTTTTTCTGAAGGTAGCGTCATTCTGCCTGAGGGCTACAAAGAACAAACCATCAACATTCTGATTTCCCCCACTGGCAATGCGGTTAACATTTCTCGGGATGACAAACCCGCTGATGAAACCTTTGATGACTATGTTGTTCGCCAAAAGCAACTTTTGCAACGCTCCTTGAAAGATTGGCAACTCCTTGAAGAAAAGCCTTCTGTGCTCGGTGAGGATGGCATTAACGGTCATCTTATCAGTTCACGCTACCGCCCCAATAAAAAGCAGCAAGTCTATCAAATTCAAGCCGTTTACCCTTTCAGTAATACCCAAACCCTGATTTTTACAATGTCATCACCTAGCGCCTTTAACGATGAGCAATGGGCATGGATGAATACTCTCTTGCTTAGCTTTCAACCAAGAGGGTAATTGCCATGCCAGAAGCCGCCAGAGTCGGGGACATTATCGGTCACTCCAAATCGATGTGGGGAATGCTTGTCGGTACAGTATTAGGTGCCGCTATCGCCATTGGGGGTGCCGTTGTTTCCGGTATCTTAATGGGCGTCGGTATTGCCGCCAGCTGTATTGGCGTTGGAGTATTTGCGATTGGCCTATCACTCGCCATTGGCTATGGCACGGGACTACTGGCAGAATGGGTACGGGATAAATGTGTTGAAACAGGGTCTAAATCGTTAAGTCCCTGTGGGGAAATAAAAACTGGCTCTCACAATGTTCGCATTAATGGCAAACCTGCTGCCATTGCCACGCGTAGTCAGGTCAACTGTGACAAGGAAAATAGCTTACGTCAAATGGCAGAAGGCTCCGGCTCGGTGTACATCAATGGATTTCCCGCTTCTCGGGTCGGTGATAAAACCACCTGTGATGCCACGGTAATAGAAGGTTCCCCCAATGTCAGAATTGGCGGCGATACACAAGCAACCGAAGATATTGAGCCTGAAATTCCCTCTTGGCTCACCACAGCCTCTGACTTGACGATGCTATTCGCAGGCTTTTTAAGCTTTGGTGCTGGGGCGGCAAAAGGCCCCGGGGCAGTGGCAAAGCTGTGGGAGAAATTACCGAGCAGTGCCAAAATCGGTCGCTTCTTTTGCCGGTTTGGTAAAGCCTTTACAGGGTTATCCTTAAGTATTGGCACCTTCGGTATACTCACCCGTCCTGTCGAAATCATTGGTGGGCAAAAAGTATTAAACGGTGAAGAAGAGCTGGATTTTACCTATGAGTCTGAATTACCGCTTTACTGGCAACGCAATTATTTAAGCAGTTATGCTTATGAAGGGGTTCTGGGTCGGGGTTGGAGCTTCTTTTGGGAAAGCCGATTAATAAAAACCGAAGATGGCTTTGTTTGGCAAAACCTGTCGGGGGATATCCTCCCGTTTCCAGACATTCCACACGGATATCGTAGCTTTTGTGAGGCTGCCCAAGGCTGGATAATTCACAATGATGATGACAGTTGGACGTTTCAAGATGCCGGTGAGCTGCGTTACCATTACCCCCCTTTTGGTGCTGAAGGTCAAAGTCGATTAAGCCATATTGTTGACAATGTGGGTAACGAGCAGCATTTCCACTACAATGAACAGCATCAACTGATTCAGATTACCGGTTGCGGTGACCTGAATATCACTTGTGAATACCAATCCTTTGAGCTTGAAGAGACAACCGTATCACGCCTCACTGCCGTGTATCATGTGAATGCCCATCAACCACGCCGTCAATGTGCTTATTTTTATAACGAGCACGCCCAACTGGTGCGTGTCGAACAGCACACCGACCATCCTTACCGCCAATTTGGTTGGACAGATGCAGGTGTCATGGCATGGCATACGGATAAATATGGTTTACGCAGTGAATATCACTGGGAATTCACCAACGATAATCTGTGGCGTGTGATTGAAAACAGGACCAGCGAAGGTGAACGTTACCGCCTCGAATACGATGATATTAACCTCACGCGAACGGCGTATTGGCAAGATGGCACAACTGCCTGTTGGCAACTCAATGATGATTATCAGATTATTCACTATACTGACCGTACAGGTATCCAAACCGAACTGCTGTGGGATGAATTCGGGCTACCGTGTGGCTGTCGTAACGCCGAAGGACATACGCAAACCAGTGAATGGGATGAGCTCGGGCGACTACTTAGTATCACTGATGGTAATGGCAACCAAACCCGCTGGCAATATCAAAATGAACGTGAACGCCTTATCACCGTCTTTTGGCCGGATAGTACTGAATCGCGTTTAGAATATGACCGCTTTGGGCGGTTAATCAAAGAAATTTCCCCGCTGGAGCAAACCACTGAATACCGCTATGACTTTAAAACTACGCTGCGACCAACCGCTCGCATTGATGCCAAACAAGGCCGCAGCGAGTTTCTTTGGACAAAGCGAGGGCAAATATTGCGTCACCGCGACTGCTCGGGCAAACAACATATTTGGCGTTATGATGATGAGGGGCATGTTGTTTCTCAAACCAACGCCTTGCAGGAAGCCACCGAGTACCAGTACGATGAGGCGGGGCGTCTCATTCGCATCGTGTTGCCCGATGAGTCCACCGTTCAACTCGCATGGAATGCCGCAGGACTCCTCACCCATCACCAACGCAATGACAATACCCCGCGTCAATGGCAATACAACGCCTTCGGTCGCGTCACAACCGAAATCGATAAACTCGCTCGGCATATCCACTACCATTACAATGCGGAAGGCGCATTAATTTCAATTGAAAACGCCAATGGCGGACGTTACCGACTCAACCGTGATGCCGAAGGTCGACTCATCGAAGAAATCCGACCGGATGATACGCTGCTGCAATATCGCTATAACAATTTCGGACGTTTAGCCGAGGAAACTCATTTAGGCGACCGCGTGTTCCCTTCCCCTGCTCGCACTGTGTTGTTGCAGTATGACCCCGCGGGTAACCTTGCTCAACGGGAAACCTTCACCGATAACTATCAATACCAGTGGGATAGTCTAAACCGCTTGTTGGTAGCGTCGAGGCAACCGAATCAACTCGGCCTTGAAATGGGCTTGCAAGCGAACCAAGTTCACTTTACCTACGATGCCCTTGGGCGTATTACCCGTGAGCAAACGGGCGATGATATCGTCGAATTTGCTTACGATGAACTCAATAACCTGAGCCGCCTGACGTTACCTCAAGGTGACAGCCTCAACTGGCTCTATTACGGTTCAGGGCATGCGACTGCCATCAATCACCTTGTTGAGGGTACGCCGCACTTAATCACCGAATTTGAACGGGATAACCTGCACCGTGAAATTAGCCGTACCCAAGGTGCTCTAACCCAATATCGACAGTACGATAAGCTGGGACGGACAATAAGCACTTTCAGCTCACGCGATAAACAGCATCCACTCAACGGCATTACCTCATCACGAAAATGGTTTTATGATGAGCAAGATAACCTTGGCGCGATGGAAGACCATTATCGGGGCTGGGTGGAATACCTGTATGACTCTGAGCAGCGACTGAAAAAAGTCGCCAGTGGCGAAAATAGGGATGCAATGCTGTTCTATGACCGTGCGGATAATCTGTTAGAGCGCCCTCAATCAGAAATCGAGGCTCAAACCCCATCAACACCAGCTCTAAGCCCACAAGGGGATAGGCTACTTCAATTCCAAGGCTGGCAATATCGCCATGACTCCTATGGTAACGTGATTTCACGCGGAAAACCCAACCAAGTCAAACAAACGTATCAGTATGATGGGGATAACCGTTTAGTTATCGCCCAGACCAGTGATATGAAAGCCCAGTATCACTACGATGCACTGGGTCGCCGGATTCATAAAGTTGTCGAATCACGGGCTCATGGCAAGCTAACACGCCACGAAACCCATTTTGTGTGGCAAGGGCTGCGATTGCTGCAAGAGCAGGATATCAATACGGGTAAATGTCAGACCTATTGCTACGAAGAACACGGCAGTTATACCCCACTCGCCGTTATCGTGAAGCAACCCGCAGACTACCGTTATTACTGGCACCACTGCGACATTAACAGTGCCCCACTTGAGGTCACCAATGCACAAGGCAATACGGTGTGGGCAGGGAAATATGAGCGTTTTGGTTTTGTTCGCAGTAGCCCATTAAGTTTCTACTCCGACCCTGAACGTGAAATGGAGTCCTTCGAGCAGAACTTACGCTATGCCGGACAGTATTTTGACACTGAAACGGGATTACATTTTAATACCTTTAGATTCTACGACCCACAAATAGGCCGATTTATCATGCCTGACCCGATTGGATTGCTGGGTGGGATGAATTTGTATGCGTATGCACCTAATCCGTTGGGGTGGATTGACCCGTGGGGATTATGCCGACGTGGTAATGCAGCAACTAAATCACACATGGATGATGTTCGGGATCAATTTGTAAAAGACAACGCAGGAGTCACACATAACTATGGTGGCAGAGAAATAGGTACAGGAGTTGAATTACGTGAAACCTATTTACCCCCAGTAAATCCAACTGTGACAGGTCGTAAAGGTGGGTCTTATACAGATATGACATTCACGGATGCAAAAGGTCGCACGGTTTACATTCAGACTGTAGACAAAGGCAATGTCAATGGTATGACACAGCGTGAATGGGATAATGCCGTTCGAATCACCCAACAAAATCCAGACGCTATTGTTATTACCGTGCCTAAAGGTAACACGTTACAACCGGGTGCATTGAATGTTGACAACATGGTTGCTGGCACAGTCACACAACGCTAAAAAGGATTCGATATGACCGCTAAAGTTAAACTGCCTGGTATTGAAATTTTTATGAGTAAAGTAGATGAAGATAACTTTTCAAAGGCCTTGGTTGATTATTCTCAAGAAATTAAATTCATTGACAATTATGTTTGGGATAAACCTGACCCCCCCGTAAGAAATTCGATTTCCCTATGTTATGGTGCAATAAATTCAAACGTTACAATCATCAATAGTGATATAACCAGTATAAGTGATTATAAAAATAACTATGTATTTCCACGCCCAAACAATGCTGGTTTTTCGGGTAGTTTCGTCGGCAAAGGATTAGTTCAATTCATTCACTCAAAGGAAGCTGGTTTTGCTACAGGATGCTTGAAAAATGGGACAATATCAGCTTCTTATAAACCAGCAGAAGACCCTGAGACAGATGCATTCGTTAAAGCCGTTTGGAAAATCTTTAAAAAAGGAGCAAAAAAGGTTTACGCCATTAATCCTGAAACTGGTGAACTTTATCGTGATAAACCTGAGACCCGATATTTTGCTTGGCCTGATGCTGCAAAAATTTATGATGGTACAGATGGTCGCTACTTAACAGCCACAGCATTTAATTTTTACATCGCTAAATAATATATCTGCCTTCTGTCCTACCCTCATATTTTTCATAACTACCAGCAGGGGCAACCCTGCTTTCAATATTTGCCTTACAAGTATAGCCTTCTTGAAATAACAATACACTGGGTCGCCGTATTCATAAAGTGGTTTAGTCACGGGCTCACGGTACGCTGAAACGAAACCCATTTTGTCTGGCAAGGGCTGCGGTTGCTGCAAGAACAGAATATCAATACCAGTAAACGCTAAACCTATTGCTATGAAGAGCACTGTAGTTTTACATTTAATGTCTTTGTAGCAAAACCCTAAATGTAGCATATAATGCGTAGCAAATAGGGCTATACAAAGAAGGAATACATAACCTTATGCTCCCCTCTTGCATCGTAGTAATTGCTAAATAAGTTTAATATTTATAAAAACCCAATTTTATCAAAAATAATCCATTTTATTTGATAGATTCAATTAAATAAGTACACATCTGAGTACAAAGCTAATAACTTAAAATTAAATCATTATAAATAAAGCAATTATACTATTAATTGAGGTTTAATGTGTAAACTGACACTTTATTTTCACGTTGCCCTACTAAATATCATTTCCGCATAAAAAGGCACAAAGTTCATGGCATTACATGGACTTTGTGTTTCTTATCGTCTGAGTTTGCCTCATAATTATTTAAAACTCTCATGTACCAATTCAACAATTATGTTTATGTGATACACGGTACAAATACATCATAAGCTAATCTACAAAATAAATAGAATTTTCATTCTTTTCTATAAGTATAGAAAAGTTTCCTTTATTTAATTTAATTAAAACACCTACTTTTTCACATCAAAAAAAGAACAGATTTTATTAACTTAATTATTACTAATCAATATTCTGCCATACTATCTGAACGACTATCAATTGTTACATATTTATGTTGTTAATTTAAATTAATCTATTAACCATTAATATACACAGTTAATTTTAAGATTGTTTCCAACGTTGCCTTACCAGACAACGTGAGTTCTGATGCATAGCTAAATTATATTTACCTCTTTCTTTCTAATGCGTGTTATATTTCAATAAGTTATTTCTTTTACACGTATGAGGCCATTATGTTTTTTTCTAAATCAGTACTGGCATTAACTGTTCTTGCGGTTTCTTTTTCTAGCTATGCCCTTAAAGATGCAACATTAATGATTGTTGATGGCACAGTTTTAACCATGGATAAACAAAATAAAATTATTGAAAATGGAACGGTTGTTATAAAAGATAATAAAATCATTGCAGTTGGTAATGCCGAATTAGCGAAAGAATATCAGGCAAAACAAGTGATTAATGTTTCTGGTGATATTGTTATGCCTGGGCTAATTAATACTCATACTCATGCTTCTATGACAGTATTCCGTTCATTAGCTGATGATGTACCTGATCGCCTTCATCGTTACATTTTCCCACTTGAAAACAAAATGGTATCACGCGATATGGTTCGAATCGGAGCCAATTTAGGAAATATTGAAATGATCAAAGGTGGTGTCACTACCTATGTCGATATGTACTATTTTGAAGATGAAGTCGCAAAATCTGTTGATAAAATCGGGAATCGCGCTGTTCTAGGTGAATCTGTCATTGAATTTCCCGTTGCAGATGCCAAAAATGCTGATGAAGGCATTGCTTATGCAGTGAAATTTATCAATGAATATAAAGATCATCCTCGCATCACCCCTGCTTTTGCTCCACATGCTCCTTATACCAATACAACTGAGCACTTACAGAAAATAGCTAAGCTTTCGCAAGAATTAGATGTACCGGTGACGATTCATTTGGCAGAAACTGATCGCGAAAAAGAAGAAATTGCTAAACGTACTGGCGGAAAAAGTCCCGTACAATATATGGCAGATATTGGTGCTTTGAATAATAAAGTATTAGCTGCTCATGCCATCATGGTTGATGAGCATGATATTGATTTACTTAAACAATATGATGTTGGTGTCGCACATAATATTAGCGCAAATACTAAATCAGCTAAAGGCGTCGCTCCCGTCACAAAAATGTTAGAAAAAGGTGTTCGTGTTGGCTTAGGCACTGATGGCCCCATGTCGAGCAACACCTTAACAACGTTAAACGAATTAGGTTTAGTTGGAAAAATACATAAATTAGCCAACAAAGATCGCTCGGCCATGCCACCAATAACTGTTGTCGAAATGGCTACAATGGGTTCAGCAAAAGCACTTCATATGGAAGATAAGCTAGGTTCTTTAGAAGTAGGCAAACTGGCTGATATTATCGTTGTTGATACAAAAGCACCTAACATGGTTCCAATGTATAGTCCGTATGCTGCGCTAGTTTATGGCGCAAATGGTAGTGATGTTCGCCATACTATTGTTGATGGTAAGATTTTAATGCAAGACCGCCAATTGCTGACTGTTGACGAGAAAGCCGTTATCCAAGAGGCTCAATCTTTTGCTAATCAAGTACGTGAAACGGTTATCGCGAGCGGAGAGATCGTTAAATAATACGAATATGATTAATTTGCAAACGCAGTAAAATTATCAGGCTTGATAAAGCGGGACAAAAAAATCGTTTTTCCCGCTTTATGTTATTGAATAATATTAAAATTATTAATTAAAAAATTTGGTTATAAACCACTTTAGTGATCCAAGGAATACCAACTAACAGGTAAATGGCTAAATAAGTAAATCCGAAAATAAAGCCCATTTTCCAGAATTCACTCCCTTTTACATAACCGCTCGCAAACCAAACTGGGCTGTGCCCTGTTCCATAAGGTGTTAGCACTCCCATAATTCCCATAGGCAAGATCATTAATAAAGTCACTAATTTAACATCCATACCTGGCACTAACTGAGCAATGGTAATAAATAATGCAAGTAATGCAGTAACATGTGCAGTTGTTGAAGCGAAGAAATAATGCACAACATAATATAATATGACTAATGTTAGCATTGCCGCCATCACGGAATAGCCACTAATGTATATTTCGGCAATATGACCTAGCCACGCTAAAAAGCCCACATTTTTTAATCCCCCCGCGAGAGCGACTAAAGTACTAAACCAAACTAAGACATTCCACGCGGGTTTATTACCAAGAAAATCATCCCAGCTAATAACATTAGTTGCTACCATGGCAATAATCACAATAATTGCGGTAGTAGTAGCATTAATTTCAAATAATGAGCTACCTACCCAAAGAACTAATGCAAAAATAGAAATCAAAATTAGGATAATTTCTTTTACTTTAATCTTACCAATTCTTGCGTGCTCTTCTTCCGCCCAAGTAACCACTTCTGGTGATTTTTTTATTTCCGGTGGATAAATAAAATAGGTCAGTAGCGGCGTTAATATGAAAAGGATAATAGATACGGGCAAGAAAGCTAAAAACCAGCCCCCCCATGAAACAACTTCTACTCCTGATGCTTTAGCAACTTCTAATGCTAATGGATTAGGTGCTTGCCCTGTAAGGAAAATTGAGCTTGAAACACAGGTTGCTGATAATGCGCACCAAGTGAGAAAAGCACCTATTTTGCGTGAATCTTTGTCAGGATAACTACCAAACATGGGGGGAATTGATGAGATTATGGGATATAAAACACCGCCACTACGCGCTGCATTGCTTGGAATAAAAGGTGCCAATATGCCATCCGCAATAGAAATAGCATACCCTAATCCTAATGTTGATTTTCCTAACGTTCTGACAAGAATTAGTGCGATACGCTTTCCTAATCCTGTATTTTGATAGCCAATTCCTATCATAAAAGCAGCAAAAATAAGCCAAACAGTGGAGTTAGAAAAACCAGATAATCCCCACGAGATTGCAGATCCGGCTGATATGTCACCATTAATACTAACAGGCCCGACTTTACATAATACAGCGACACAAATACCAATTAAGCCAATAAATGCCGGAGGAATTGGCTCAAGAATTAATCCAATCACAACACCAATAAAAATACTAAAGTAAAGCCAAGCATCTGGAGGCAAACCATCAGGTGTTGGGATGGCATAAATAAGAATAGATACAACAATGCTACCTATAATCTTAATTGCTTTATTATTTATTTTCATATTAATTTTCAAACTCTGTTAAAAATGCATAAAAGAAACACTTGCTCGTTTCATTTGCCCAATCATCGACATTAATTCTTTATGCTCACAAGTAAAATGTAATTATTTCACCACCATATTTTATGTCGTTTTTCCCCATTGATTAATTCTTGTAAAAACCATTCATTTTTAGAATAACCCATTGTTTATCCATGCATAATTTATTCTTTTTCATCTAAAAAGATAGTTTAATACTCCACAAAAATCTAGGCTAATATATTGTCATATATCAAATAATATTAATTTAATATAAATTTCGAGTATTCACAAAGTGATTATTTTTACTTGAGTTAAAGAAGAAATTTTTTATATTCAGTGGATTGGAGAACAAAAATAGCGGGATAAATTTAAGATTAAAATATAATATTGTTATTTTCAATTTATGTAAAAAAAGTCAAATAACATAATTAGACAATCAATATAAACTCACTAAGAATAGATGATTAAATTTAGATGAAGTGATGTTTTTAAATTAGAACTTAAATAGAAATTATTACATGTTGTATAAAAGGGTAGATGAAACCTACCCTATTTATAATTATTTAGTTATTTTAGTTTTTAAAACAGGATTTAAAAACCAATTAATTACAGGATTAGTTGCTAATAATAGGCAAATTGTAATTGTACATAGCGCTAAAACAAAAGGAAGAACTACACCTAATTCTATTTGTAATGAAGCTAATCCAGTTAAAATCAAAAAACAGATCAAGGGATGAATTAAATATATCCCTAGCGCATTTTTTGCAACTTGTTGAAATTTATCCGTAGATAAAGCTAAATATACAATTCCATATCCTAATAAAAGACTCGCAACAAAAGAAAGTAGATCACTCAACAGAAGATCACTCACTTCTAACGCACCGACATTTTGGGATAAAAAATGGATAATATTAGATTGATAAATTAAAGAAGTTACAGCAACAATAACAGAGCATAGCATAATCAAAATGGATTTTTTTCGTATCCACAGCAATATGTTATCATTACAAAAATAAGCCATGATAAAAAAAGGAAAATAGTAAATTATAGAAAATAAAGCAGAAATTTCTGCTATATACTTATGAGATAAATAAGAAATAATCAATGCAATAAATAATAATATTAATAGAGTTAATTTATTATTTTTAATGAAAGCAGGCATCGATAAAAAGGCCAATTGCCAAATAGGAACGGCTAAAAAGAACCAAACACCATGTTGAGGTAGCAATAAATAGCTTCTTAATTCTAATGTCCCATTAAAATAAAGTGGGACCATATCAATGGATTGAAATGTCACATATATTATTAATGCCGGAAGTATATGTGATGGCCAATCATGCCACGAGATTTCTTTTGTTGTATACCCTGATATAAATACAAACATAGGGATTAATGTTAAATTAAAAACATTGATCAACAATGAAAATGTCTCTTTATTCTGTGGATTAAAGCTTAAATAAAAACTAAGAACAATAAGAGAACTTAATATTAATTTTAACAACTGCCAATTAGGTAGCGTATTCCTCTGCGTTCTTAACGTTAAGTCAACTTGATTATTCATAAACTATCCTACACATAATCATTGTAATAAAATTTGAATATAAAAGCCTGTTTTGGCTAATACAATAATACGCAAAATGATACCAAAAGAATATTGGCATATCTATTTAATATCACTAAATATCAAGAACTAAACAAAAATAACTTAAATAACCTTATATTTATATATTATTTTTGATTTATCATACACATAATTATTGTAATAAAATCTTACTATTTACTCATTTAAGATTATACCCTACATTTATCACGCAATAGTTGAGTTAAATTTAAAAATCAAAATGGATGTTTACCAATAATATTATTTTTTAAAATATACTCAAATTTTTAAGGCAAGATGGGCATCTCATCCATCTTGCCTATCATTCTACGACTTAAATAATCTTACTTTAACTGATTTGCCTTTTATTTTACCTTGCTGCAACTGTTTAAAAGCATGATTAGCAACGGAATGTTTTACGGCAACATAAGCATGCATAGGGTGAATAATGATCTTACCGATATCCGCACCATCTAATCCCATATCACCCGTTAAAGCACCAAGGATATCACCGGGGCGCATCTTGGCTTTTTTACCACCATCAATACATAATGTTGCCATTTCAGCATTTAGTGGTTGGATACTTAACCCAGATGGCACTTGCTGCCAATTCAGCTTAATATTCAGCATCTCTTCAAGCACATTTGCTCGTTGTGCCTCTTCCGGCGCGCACAAGCTTATTGCTAACCCACTTTCCCCTGCTCTTGCTGTACGACCAATACGGTGCACGTGCACTTCAGGATCCCAAGATAGTTCATAGTTAATCACCATTTCCAGTGATTTAATATCAAGCCCGCGAGCCGCGACATCCGTTGCGACTAATACACGACTACTTCCATTTGCAAAACGAACTAACGTTTGGTCACGATCCCTTTGCTCCATATCACCATGCAGCACTAGCACACTTTGTTTGCTATCCATTAAAGCGTCATAAACTGCTTGGCAATCTTTTTTGGTATTGCAAAATACAACGCATGAAGCAGGCTGTTCACGGCTTAATAGTTTTTGTAATAAGCTTATTTTATGATGGCGCGCAACTTCATAAAACTGCTGCTCAATTGCGGGGAGTTCATCAACATTGTTGATTTCAATTGTTAATGGTTGATGTTGAATTCGTTGGCTAATATCGGCAATTGCCTCAGGCCATGTTGCAGAAAACAGTAATGTTTGGCGTGAATGAGGTGCATATGCAATAACTTTATCAATGTCATCGGCAAATCCCATATCGAGCATTCTATCTGCTTCATCTAATACTAATGTTTGCAGATCATCCAATTTAATTGTCTCTTTTTGCAAATGATCCAGCAAACGACCAGGCGTTGCGACAATAATATGAGCAGCATGAATAAGTGAATCACGTTGAATACTAAAAGGCACACCACCGCACACAGTTAATATTTTAATATTCGGCATATAACGCGCTAAACGGCGTAATTCACTCGCAACTTGATCAGCAAGTTCACGCGTTGGACACAGCACAAGCGCTTGAGTATTAAACTTTTTAGCATCAATGTGTTGTAATAAACCCAAACCAAAAGCAGCTGTTTTACCACTCCCCGTTTTCGCTTGCGCGCGCACATCCTTTCCATTAAGAATAGCAGGCAAAGCGGCTTCTTGAATTGGTGTCATCGCTAAATAACCCAATTCATTGAGGTTATTGAGTTGTTCCGCAGGAAGTACTTTAAGTTCAGCAAATGAAGTCACAATGAAAAATTCCGAATAAGAATAAAAAGATAAATAGTGTTAATACGCGCAATCATACTATCCCTTATTAGCAATGTCGTGGGGTATTTGTGTACACGTTCTAATATATTTAACCAAGTATTTATTTCGTTCTCGTGATCTAATCAATAAAGTAATATGTTTTTTTAAATCGGCTTGAGTCATAGCATTATAATGGTAATGCATAAGTCATTTTGACAGTTTCCATTGGCACATCTGTTTTAATACTTTGCACACTGCTAATTTGTGTTAGATAGTTAGCATGAAATTTACGGTAAGAAGCTAAATCTTCAGTCACTATACGAATTAAAGCATCACATTCGCCCGCCATTAAGTAACATTCAACGACTTCAGGCATCTCTTTTATTTCACGGACAAACGAATTTACTGTCTGCGCATCTTGCGCCTTAAACCAGATTCTCGCAAATAGTGATAATCCTGCACCAATCTTTCCACCATCTAATACCGCAACATAGCGTTTAATGACGCCTGCTTCTTCTAACAATTTAACTCTACGTAAACAAGGTGATGGTGATAATCCAACTTCTTTGGCTAATTCATTGTTCGCAATTTTTCCGTCGCGTTGAAGAACCTGCAAAATATGGCGATCTATCCTATCTAATTTTATTGGCATTATTTTTCACCTTTTACTTAAAAATTGAAATTGAGTTTCAAATTTAAGCGAATAAATGGCAATTAAACAACCTAATACTGATTTTATTTAGCTATAATTGCCATTGAAGCTGGCCAGCAGAAACTAAAAATAATGAATGAGCTAACCCTTCCTAAGGTATCCACATGGAAATACAAACACTTTTACTTTTTAGCGCAACAGCTATTCCTCTGATTTGTACACCGGGTCCAGATATTTTATTTATTTCATCACAAGGATTATCAGGCGGTATTTCAGCTGCTTGGAAAGCGAATGTTGGCGTAATTTTAGGTTATATTGCGCATGCTATTTTAGCAGCTCTAGGATTAGCAGCTGTCGTCGCAGCATCGCCACTCTTATTCAATACGATTAAGTGGATTGGTGTAGCTTACGTCGCATATTTAGCAATTAAAATGATTTTATCCGCATTAAAAGCTGGTGAATTAAAATTACAGACTGTTTCATCAACTGCTGTTATCACGAAAGGTTTTTTAACCAGTTTTCTTAATCCAAAAGGGCTATTACTTTATTTTGCTATTTTACCTAATTTTCTGCATACCTCAGAAAATGTGGCAATAGAATCACTGATTTTATCAGCGACCTTTATCACCTCTTGTATCGTGATTTATGGTATTGTTGGCGTAATATTTGCCAGAATGTACAGAAACAGTAGCTACAGCGATAAAAAACGACGCATATCGGAAGGTGTCGCTGGCGGAATGTTAACCCTTGCCGCTGTTGGGCTTGCCAATAGCTAGCAAGGTGTAATTTCGACCCATATTAATTTACTGCCTGCTGTTTTAGGTGCGATAACACCTTCACCAATATCAGGCAGCCACCAACCACCTTGTCCTACTTTCATTACACGACAATTAGCACCGGATACATCCCATTCACCTGACAAAATAAGAACAATCCCCGCAGTTGCAACAGGTAAGCGCCTTTCATTTGACACTATTTCGCTTTTAACAGACCAGCGCTCAGGATTAAACATGATATTAAGTAGTTGAGCTGTCCCGTGCGCTAATTCTATTTTAACTGTCTGATTTGCTGAGGATAAGAATGAATCGCCCGCTTTTTCTAATGAATACTGAGTTTGCTTGGGATCTTCAATAAATAAAGCGGCCTCACCTAATGCAATACTTAATCTCTCACCTTCAATATAGCGTTTTAAAACACTCGATTGCTGAATATTAGCAAGACTGGCTCTTAGCGAATAATCCGAAGCTACAGGCCAACAAAAGATTTCAGCACTACTTCCACAGCCATCAGACCATTGCATGACGGGTAACTCAGTTGTATCAAAACATTTTATCTTCATACAGTTCTCCAAGCTTACCTAAAGGCTGTTCATTTTTTGCTTAATCTATTAAGGTTATTATACTTATTTAGCAAGGTGATAACCGACATCAATTCCCGCTTGATTAAGAATTCTTACCCATTTTAAATCCTCAATTTAGAGTGGCAAATTTGTCTATTCTGAGCAACATTTTCTCACCAAAAATGAGATAAACTTTATTGTTCATTCAGTAAATTGTGACACAGACGCCCTAATATTTTCATTGCATTATCTAATTGCTGATCCCATGTAAAAGAAGCGTTTAATCTAAAAGCATGATTAAATTGGTCACTAGTAGAAAACATACTGCCAGGTGCAATACTAATTCCCTCTTGAAGTGCGCGTTGATACAAGCGAACTGCATTAAAGGGTGGCTCAAATTCTAACCAGAGAAAATACCCCCCTTTTGGCGCATTAACTTTAACCGTTGACGGCATATAGTGCGAAATAGCACCTAACATCTGATGCTGGCGCTGTTCCATAGTTTGACGTAATTTTTTCAAATGATTGTCATAACCACCTTGTGATAAATATTCTGCTATTGCTAGCTGTGTTGGCACACTTGCAGATACTGTACTCATCATCTGTAAATGCTGAATTTTTGTCGCGTGATGCCCTGCCGCAACCCAGCCCACACGATATCCCGGCGCCAAGCATTTTGAAAATGATGAACAATGGAAAAAGTTCCCGTTAGTATCTAATGCCTTTGCTGGAATAGGCTGTTGATTGCCAAAATACAGTTCACCATAGACATCATCTTCAATGAGAACAATTTGATTCTGATTGAGTATTTCCACCAGCTTTTTCTTATTTTCTGGTGGCATCGTTCCCCYTAGCGGGTTTTGGTAATGCGTCATCAGCCAACAAGCCTTAATAGGATATTTAGCTCCCACCTCTTCTAACGCATTCAAATCTATGCCATAGGCGGGGTCAGTTTTGATTGCAATGGCTTTTAATTTAAGGCGTTCAATAGCTTGTAAAGAACCATAAAAAGCGGGTGATTCAATCACCACCCAATCTCCGGGCTGAGTCACTGATTGTAAGCTCAGGACTAATGATTCCATAGCACCCGCTGTTATAACAATTTCATCAGGGGCAACATGAATACCTTGGCTTGCATAACGCTGAGCAATATTTCGGCGTAATTGTTCATTGCCTGGCGGCAAATTGGCTGTTGTATTAAATCTAGCGAGGCGGCGAGCAACTGATGCCAAGCATTTTGCTAATTTGGGTTCATCTAACAATGAGGGATCAGGAAATGCAGAACCAAAGGGGATAATGTCTGGATTCTTACACGATTGCAGCACACTAAAAATAGAGGCATTAATTTCAACATGCTCATTTAAATGTAATCCTTTGCCACCTTTTGCTGCTGCAAACTGTGTGTTGCGTCGCGCAACATAATATCCAGATTGAGGTCTTGGTACAATCCAGCCTTGGCTTTCAAGTAATTGATAAGCTTGTAACACTGTCATTAAACTCAAACCGGATTGTTTTACACTTTCCCGAAGTGACGGTAATCTATCACCGACTTGCCAAATATTGTCTTCGATCTGTTGGCGTATTTGAGCTGCCAACTGTTCATATCGCGTCATTCTCGCCTCAACTGTTATAGTCAATAACTCAAAAATTGTTACTATTATAGTTTATCGTCTCATGTTTTACTTATCCACACATTCACCTGACTTTTTTTAACTATAAGCACAAAATATTTTCAAACACATCTAACAAACTTTGATCACCAAAAATTGCGCTATTTGGTTTAAAGATTTGTTAATTGTCTATTGAAAATAATAAGTGCGTTTTCAATTCCTTCGGGGTCAATATGTTTGGACTAACTGCACTGGAACTTGCCCGTATTCAATTCGCGTTTACGGTGTCGTTCCATATTATTTTCCCAGCAATTACTATTGGGCTGGCAAGTTTTCTTGCGGTATTAGAAGGCTTGTGGCTCAAAACGCGTGATACTGATTACATCAAATTGTTCTATTTTTGGTCAAAAGTATTTGCAGTTAATTTTGGGATGGGCGTCGTTTCTGGATTGGTTATGGCATACCAATTCGGCACTAACTGGAGTTTCTTTTCTGATTTTGCAGGCGGCATAACAGGACCATTATTAACCTATGAAGTACTGACCGCTTTTTTCCTTGAAGCTGGCTTTCTTGGCGTCATGCTATTTGGTATGGGTCGTGTTGGAGAAAAATTGCATTTTTTTGCAACATGCATGGTCGCACTCGGCACAATTATTTCTACTTTTTGGATACTTGCCTCAAATAGCTTTATGCAGACACCTCAAGGTTATGAAATTATTGATAATCGAATTGTTCCTGTTGATTGGCTGGCTGTTATTTTTAACCCCTCTTTTCCCTACCGTTTATTGCATATGACAACAGCCGCTTTTCTTGCTGCGGCCTTTTTCATTGGTGCTTCTGCCGCATGGCACTTGCTCAAAGGTAATACATCTCCTGCCATGAAAAAAATGTTTTCTATGGCATTGTGGTTGATCCTTATTTTAGCACCAGTACAAGCTTTTATTGGTGATGCTCATGGTTTAAATACATTGAAATATCAACCTGTTAAAGTTGCAGCAATGGAAGGTCATTGGGAAAATAAACCTAATGAAGCAACGCCATTAATTCTTTTTGGCATTCCTAATATGGAAAAAGAGAAAACTGAATATGCCATTGAGATCCCGTATCTTGCCAGCCTTATCTTAACGCATAGCTTAGATAAACAAGTTCCCGCATTAAAAGAGTTTCCCAAACAAGATAGACCCAATGCTTTTATGGTGTTTTGGTCATTTCGCGTGATGGTGGGATTAGGCATGTTAATGATACTGGCCGGTGTTTGGGGGCTTTGGCTACGATATCGCCGCAATTTGTACCAATCTAAAGCTTTTTTACGCTTTATGTTTGTTATGGCACCATCTGGATTGATCGCAATTTTAGCCGGTTGGTTTACCACTGAAATTGGCCGACAACCTTGGGTTGTTTATGGATTACAGCGAACAGCTGATGCTGTTAGCGCTCATGGTGAAGTCCATATGAGCATAAGCCTACTCGCATTCTTTATCGTTTATGCCGGAGTATTTGGAATTGGTTATATGTACATGATGAAATTAATTCGTAAAGGCATTCAAGAGGAACAAACTTATGGGCATTGATTTACCACTGGTTTGGTTTGTTATCATTGTATTTAGTATTTTAATGTACATTGTGATGGATGGTTTCGATTTAGGAATTGGTATCCTTTATCCCGCCTTAAAAGATAGCCATGATCGCGACTTGATGATGAACAGTGTAGCCCCTGTTTGGGATGGCAATGAAACTTGGCTGGTACTTGGTGGAGCTGCGCTATTTGGCGCTTTCCCACTAGCTTATGCCATTGTATTAGATGCTTTATCTATCCCATTAACTTTTATGCTACTTGCGCTCATTTTCCGGGGCGTTGCCTTTGAGTTCCGTTTTCGAGCGGATGAATCTCACCGTAAACATTGGGATCACGCCTTTATCTGGGGGTCTGTCTTTACAACTTTTGTTCAAGGTGTGGTCGTTGGCGCATTTATTCAAGGGTTTCATGTAGAAAACCGTGTATATATTGGTGGCTATTTTGATTGGTTTTCTCCCTTCCCGTTATTTTGTGGTTTAGGATTGGTGATTGCTTACGCTTTACTGGCATGCGGTTGGCTAATCATGAAAACAGAGGGACATTTGCGCAAAACGATGTATCGTTTACTTCGTCCTTTAACATTTGCGATGCTAATCATTATTATCATTATTAGTGCTTGGACGCCTATTCTTAATAACGCCATTTATACGCGCTGGTTTAGCTTACATAACCTATTCTTTTTCTTACCTGTTCCTATGCTAGTGCTCATTTGTAGTGGGTTATTAATTAATAGTGCCAAGAAACAAAAATCAGATCATGTTCCTTTTTTAGCCGCACTCGGATTAATCTTTTTAGGCTTTACCGGGCTTGGAATAAGTATATGGCCTAATTTGATCCCCCCACAAATAAGTTTCCGTGATGCAGCAGGACCAATGGAAAGCCTTGGTTTCATGCTTGTTGGTGCATTATTTATTATCCCTATTATTTTGGTTTATACCTATTGGAGTTATTATGTCTTCAGAGGAAAAATTACCCCAGATCAAGGCTACCACTGAGTCCGTTTCCCATTCACCTTGGTGGAAAAAGCTCGGTTGGATGTTTATTATTTGGCTAGGCAGTGTTGTCGCATTATTTGCAGTATCATCTATTTTTAGATTACTCATGACTGCTGTGGGCATGAAAGTTAAATAACACTTATTGGCTAAATTTTGTCTCCATTCCATATAGTGCCGTACGACCCCATAATTCGTGCGGCCTTTCGCCTTTTTACTGCTCTTTCTCTCATCTTTCATATTTATCAAAACAGCTAACGCATTTAATTTATTAATTAAATTTTTAATAATCACTCATGTAATAAATCTTTTGTCTCACTGAGGTTATCTTTATTGAAATCATGATATGATAATGATAATAATTACCAAATAATAAATTTATCATTATCATTCAGAAAAAGGAGACTGCCTGTGGCTAATGACAAACCCGTCGAGAAAAATATTTATCGCCCCGCGCCACCGCAGCTTATTCAAGTCAAATCGATTACGGATATTAGCCCTTCAATCCGTAACATTACCTTTACTGGTGAAAGTTTAGCTACCTACCCAAAAAATTGTGAAGGTGGCCATATCAAAATATTTTTAGCACCTGATTTAAAAAGTGAACCTACATTACCAATATTTAGTGAAAATCGCCGTAGCTGGCCTGAAGGTAAGCCTCGTCCATTCGTGAGAACATACACTGTTCGCGCTATTCGCCCTGAAGCTCGTGAAATTGATATTGAATTTGCGATGCATGAAGGTGCTGAAGGTCCCGCATATCTGTTTGCACGTGATGCAGCGCCTGGCTATTGGATGGGTATTACTAACCCAGGTGGTCCAGACCCATTATTACCACATTCTCAGCACTATTTTATGGCTGGCGATTCAAGCTCATTACCTGCGATTGCTGCCCTACTTGAGAAAATGCATGCTCAAGCAACCGGAAAAGTGATCCTGCGTCTAGATAGTGAGCAAGATGTTCGCGAACTCGCAAAACCAGCTGGGATTGAGGTTATTTGGTTATGTGGGGATATCACTAAAAATGCTGAACTTATCAGCACGTTTAAATCTTGGGATATTCCCGAAGAGAATGCTTCATTTTGGATCGCTGGAGAAGATCAAATAGTTCGTGATTTACGCCGCTTTGTCCGCCGAGAGAAAGGCTATGGTCATGAAAGTATTTATGCAATCCCTTATTGGCGTTATGGTTATGATGAAGAAGGTTATCATAATGAACGCCATGCCGTGATGGATAATCCGGACGATTAATTATAATCCAATAATTAAGTCACTCTCCTTCTCTTAAATAAAGGTGGTTAATTAATCACCTTTATTTCTATAAAGTTTTCTCTGTAATCGCAATTAAACTCATCTCCGTTATTCCATTTCTCCCGCCAATCATTGCAATCATCTATTTAAATTGACAATAATTCTTTGCATTTTTAAACTTGTTATATTATAACATATCAAATTAATTAATCCATACACAGGATAGTTTCAATGCGCATGAAAAAAATTGCACTTCTTACTCTTAGCATCAGCACCCTATTGAATAGTGTTAGCAGCTTTGCTCATGGTTCACATAGCCACGCCCATCCGCAATCTGAAAAAGCGATCCAAGCAAGTAAAGGTATCTTTGATGATCAAGATGTGAAAGATAGACCATTAAGTAATTGGGATGGAATTTGGGAATCCGTTAATCCACTTTTATTGAGTGGAAAACTTGATCCAGTATTAGAACAAAAAGCAAAAAACAATAAAGATAAAAGTGTTGAAGAGTATCGGGATTATTATAAAAAAGGTTATGCGACGGATGTTGATAATATCAGCATAGAAAATAATATTGTTGAATTCAACCAAAATGGTCAAGTCAGTTCGTGTGAATATCACTATTCTGGTTTGAAAATTTTGCATTATGCTTCAGGGAAAAAAGGTGTTCGCTATTTATTTGAATGCCAAGATAGCCAATCAAAAGCCCCTAAATATATTCAATTTAGTGATCATATTATAGAGCCGCAAACATCAGGTCATTTCCATCTTTATATGGGAAATGAATCTCATGAAAAATTGCTGCAAGAAATGGATAATTGGCCGACTTATTACCCTTATTCTCTGAATGATGAACAAGTTGTACATGAAATGCTACACCACTAGGATTTTCTGAAGTGAATAAAAACCCCAGTTGAAAATAATTAACTGGGGTTTAACGTTATTAATTACTGTAAGCTAATAAGGCGCGATGACAAAGTTCTGAGCGAACACAATCTTCAATCGTAAAATTCACGATTGATACCGCATCATCTGAATAGAATCGTTGTAATGCATCGGCTAATCCAGATGGTGTGCCATCGGGCAAATCACACTGAGTCACATCACCATTAACAATAACAGTGACATTTTCACCTAACCGCGTTAAAAACATTTTCATTTGAGTCACAGTGACATTTTGCGCTTCATCTAGAATAACAATCGCATTCTCAAACGTTCTTCCGCGCATATAAGCAAAAGGGGCAATTTCTACTTTTGCTATTTCTGGTCGTAGGCAATATTGTAGAAAAGAATTACCTAACCTTTTTAGTAATACGTCATAAACAGGTCGAAAATAAGGTGCAAATTTCTCTGCTATATCTCCAGGAAGAAAGCCAAGATCTTCTTCCGCCTGCAAAACAGGACGAGTTACAATAATTTTTTGAATATCTTTATTAATTAATGCATCAGCTGCAAGTGCTGTGCTGATATATGTTTTACCACACCCAGCTTCCCCATTCGCGATAATTAATTGTTTATGTTTAATCGAATTAATGTAGAACTTTTGCGCATCATTACGCGGTGTAATTGCAGAGGTATCACGGCGTTCTTTTGCCATGCCAATCGGTTCTATGCCTGTAAAATCAGCAAATGAAGTCACACTTGCCATTTCAAAACGGCCAGCCCGTTCTTTACGAAGAGTACGTTTCATTTCACGACGCGTTTTTGTTGCAGCTTTTTGTCTACTCATAGTATTAACCCTTTCAGGTATGGTTAAAGTCAATTTAAATGACAAACTATTCCGAATAGAGAAGAGCTCCCTTAAAGCTCATTTTTGTTTAACATGCAAGAAAAAAACCGGTTATTATTCCACCATACTTTCCGTGGCGAAATAATAACCGGTCTCGTCGTTCCATTAATAAAATTTTATGTCCCATTCATACCTTCCTATTAGGTTGCATGTTCATATTTCTTACAAATAAATATCTTAAATATGAAATGTATTGATAAATAACCTAATCAGTTTATGTGACACTATCATGACAAAATAACATTATGTTGACGCATTTTTATCTTTGTCATGTTCAATTTCTACCTTGAAACAGTTATAAACTAGTCTCACCCTAAATTGCAACAATAAATTAACATATATTTATTATTAATTCGTTCTGCGGGTCTTAGGTATTTACTTTTTATTGTCAAAAAATATCAAATAAACACCCAAGACCAATAAAACTATAAATCAATTAGCTATAGGCTTACAGTTACCCGCTAATTGATAACCCGCAGACTGAGCAGCTTGTTCACTATCAAACATAACTGCATTTTTATCTGAGGTTGTTTTAAACCCAGAGCAATGTGATAAATGATACTTTTTAGAACCGCTATTTCCTTTCACTGAAATTTTTGCATCTTCAATTTTTTTCGTTACTTTTTGTACTTCAATATGTTGAATTGAAGTTGAATCATGAATACCTTGAGCGCTATTTTTATGACCGAGTATCCATTTTTGTTCACCTGTTACAAATGGATTATGGTGCCCCATAACACTAGCAATACGCTCGTCACGCTGCTTTTCCCATGCGCTTGGTGGATATTGTTTATCCCATGCCATGAGTAATTGCTGCTGCTGACGAGACATAGATAAATTGTAGCGGTCATGCATATAAAAATAAGTTCGCGCAACTTGCCCTTTAACTTCAATCCCTAGGCTCAAAAACGCGTTCTTTAAAATCGACTCTACTGCGACATTGACCATAAGGATATTCTGTGGTTTCAGCCAATTGACCATAACTTAAATTGCTGCGATCACCATTCACCTCACCAATAGATGGCGCAAGATTATACATATCAGCTTCCATTTCGCGGAAAATAGCATCTGTTGAGACACAATTTTTGCGGCCGCCATTTTGCCAGCATTGTCTTTGGTGACCAAATACCCAAGCAGGTACAATATGTTCCCATTCAATGCGCATAGCGCGATTTTGTTGTTTGCGAACTTGATAGCCACAAGATGCTAAATCGACCTGGCCACCACTTTTACCTGTCCACTCCCAGTCACAACCACAATATAGCGTCCCTTCACTTTGGCGATTTTGATCAAAATATACCTTAGTTTTACTCAACGTTTTTGCTTCATCAAATGTTGAAGGAGCAGCGATAAGAGGAAGTGCAAATAATATTAGGAAAAAGGAGAGTATTATTTTATAGCAATGGAATGACTGTATTTTATTCAAGATAACACCATAATTTACGAAAAAGATTAATCTATATGAGTTAATGCACCGTGTAATATATTGCATATTTTCCGATAACATCATCATGCAGAGTGAATATAATCTTTTTTGTGTTAAATGAATATGGAAACAAGTAGCTTAATCAAACTAATCAATTTTACACTAAAATCGATTAACTTAATTCAAGGGTCATAATCTATTTTACTACGTGATTCTATTAATAAGATTAATGCATGCTGCTGTTGATTTGCAACCCGCACTAATCATTAATAGATCAATATTCAAACACTGGGGCGTTTACGATAAAGCCATAATCCTGGTAAAGATAACCCAATAGATAATGCGCCAACAATAAATGAAGCTTGTAGGAAATTTGTCACTAAGGTTTCAAATAATTCCGGCGTATAACCTAAATGAGAAATTTTAACGACTGAAATCATGGCCGTATATGCGCTAATCCCAGGAAACATGGGAATAACCGCAGCTACCGTGAAGACTTTAGGGTGAGCAAGCCACCAGCGCGACCATTGAATGCCAATCACACCAATCATAATTGCCGCAATAAAACTGCCCCATTCAATATTTAATCCGAGGCTCATTAATACCATTCTGGAACCATGGCCAATCGCACCTAATAATGCACAATATTTCAACGCCTTGATAGGAACATTAAACACCATCGCAAAACCAATGGCTGGGATTGCAGCCAACGCCATGTCCCATATTAATGCTAATAAAAAATTCATGCCCACTCCCTCAGCTCCCATACAGCCATAGCCAATACAACACCAATACAAGTTGCTAGTGTTAATAAACTCGCCATTGTCCATCTGGCTAAACCTGTATTTACATGTCCTTTAAACATATCAGCAACCGCATTGATTAAAGGGAAACCGGGCACTAATAATAAGACGCTTGCAGCCATGGAAATGGAAGAAGCTGAAGATAAAATCGCAGTTTTTAATAATAAACCTGAAACTGATGTGGCAACAAAAGCTGTTATACAGAAATTAATTAATGGATTCATTTGGCGAGAAGTGAGAACTTGGCGCACGAACATGGCGCTGCCACTGGCAATCAGTGTCACGAAAGCACTATCCCAGCCGCCACCATTTAACATACTAAAACATGCACATGATAAAGCGACCATAACCACCATGATCCATCTTGGATAGCGTAATGGCTTAATAGAGGAAAGTTTTTTCTGCAAATGTTTTCGGTCTAAAAGATGGTGTTCAACTAAAATGACAGCATGCTGGACTTCTGTTACCACATGCATATTAATCCCACGGTCAATAATACGCCGCGTTGAGGTTAGACAACGCCCATCAATAATGGTTGTTAACACTATTGAATTGGAAGAAATCGCACTATTTACTTGATGAGCGCCAAGCGCTATCCCCAAACGGGTGGTTAATTGCTCTACAAGCATACTTTCAGCACCATGTTGCAGCAGTAATAGCCCGCATTCAATACAAAGTCGTGTAATTTCCCTTTGCCTATCAGAAATACCATGGTGATCTGTTGATAATTCCTCGACTACGTATTCTCTCATCTTCCTTCCCCCGAATTGGCCCTAACCATTCAGATAGTTATTCAAATGTGTTAATCTCTGGCAATATCATAAAGCGAAATAATAGCCTGAATAATGTTTTTTCAGATAATGACTAATTAATCACCAGCAATTTGATCTATTTCGTATTAACGATAAATATAACTAATCATTTTCTAAATCATAAAGCTAGGATAAATTTTACATGAGTCACCTCATTCCTGCTAAAACCCCTAAAGGGCAGCTCCGTAATAAAGCACTCATCACCGCAGCGACTGAAGTTTTTATTCAGCATGGTTTTGAAGGAACAACATTAGATATGATCATTGAACGGGCTGGTGGATCTCGTTCAACGTTATATAAAAATTTTGGAGATAAGGAAGGCTTATTTGCGGCAGTTGTTGAATCAATGATTAATGAGATTTTCACCGATGATAACGAAAATGACCAGCCGATGAATACAATCGAATCTATTTTATCTTTCTACGGCACCCGTTTTCTTATCAATGTGATTAAACCGCAATCTATCGGATTATATCGTTTAATTTTAGGAGAATATAATCGCTTTCCTGAGATTAGCCATGCTTTTTTTCAGCAAGGACCTATAAAAAGTTATCAGCTATTAACACAAAAATTAGCGCAATTACCTGATGTTAATGTTGAAGAAAAACAGTTACAGGCTATTTCCTCACGTTTTTTAGAAATGTTAAAAGCCGATATTTTTATTAATACTTTTTGTGTACCAAGCTTTAAGCCAAGTAATGAATTTATCAAACAGCAAATCACACTTTCAGTTGATATTATCGCAAGTTATATCCGAAAAATAAGTTAATGCAAACCAAATACCTTGATTTTGTCTGAAAGCAATAAACACAGATCGTCTTAACTCGCAATATAACTGTTAAATATTAGTTTAACTAAATTATTCAGAGACAAGTGTGATAGCGCGCTTTTTGGCGTCTTCCATATTATTGTCAATAAAAACCTCGGGACCATAAAGTGTAGAAATCATAGGCGCAAGGCGTTCCATCTCTTCTCTGTCTTCACCTTCTGGTTGCAATGTAATAATCATTGCTCTGCAATATTGCATCATCTGTGATTTAGCGGTTTTTAACCAACGACGAACATATTTTTTGGCTTCCATCACCTCCTGGCTTGGCTGCCCTTTTGGCTGTTCAATCGGTGGATAAATGAGAGTAAATATCCTCTCTTTATTTAATAATGAATCCATCTCTTCTAACCATAAACGAGTTTCATCCATTGTTGCGGGAAATGTGTTCAACACACATACCGGCCAATTACCAGTATCAATTATCGTTTGATTTTGCATATTTTCTCTCCTCAATAAAGTGTACTAGAATGTACATTTTATTACTTTACAAAGTCAAGAATCATTCTCATTAATGATTATGCAAATCATGCTATTTAAGCTATCCTAGCCACTAGGTTATGACAGATTATTCTTAATCTAGAGAAAAATAACCGACAGCCTAAAATTTAACTTAATGCGATAGGTGTCTTTTTGAATATGAGATGTTATTCTCAATCCATCTGTCAGATTAAAAAGTGAATCAATTATGAAAAAGAACCTTTCAATTATTTTCGGAATGATCATTGCCTTTACAGCATTTAATGCAACTGCTGGAAAAAATTGCGATAACTATTTCCAAGAAATGAATGTATTAGTCAAGCAAGCTGAAGAACAGTATAAAAGCGAGCCTGATGTTAAAGAACGTATTGCTGAAATGAAACAACAATTGGAAGATGCTAAAAAAGCATTAGCAGACTACCCTGAAGAAGCCCAAGAACAAGCTTGCGAACAAGGTATTCAAGCAATCAAAAAAGCAAAAGAAGCGGTTGAAGGTAAATAGTATTTTTTCTTATACCTACAATATTCACTTTTTTATGTGTGATTTTGGGTATAAGTTTTAGGACTTATCTTCTCTGAGTTAAGCAGAGTCCAATAATAAAGAAGGTCAGTTATTAAACATAAATAACTGACCTTTGCTATTCTTTTTTTGATAAAAACCGCTTATTCACTTTTACAGCACTTTTCTTTCTTTCATTTTTGAGATTATTTAAATATTACCTAACAACCAGTACTGATATTTTCGCATAAGAAACAATTCCTGACGCATTAGAACCGAGTAAATGCGTTGTAATGCTTGGATTTCGAGAACCAATCACAATTAGATCAGCATCAATTTCTTCAGCTTCTACCAAGACTTTATCTCTTGGAGACCCATACACGACATTAAAAGAGATTTTTTCTGCCGGGTAATCAATCTTACTAATAATTTCCTTTAATTGTTCTTCAGAACGTTCCAGTGCTTTTTTAGCGAAAGAAGCCAAAAGATCATAATGATAGCTATAGCTCATTGAAAAACGAGATACATCCGGAATAGAGTGAAAAAGATGTAATTTCGCGTCAGATGCTTTAGCTAAATAAATTGCATGCTTTAATGCTTTATCTGTCAAAGTATCTTCTGAAATATCGATAGGAACTAGAATATTATTATACATATGGCATCCTCTACGATTCATTAATTCTATAATATCAACATAGCGGGAATAAGTTGATAACCAATAATAATTGCTATTTACTGATATATTTGCCAACGGCGAATACAATTAACATCATTTTTTGATGGTTATTTCTATTCTCAATTCACTTATTTAAAATTAAATAAAAATCAACTTATACTGCGAACAAAAGTATAGCTTTAATAAACAAAAAAACCGAAAATGGAACTAACTATTTGTTAACAATCTCACAATGTTATCAATAAATTAATTATCTTCTAGATGCCATTTATGTAAAATGCGGTGAATAAAAGGCGTCACAATCAATCCAATACTAATAATAAAGACACTTTGTAAAAATAACCCATATATCGCAATAAAAAAGCGCCCACCCTGCGTAATGGGTGCGGGTTCTATAGCTTGCCCACTTAACATAGAAAGTGCGTTCAGCATTGACTCTGTAAGGGAGTGCCCTTCAATAAAATAAAAACCAATCATACCAGGCAGCAAGCCAATAAAAAAAACAAGCAATGCAAAAAAATAAAATCGCAGCACTCTCAACACAAAGAGTTCGATACGAATAACTTCTTTTGAAAATTTCTCCATAGATAAAACCTACAACCCCATGAAATAACATCCATTAGGTTAAACTATACTTCTAAATATTTCGAGCAGATCTTGCGGATAAAATAAAGACGACATACAGCACGACTATCCCGAATCGACTATTAATTAAGTCTCATCGGGATAGTTTCTTTAATTTAAATTAAATTAATCACTTAAATTAGTTAATATGCAAACTGCATCCATCAGGCTGGAAAACCAGTTTTGATCATATTTAAAAATATAACCAAAACCAAATGCATCTTTTTAGCGACTTAACGTACGACAAGAACAGAGGTTTCAGCATAACGCACAATACCAGCTGCAGTCGAACCTAACAGATGCGTTGTGATATTAGGACGGCGTGAACCTATAACAATGATATCTGCGTTAATCTCTTTTGCTGTATTAATCACTTCGTCACGAGGTGAACCAAATGTAATGGTGTAACTGACATCAGCAATAGGCAAATCAATTGTGTCCATTAACATTTTCATGTCTTCTTCAGCCTTAACTGTGGCACGATCTTTTATTTCCATATAACCTAATGCATAAGCATTAATAATAGCTGAAGAAATTGGCAATACGTGGATCAAATGAATTTTTGCATTAGATTGTTTTGCTAAATTAACGGCATGACGAACGGCTTTACTGGTCAATTCATCTTCGGTTAAATCAATAGGAACCAAAATTGTTTTATACATAACCCCTCCCGATAGAAAACAAAATATCAATTGTCAATATAAGTATAATCAAATACCTACAAATGTCTCTCTCACAATAAAATAAATGAGATCTATCACTACAAATTACTATCAATACTGTAATTAATTTAATTTTTAACACGCAGAATTTGTTCAATTAGCTGCTGAGCATAAATTGCTTGTTCACCACTAATCGCTGGTGGCGTATTATTACTCACTGATTGAATAAAATGGCGAATTGCACCATCAAATCCGCGTTGAACTAAAATAGAACTCCAGCTTGACGGTAATTTTTCACTCATTCCCGTGGCCTTTTCGGTACGCAAATGATTCATATTAGTTACCTGATAAATAGCTTTATCATCCGTTGCAGTAACTTGTTCTTGCTGGCTACCCGCTCGACGGTGCATTGATGTTGTTATCCAGCAATGTTGTAATTTAAAATGATGCTCTGCATAAAAAAGTTCTTGTTTATCCGTTTCTATAATACTGCCACTGACTAAAAATGGCTTGCCACCCGCAAGCCAAATTGCAGTATCAACAACATGTAAATAATCATCTAATAAGGTAAAACGGACATCTTTTGGCCCTATGCTATCGCTGCGATGCTTTTCCATTCTTAGCGATGCAAGTTGTTTAAACTCTTGTTTAATATTTTGATAAAAAGGTGCAAAACGGCGGTTAAATCCCACCATCAACGCCAACTTTTGTTTATCTGCTAAATGGATAAGTTGTTCAGCTTGTTCAAGTGTTTCAGCTAATGGTTTATCAACATAAACATGCACACCCATTAATAACAGCTGTTTGATGATTTCAAAGTGACTTGACGTGCTGCTATGAACAAAAATAGCGTCACAGCACTCCGCTAATTGTTTGATATTTGAATACAAAGGAATACGGTAATTATCACAAATGATTTTAGCCTTAGATTGATTAGGCGAAAATGCCCCAATAAGTTGCCATTCATCTGTTCTACTTATAATCGGCAAATATGCTTTTTGAGCAATACTTCCTAATCCAACAATCCCAACTCGTAATTTGCTCATACCAACTCTCTATGATTATTTAATAGATTTAACATCAATGAGTATAACGAATTGCAATGTTCGGGCACGATTTTTTTATGCGCCAATCTAAATGCGTAAGTTAAATAGTTTTAATTATTTGATTTTATTTAAATTAATTAATTTAACGGAATTTTTTTAGTTAAAAATGCAATTATTTTAGAAAAAAAGGTTGATTTATTAAATGAGAATAGTTATCTTTTACCTTGTGAATACTTGAGTAATTTACTCAAGCATTCACAAACGACATTGCTCACATTGCTTCCAGTTTTAGCAGGCCAACTACACTAAGTTGGCCTTTTTTTATTATCTATTATCAAACATGACTGCTAATTATGATTAGCGAGTAAAAAATTTTATCTTTTACTAATAGCCTTAGCAAAACTCCACGATTTTAAATGCCCAACATATGTTAATCTGTGAGTTGGAGCAAATGTTGGCACATCACCTTCGCGCATATGCAGAATATCTGCAGGTGTTATCCATGATGAATTCCCTTCAAAAAGAGGTATGCCCGCATATTTATAGGCATCTAAGACAAACTGTGAACAAAAGAAACTATTGGCTTGTTCAATATCATTATCATCACCACCAAGTTGGACGGTTGCTAGCATTTTTAAACAGAAATTACGGATTGTTTGCCCAAGCAATGGAAGCTCACAGACTCGTTTCGTCAGCATCCACGGTGCAATCATAATAATGCCTTTATAGTTGTATTTCGTTCCATTATTTTGTTCAGCAAACTCACGTAGTTTTATTGCATGAATTGATGATAATCCAGACTGACGTAAAACCACCATATTATTAGAATCTGTCACAGCTTGGTCTAAAGGAATGATCCTGACTCCACCACCAACAGATTCTGCCACATTACCTGAGCCTAAATAAATAGAAGCGTGGCTAACGCCACTAATACTAAATAACCTAATGCCCCATGAATTGAGGCCTGTAGATGAAGATAATAAAATATCACCAGGTAACATATCTGAGACAGCAAGAACTTCAACAGACTCTTCTATAGGAATGGTATTAGCATGTTGGATACTAAACTTTAATCGATTACTTTGCTTGTCTGTATGAAATCCTGTCGAACACCCGCATAGCATTATGAGACAAAAAAATATACTATAATATTTAATATTCATTCAAACATGATGACCTTTTTTATTTTTCTATTTGCTAATATAATGTATCCGAATTCTGTATTTTTTTCACCAGAAACATCTTATTAAGTCAATCTCTTCTGCAAATAATATGCAGGGGTAGTGAAAATTTTTATGTTAACAGTTTGTGATGATATGAAAGATAAATTATATAATAAATAACTTAATGGCTTTATATTGATTGAAAGTTTGAAATAAAAACAATCTAATTTTATAGATTTTTATTATTACTTCAGAAAAAACACTTATTAAGACAGTCTTTTTCACAAAGCTATTATTGAATTCGCTATTTAATGTTTAATAATAGATAAAATATTTTGACATAACGGATATTTACGCATGAAGAGTTCACGATATAGAAATATTGTTTTGGGTGGCTATATTAGGGAAGTAAGAATAGCTCGTGGTATTTCTACAAAAACAATGGTTGATATACTAAAAATATCTGAAGATGATTACCTGCAATATGAATCAGGTGAAGTTTCTATGTATGTGGAACATTTACTCATTATTTCGGGTATTCTCAACATCAACTTTAAAGTTCTGCTGAATATTTTTGAAAATGCAAGAAATAATTACTGGATGTGATTACTTAAACCTGAGTCTTATAAATCAATAAATTAAAAATATTAATTACCATTATTTACTAAAATAATTCCATCTCATTGATATACACCAATAGAACATCATTAATCTATATAAGCGTATTTATTTGAAAATAGATCAATACTAAAAAATGATATCACCAACAGTGAAACTATTATAATGACTCTAATTTTGAATTGATTTTAATTAGTTTCTGAGCCTGTACCGTTAATACGGCTTGATAGACAAGCTCACCTATAATGTTATCTAATTTAAACAATACCCTAATTTTTCATTATTACGCATTATGATAAAAAACTTATGATTTCAACTAAATAAGATAAAATCAATTTGCAGACTTTGAAGATTTAGCTGAAGCATGTATGATTGAACATTGACCTTGGCTTAAGCATTAAATGGATGAATATGGATATTATCATTGAAACTGTAACGAAAACGATTGCAGCTATACTTGGCTTTATTTTTGACATCTTTAGTTTTATTGGCTATAGAATTGCAATCCTCGTCACAGCATTTGTCGCCTTACATTTTAGTGGTTATAGAGTGCCATTAATACTGGCTTATATTATTTTAGGGTTATTTTTGTATAGTCCATCAATTTATCGAATATGGAAAAGAAAAAATTATCGTTAATTAAGATGACATCGTCTACTCTTTTCTTGAATATTTAAATAAGAGTTAATTTTAATTCATTTGGAGAGAACAAATATTAGTTGTATATAAAAATAGAATACACTAAATTAGCCTTATTTAATTCATATTTACATCCATAAAGTGCTATAAAAAACATAAAAATCCTCTCGAAAGTAGACTTATCTGTGTGTCCTGTTTATCTTACTTATTGTCAAAAACTGAACCCATTAATATGAATTTTGGCTCTGCTTTCTTATATTTATCAATCATAGGCACAATTCTCTGAAAATGCTCAGATGCACAATGTTTATTTAATGCTTCTCTATCAGGCCATTCTTCGATAAAAATAAAATGCCCGGGATCTTTTTCATCAACATATAAGTCATAAGAAATACATAATGGTTCCATTTTCGTTGATGCAACCAGCTCCCTATATAAAGGAAGTACTATTTCAATGGCTTCTGTGCAAATAAACTCTTCTGCAATCACTTTTAGCATGATTATTCCTTAAGATTTTGGTGCATATTTTAGTTGTAGAGTATTAACCATAACATAAAAATAGGACTGGATAAATAAACACATGTATATATGTACAATTATTTATTACCTTGTTTCTATAAGGAATTATAACTTTATGATTTCAGTAAAATAGCTTCAATTAGTCCTCAATAATAATAAATCTAAGGCATTTGATTCTCTGGTCTTATTCCATCATCAAATAATTATCATTAACATAAGCACACTGTATTCATATCATTTTGAGTTCCTATTCCCCATCCCGTTAAAAATACACTCGAGAAATAAATCCTGTTTTACTAAATCGTATCGAAAGCCCCCTACGATCTGCTATCATGAGCGCCTTGTCAGAACTTTTGCCATAAATTTTTTAGCTTTTTGTCTGTTAGCATGTTTATTTCAGCCATAGTTATCCCTAAAAGGGAGTGATAAACAAACACACAAAGGGAATCGAACAAAACAACAATTTGCATAAAAATATTTATAATTCAGCAAATTAAACAACAATCAGCAACAATAAAGAACAGTACAGAATGAATACTCAGAAAGAACAGCACAATTTTAATAAGCTACAAAAAAAATTACGACGTGAAGTCGGCCAAGCTATTGCCGATTATAATATGATTGAAGATGGCGACCGTATTATGGTGTGCTTATCTGGTGGTAAAGACAGCTACACTTTGCTTTCTATATTACAGAGCCTACAAAAAAGTGCGCCTATTTCCTTTTCTTTGATCGCTGTTAATTTAGATCAAAAACAACCTGGTTTCCCTGAACATATTCTGCCTGAATATCTTGATAATTTAGGTGTTGAATACAAGATTGTTGAAGAAAATACCTATGGTATTGTTAAAGAAAAAATTCCTGAAGGTAAAACAACCTGTTCTTTATGCTCTCGTTTACGTCGTGGAATTTTATATCGTACAGCAACCGAATTAGGTGCAACGAAAATCGCACTTGGGCATCACCGTGATGACATATTACAAACACTTTTTCTGAATATGTTTTATGGCGGTAAATTAAAAGGTATGCCACCAAAATTAATGAGTGATGACGGTAAGCATATTGTAATCCGTCCATTGGCTTATTGCCGTGAGAAAGATATTGAACGTTTTTCTGATGCGAAATCTTTCCCAATTATCCCGTGTAATCTCTGCGGTTCACAACCTAATTTGCAACGACAAGTCATTAAAGATTTATTACGTGATTGGGATAAACGCTATCCGGGTCGCATTGAAACCATGTTTAGAGCAACTCAAAATATTGTTCCATCACATTTATGTGATACGACTTTATTTGATTTCAAAAATGTATCGCATGGTGATGAAGTTATTGATGGTGGTGATCTTGCTTTTGATCGCGAGGAAATTACCCCGCAATCCTATGTTGATGAAGATGAAAGACCAGAAATTATCTCAGAACGCTTAAATATTATTGAAGTAAAATAGTACAAACTTACCTTTTAATTCTTGGTTAGTGCTAGGTTTTAAGTTATAAGCCATTCATGCCATCGATGCATTTAATTATGTATATCATACTGTTATGTTACAAAGTATAAAGTCGATGGCATAGTGGCTCAGCAGGCTATTTCTGCACAAAAAAAAGCCGATATAACAAGTATATCGGCATCACAGTGGTCAATTATTCTGTATAAGAACTCAATATGAGAAAAACTACAATTATGGAGCACAACGTTCATCGCTCAACGTTGCATTCACCTGCGGGAACTATATTGCCTTAATCAGCCTTAACGTTTATTGATTTGCCTCAAACTAAAATCGGTTAGCAATAATCCTTTCCCACTCAAAGCCAACGACTTTTTCTCATCCACCAGAATACTGTTCCTATTAAAACAGCTAATAAAATGCAAAATAAGCTAAAAGCAAACCGGAATTCATTACCCGGGATCCCGCCCAAATTGACACCAAATAAACCAGTTAAAAAAGTTGTTGGTAAAAAAATCATTGCTAATAATGACATAGTATAAATTCGACGATTCATCATTTCTGTCATCATATTTGTAATTTCATCTGACATAATGGCAGTACGTGAAACAAAGCCGTCTAAATCCTCAATACAGCGCCCCAATCGCTCTGATATTTCCTGTAGGCGCTTACGGTCAGTATCATCAATCCATAAAATTTTTTCAGCGGCTAAACGTGCCAACATGTCTCTTTGTGGCGCCATATAACGCCTTATGACAATAATTTGTTTACGAAGTAACGCTAGCTCTCCGCGTTCAGGAATTTCACCATTTAATATGGAATCTTCCATATTAATCAAACGCTCATGTAATGTATCAGTGAAATCACTAATTTCATCTGTAATGGAATCAGCGACTTCGACCAACCAATCACCCGTACTTTGCGCGCCAACACCTTCTTTTAGGTCATCAATGACCGAGTCTAAAGAGTTCACTTTTCTATGGCGGCTAGAAATGATTAAACGGCTATTAATAAATACTCGACAAGCAACTAATTGTTCTGGGCTTTGTCCTGCATTAGTATTAAGTGTTTGTAATGTAAGTAGAACGCCATCTCCAACTTTAAATAGTCGCCAACGACCAGCTTGTCCACAAAGTGCTGATTTTACTTGATCATTAAACAGCGGAGATTGTTGTATCCATTTTTCACTTTCGTTATTTTTATAATCATAATGGAGCCAGAACGGGGATTGTTGTGTTGCACTTGCGTTCACATCAATAGGTAAAAAGCCACCATTCCCATCTAATTGGAATGCATGTACTGGGTTTGAGCCTTGAAATAATGAACCATAAATCAGTGCCATGTGTTTGTTATCTCCTTCCATTAAGATTGTCACCCTAGGTATAGCATAGAAGGAAGAGAGAAAAAATATCAACTAAAGGTGATTAAATGATAAGGATTAAATAATCGTTATCAAGCAATAGACAGAGCAAGGCTTCATGCACAATAACAAAATAATTTTTATATTCGGTATAATCCTTTTTTTACAAAAAATAACCTCTTTTTGCCACAAATGAACAATAAATAAAATTACCGTTGATTAATACTGATTCGGTAATACTTATTCCTTTTTGATCCGCCTTCTGCACCTCCAACAGAAGGCATTTTTTTCTCCTCTAAATCATTTATAACAAACCATTAAGAAATTAAATCAGCTGAAAGAAATAATTTGTTCTAAATTCTGATAGAAAAGCAATTAAACAAAAAAGCTATGTAAATTACACAGCTTTTTCGCGGGGATTATGAAATAAATTCTGTATTAATGTTCAGTGATATAAAATGTGTGGCTATAAGCAACATCTTCCGGATTATCAATTGGATAACCTTTCAGCCACGGTTTGATTAATCGTGCGTTTGTATATTGGTAAATCGGAGCAATAGGTGCCTCTTGTGCAATAATCTCTTCTGCTTGATTGTAGTAACGATTACGTAAATTTTCGTTAGTCTCAATGCTGGCAGATGCGATTACTTCGTCATAACGTTGATTTTTAAATTTTGGGATGTTGCCATTATGCTGCGAAGTCAGTAGTGATAAAAAGGTTGATGGCTCATTAAAATCCCCGATCCAAGACGCTCTAATAACATCAAAGTTTCCAGTATTGCGGCTATCAATATAGGTTTTCCATTCCTGATTAACGAGTTTTACATTTGCACCTAATTTTTTCTTCCACATAGATGCAACGGCTATCGCAATTTTTTGATGGTTTTCTGAACTATTATATAACAATGTTAATTCTAATGGCTTTTGCGCGCCATAACCTGCCGAGTGTAGTAATGCTTTGGCTTGCTGATCTAATTCTTTTTGCGAATAACTGTCATAAAACCCTTTTTGCGGTTGAAATCCCGCCGTCACATCCGGAGTAAAATGATTTGCCGGTTTCTCTCCTGTACCTAACACTTTTTTAGCAATTAATTGGCGGTCAATTGCCATTGATAATGCTTTTCGCACACGCGCATCATCAGTGGGTGCTCTTTGCACATTAAATGCATAGTAATAGGTACCAAGTTGATCTGGCGTGAAAACTTCATTCGGAATATCGGCTAAAAATTTCTGGTATCTTTGTTTAGGAAAAGATTCCGTTATATCTAAATCTCCCGCTAAATAACGGTTAGTTGCATGAGATTCTTGATTGATTGGCACAAAAGTTACTTTAGTAATAACGGTATTTGCGTGATCCCAATAAAATGGATTCGGTGTTAGAACAATTTTTTCATTAACAACCCTATCTGCTAATGTAAATGCACCATTACCAACAAGATTGCCGACTTTAATCCAATCTGACCCATAATTTTTGATAGTTTGTTCGTGTACAGGAAATAGGCTAAAGTTCGCAGTCAACGACGGGAAATAAGGGATTGGTTTATCTAAAACAACTTTCAGGGTATGTTCATCAATGGCTTCGACACCCAGTTGCTCTGGCGAAACTTTGCCATCAATAATGTCCTGTGCATGATTAATCCCAGCTAGTGCACCAAACCATGCAAATGGAGATGTATTTTCTGGGCTGACAAGGCGACGCCAGCTATAGACAAAATCTTGCGCAGTAACAGGCTCACCGTTTGACCACTTTGCATCTGGACGTAAGTTAAAGACCCAAGTTTTATTGTCTGTTGTGTTCCAACTTTGAGCGACACCAGGAATAGGCTTCCCGTGGTTATCTTGATTAACTAGCCCTTCAAACAAATCTCGCATGACTTGAGCTTCAGTTAAGCCCACTGATTTGATGGGATCTAATGATGCTGGCTCATCTTTTAGATGACGAGTCACACTTTGATCTTTGGCAAGAACTGTTCCAGCAGGAATAACCGCACTGAAGGCTGGGGTTGCTGTAAACATTGCTGTAAAGAGTAAGGATAAGTATAACGGTGAACGAGTTTGCATTGATGATGTTCTGCCATGTTAACACTGAAGGTTTGACGGTATAAGCATCATATTCTTTCATTATTTAAAAATCCATATAGTCGTCTCTAATCATTCAAATACGGTCGATTTTTAAGACAAAATATAGTCCGATTACTAAAAACAACTTAAAATAGATTGTTTTTTGTTCAAAATAAAGCGATTGATTTTATCTTTAAAGAAGGTGAATGAATTAGCGATAATTAGCTGCCAATTTGCTACACTAAGAGATATGCTTTGAGTATTACCTAACAAAAAAGCGAGAAATTCTGATCACACATATCAACATATGCGTTTCAGAATAATAAGGTTTAATACTTAACAAATAGTAAGAAGCATAGAAAAAAACGCATTATTTGGTCAATGAAATAAAAGCTGTGATGTTGGATTGAAACCGAGGCTAGCCTAATTGTTAGCTGGTCTTTTTAATTAATCATCCACCATTTCACTCACAATGGGAGAAAAAACATGTCTCAATCAGTAAAATTAAAAGGTAATGATGTTGTTGTTGAAGGAACCTTTTTACAAGCAGGTCAACCCGCTAAAGACTTTATTTTAGTCACTAAAGATCTCGCTGAAGCAACGTTAGAGAGCTACAAAGGTAAACGCAAAGTCCTCAATATTTTCCCAAGTGTTGATACCGGTGTTTGTGCAGCATCAGTTCGTAAATTCAACCAATTAGCAAACGATCTGAATAATACTGTTGTTCTATGTATTTCCGCAGATCTTCCTTTTGCACAAGCACGTTTTTGTGGCGCTGAAGGCTTAGAAAATGTCGTTACACTTTCTGCATTCCGTAACCCTGAATTTGCACAAGATTATGGCGTAGCCATGGCAAGCGGCCCACTTAAAGGTCTAACAGCGCGTTCAGTTGTTATTCTTGATGAAAACGATAAAGTGATTTACAGCCAACTCGTTCCAGAAATCACTGAAGAGCCAGATTACGACAAAGCATTAGCTGCTTTAAAATAATCGCACCTGCATAGTTTAATTAATACTCGTCATATTATAAGTTACATCAATCTATCTTGATGAACGTCCTAAAATGGCGAGTATTTAATTTAACAGGAATAATTCTAGAAATTATTAAACGCGATTTGGTTTAAAATCTCATTTACTCCGGTTCTTGTTCTTTCTTCTGATTAAGGCCGTATTCTCGTAGCTTATTCGCTATCGCGGTGTGAGACACATCAAGGCGTTTTGCAAGTTTACGTGTACTTGGATAATCACGATATAAACGTGCTAATACAGAAGCTTCATAACGCTTGGTAATATCATCAAGCGAGCCATTTAGAGAATCAATAGCTATATCAGGTAAACTATCAGTTTCAGGCAAATCAATATTATAAGAATTCAATACATCACCCTCCAACTGAGTTAAGCCTTGATAAATCGCATTACGCAATTGCCTAACATTTCCCGGCCAATGATAGCTTTTCAAATACTCAATCAAAGATGGCGCAATCCGCGGTTTTGGAATATTGAGTTCTTTCGCAAAATTAGTCACAAAAACTTCGGTTAAAGGTAAGATATCTTCTTGCCTGTCACGCAATGGTGGGAGCGTTAATGTAAGAACATTTAATCGATAATATAGGTCTTCTCGAAATTTCTTTTCTGCCACTAACTCTGGAAGATTCTTTTGTGTTGCACAAATTACGCGTACATCAACCTTAACTTCTCTTTCTTCACCCACTCTTCTAAAAGTACCGTCATTCAAAAATCGTAGTAACTTGATCTGCATTTGCGGTGACATTTCGGCAATCTCATCAAGTAAAACAGTGCCTCCGTTTGCTTGTTCAAAAAAGCCTTTTTTCCCTTCTAATGCATTTGGATAGGCGCCTGCCGCATAACCAAACAATTCACTTTCAACTACATCATCTGGTAAAGACGCGCAATTTAGCCCTAAGAAAGGCGCATGGCCTCGGGCACTGTGTTGATGACAAGCTTTCGCTAGAATATCTTTACCCGTACCAGTTTCACCCACTAATAAAAGGGGTTCATCTAACATTGCAACACGTTTTGCTCGTTCCACAACCTGTGACATCGCAGGACTATTGGCAATAATTAAATTAAAGCCCACATCATCTACTTCCGCTATCTGTTTACGTTGTTTTTCTAAAATCTCTGCTGATTTCAATAGCAATACAGCACCAGTACAATGTAATTTTTGATTTTCATCCGCCAAAATAATTGGCGTGACTTGCATTAAATAGTCATTCCCTTTTACGGTGACCCGCTCAGTATAAGGTTCTGGATTTTCTTGTTCTAACCAGCGTTGCAACCCATGATTACTCACCAATTGAGAAAATGTTTTTTGCTTTATTTTAGTTTCATCAATCCCAAAAATTTCTAACGACATTGGATTGACTAATTCAATATTTAATTTGTTATCTATGGAAAGCACTGGCTCAGGAAATGAATTTAACAGTGCCCAGACAGCTTTATGTTCACGCTCAGAAGGCATGAAAAAAATGCGTCGCACATCAATAACGCCGTTTATGCGCCTTATTTCTGTCATTAGCGTACTAAATACTTGAAAATCAACGGGCGTAAAGTTTAGGTATATTCGCTGTTGTGCTGAAATTTCAATGCCTTTAAGGTCAATATTTTGTAAAACCAGCAAATCAAGTAATTCACGTGTTAAGCCAATACGGTCTTGGCAGGTTACTTCGAGGCGCATAGATAGGAACCTTCCGTAGAAAAATAAGAGATACTTTAAGTATAGTAGCGCGATTTACAAAAGGAATACAGAGGTGTGTCACTATTTGTTGACACTTATAATACGAAGCTTGACAATGTAAAATTCTCACCATAAAAATAGTCATTATCAGCGAGATATCATAACGGAAAAACCGTTATGATATTTTTACTGGAAAGTATGCTTTACTATCTTATTTATACCACTTACTTATTTATACAGCTTCTTTATCTTTCTTTTTATTTGGAATTGCTGCTTTGAGTTGGCTAAGTAACTGCCCTCTGAAATCAGATAAGCGCGGTTTATCATTAATCCACGGCAAAGGTCGGCATAATTCCATTGCTTTAATCCCTAATCTTGCTGTCAACAAACCAGCCCCAATTCCCTGTGCTGCTCGCGTAGATAATCGCGCGGTAATATCTTGTGAAAGCCAATCCATGCCAACTTCACGGATCAATTCCGATGCCCCCGCAAATGCAATATTGAGTAAAACCAATCGAAATAAACGAATTCGGCTATAATACCCTAGCTCAATGCCGTAAATGGCTGCGATTCTATTGATAAGGCGAATATTTCTCCACGCAATAAATGCCATATCAACAATTGCTAATGGGCTGACAGCAATCATTAATGCTGATTCAGCAGATGAGCGGCTGATCTCTTTACGAGCTTGCTCATCGAGTATAGGTTGTACTAATTGGCTATATAATTCGATAACTTCTCTGTCATTATGCGTTTCATGAATGGTTGCTTGCCAACGTTGTATCGCTGGATGTTGAGGTGATAATGCCGATTGTTTGGCTAATTTCTCACAAAATAATTTCCCTTGCCCCATTCCGTGACTGTGTAGAAGCTCACGTGCTACATCCCTTTCTTCAGCGCGTTCTCTTAAGCGATATAAGCGTCGCCATTCTGTAACAATTGAACCCGCACCAGCAACGACAATTAATCCACCTGCTGCTGCTGTACCCAATGCAGTCCAATCATTTGTCACCCAAGAAGTATGCGTCCAGATAACTAACTGAGCGACGACACTGATGCCGAAAATCCCAGCGGCTACACCCACTAACCGACGCCAAAAACTACGTTTGGGTTTTAATGCTTCATTGATTAAACTTTCAACTTCGCCTTCTTGAATGTCTTGTTCGATTTCAATATCAACAGGAATGAAATTGTTTTGCTCTTGCTCATCAAAATAATGTGCTTTTTTGATTTTATCTTCATTTTCAACGATGATTTTTTCTTCAAAATCAATACGCTGTTTTATTGGTTCACTCATTTCAATTTATCTCCCAATAAAAACTCAAGGGCGCTATCCATGCGAATATGCGGTAAAGGCTGGTCGAGTGGTGTTTGACGAGGTCGAAAGCTCTCAAAATCAAATTGTTGTTTGTGCCAGAAGTTCTCATTAGGTAAGCGTCGTGGCACTTCTCCTGGATAAAACGTCATGGGCTGATCATCACTCAAGCGAATACCTTTTAATGCCGGAAATTTTTCACCTTTATAATCGACAATGCCACTTTCTGTGGCTTGTATAGAAGCAAGTCCTATGCAATCCATGCTGATACCTTCAAATGCCGCATTTTGCCATGCTTCCTGAACCAATTGCTGTAATAGTGAAACTAAATTAGCATGCTGATCCGCGGTAACATGGTCGGCTTTACTTGCAGCAAATAATAATTTATCAATGCAAGGTGAAAATAGGCGCCTTAAGAGAGTTCTTTTTCCATAATGGAAACTGCGCATTAATTGAGTCAGTGCCATCCGCATGTCATTAAAAGCATCCGCACCGCTATTTAACGGCTGTAAGCAATCAACTAATACTATTTGTCTATCAAACCGTTGAAAATGGTCTTTATAAAATCCTTTTACAACGTTTTCACAGTAATATTGATAACGGCGCTGTAACATTCCAATATTGGTATGCTTATCCGCTTGTACGAGTGTTTTTTCGCCATATTTTTCAATATCGACCCACGGGAAAAATTGCAATGCGGGAGCACCAGCCAATTCACCCGGCAAAACAAAACGACCAGGTTGGATAAAGTGCTGCCCTTGCGCTTTACACTCTTGCAAATAAGCCGTATAGGCGGCGGAAATTGAGGCTAATAAATTTTCATCTGTAGGTGCTAGTGGATCACAGCTTTTGCATAGCGCTAGCCATTCTTCAGCTAATTTGCTACGTACCCCTTTTTGTAGCCCCTTCATTTGATGCGACCATTCTAAATAGCTTTGGTCTAACATAGGAAGGTCAAGAAGCCATTCCCCAGGATAATCAACAATTTCAATATATAATGATGAGTTATCAACAAAATGGCGTAAAAAAGAATCATCAGAGCGATAATGAAGTTTTAACCGAATTTCACTCACGCCTCTTGTCGGCGTCGGCCATTCTGGGGGATTTCCATACAGTTGAGCAATCCCTTCATCATAGGTGAAACGTTGGATCGAAAAATCCCGTTGTGGAATACGTTTTACACCCAGTAAACGTTTGTCACGTGCGGCTGAAAATAGCGGTAATCTCGCCCCGCTATTGACATTAAGAAGTTGATTAACAAGAGAAGTAATAAATGCGGTTTTTCCGCTACGGCTCAGCCCAGTAACTGCCAATCTGACATGGCGATCAACACTCCGGTTCATCAAATCCGTCAATTCATTTTGCAGCCGTTTCATATTTCTCCTGCTCTCTTAATATTATATATTCCTAATCTAACATAAATTAATACAACGCATTGATCGATTAATCAATGCGCTAAGTTGCTTTATCTATTAGATTCAGATGAATGCTTTAAGGTTATTTCGCCATCTTCTTAGACATATATTGAAGAACCCAGCGACTTCCTATCAGCTTCACCATTTTACCCACCATGCCGCCCGGCGCTAAAGTCATTATCAATGTCACAATGATGTTTAACCCTTTATTGACGGCTTGTTTTTTAATTTTTTGCTTGAGTTTATTTTTAAGGTAAGCGCGCATAATTGCCTCATAAATAGGTTGAGGTGACGACATTTTAGGGAATAAAGTGTTGACCTTACTCCCCTAAATGTGGGAAAGCTGACATTACAACTGGCGGAATTTACTATTAACGTTATAAGTTTCTGATGTAACATAACGTTCAATTTGACGCAAACGTAGCTCTCCCGCTTTAAGTTGCGTATCTATTTCATTAAATAAGTTATTAACTTCTGGACCAATATCTTGCTCTGCTCGATATCCACTTGGCGCAGATGGGACAACAAAGCACATCACAACATAGAAAACTAATGTCAGACCAAAGCTCATAAACAGTGCGATAACAGCAAGCGCCCTGACCAAAGCAACCGGTAGGTCAAAAAATTGCGCTAGCCCAGAACAAACACCACCAAAAACTCGACGGTCAGTTAAGCGATACAATTTACGGTTGCGAGTGTTACTCATTATTTTTGTCTCCAATTAGGATGTTCAGCATCCAAAATATCTTCCAATGTTTTAATACGTTGCTGCATACGTTGCGCTTGCTCAGCAAGTTGGATTAAACGTTGGACTTCATTCTCTGTAAGCTGGCTCCCTTGTCCATTATTTTTCTTGCTGTAGTGCAGCCATAACCAGTACGGCAAAATAAAGATAAGAAAAATAATTAATACGAGAGATAGAAAAGCATAGAACATCACATTTCCTTATATTAAATGGTTATAGCTGCCTTTTTATCATGTATGTGAAGCGCAGAAATCTGCCTGCGCTTTCTACATTAGGCCACCAGTAGGCCACCAGCAAAATTACTGTTCTTTAGGTGTATTAATTTTAGCTTTAAGTGCCGCTAATTGCGCGCTAATTTCGTCATCTGCTTTTAATTCTGCAAATTGTTGTTCTAACGATTTTTGCTTTCCAATGCCATAACTTTGAGCTTCACCTTCCATATGGTCAATACGACGCTCAAATTGTTCAAAACGCGCCATTGCTTCATCAAGTTTACCACTATCAAGCTGACGACGAACATTACGGCTAGATTGTGCTGCTTCTAAACGCACTGTCATTGATTGCTGTTTAGCACGAGTTTCTTGTAGCTTGCTTTCTAACTCAGTAATTTCGCCTTTTAAGCGAGTGAGAGTTTCTTCAACAATAATCAATTCATGTTTGAGTGTGTCGACCATTGAATTAACTTTTTGTTTTTCAATAAGCGCTGCTCGAGCTAAATCTTCTTTATCTTTAACAAGTGCTAATTCTGCCTTTTCTTGCCAGTCAGCAACTTGCTTTTCACCCATTTCAATACGGCGCTCCAAACCTTTTTTTCCTGCTAAAGTGCGCGCTGATGTTGAACGGATTTCCACTAGCATATCTTCCATTTCCTGAATCATCAGGCGGATCATTTTTTGTGGATCTTCTGCTTTATCAAGCAATGATGCTATGTTTGCATTAATGATATCGGCAAAACGTGAAAAAATACCCATAATCTATTTCCTCTTGATGGATTTTATCATTCTGTAGAGCCTTTACCGATTTTGGTTTCTGACCAATACCTGATGCTCTGTATACGCCATATTAATTATTGACACTGTAAATATAGCAATCATCATGCCAACTTTTTAAAATTATCACAACATTATGATTTAAAATGAATATTTAATTTTTATATTCTTTAGTGAAATTTTATCTTATAGTTTAAGTTGGCGAAATAAACCAATAGTTGGTGAAAAATATGAATGATACAAATGATACCATACTTGGCAATTCATCTAATTTTCTTGATGTTTTAGAAAGAACATCCGAACTTGCTCAACTCAATAAACCAATTCTGGTTATTGGTGAGCGCGGAACAGGTAAAGAGTTGATCGCCAACCGTTTACATTATCTTTCACCTCGTTGGCAAGAACCTTTTATCTCCCTAAATTGCAGTGGGTTAAATGAAAATTTGCTTGATTCTGAATTATTTGGTCATGAGGCGGGATCCTTTACGGGCGCGCAAAAGCGACATCAAGGGCGTTTTGAACGCGCGGACAAAGGCACTTTATTTTTAGATGAACTCGCTACTGCACCAATGTCAGTACAAGAAAAACTGCTAAGAGTAATTGAATATGGCGAACTTGAACGCGTTGGTGGCAGCCAATCCTTGAAAGTTGATGTTCGCTTAGTTTGCGCCACCAATGCCAATTTACCAGAACTTGCTAAACAAGGGCGTTTTCGAGCAGATTTACTGGATAGGCTAGCGTTTGAAGTTATCCGTATTCCACCTTTGCGGGAACGAATTACCGATATTATGTTACTTGCCGAGCATTTTGCTATTGCCATGTGCGGTGAACTAAAACGCCCCTATTTCAGTGGTTTTAGCGCGCGAGCCAAGCAAGCATTACAACAATATCAATGGCCGGGAAATATTCGCGAATTAAAAAACGTTGTTGAGCGGTCAGTTTATCGCCACTCCGATCAAGATACACCTGTTGATAATATTATCTTTGACCCGTTTGGCGAAAAACTTGCTGACCTCACTCCCACCTCCAACCAGATACAAAGCTCCACTCTTCCCGCTTTGCCCTGTGACTTAAAGCAATGGCAGCAAAAAAATGAGAAACAGTTCGTACAACTTGCTCTGCAGCAAAGCTTTTTTAACCAGCGAAAAGCTGCACAGCTGCTATCTTTAAGTTATGATCAATTAAGGGGTTTAATGAAAAAACACCAGATTGATTTAGATGAGCTTCAATTAAGCATTCGTGACTAAACGATAATGACTGATATCATTGAGCAAAATGCAGCAATACAAATAATTAACTTAAATATTTCAGTAATTGATATTATCCAAGCTTATCATGTGTGGCGTAGTAGATGAGATATATCCTATCGCGCCATTTTTGCGTTACAATACACCATTTCAGGTTAATGACATCAGTGATATGCGCCTAATAACTTTTTGGCTTTTATTTGCGTTTTCCCTAATAGCCCATGCACTTAGTGGTAATGTGCCGTATAAAGATACTGTGGCGAATGATGTTCCAAAAGACATTCGTCAAAACGGTTTTATTTACTGCATCAATGGCATCATAACAACATTTAACCCGCAATTAGTCAGTAGCGGCCTAATTGTTGATCCTCTCAGTGCGCAGATCTATGACCGCTTGTTAGATGTCGACCCTTTCACTTATCGTCTAGTCCCTGAAGTTGCATCTAATTGGGAAGTTCTCGATAATGGCGCGACTTACCGTTTGTCATTAAGAAAAGATATTAAATTTCAAGACACGCCTTGGTTTACACCAACGCGCAATATGAATGCGGATGATGTTGTTTTTAGCTTCTCGCGCATGTTTGAAGTCCACCATCCTTATCATTATATTAACGGCGGCCGTTATCCCTATTTTGATAGCTTACAATTTGCCACCAGCGTAAAAAGCATCCGCAAAATTAATGATCACACTGTTGAATTTCGCCTAAGTGAACCTGATGCTTCATTTTTATGGCATTTAGCGACCCATTACGCGCCTATTTTATCTGCTGAATATGCTGATTACCTTGCCAGTATTAATCGCCAAGAAATGATTGATTGGCGACCTGTAGGCACCGGTCCTTTTCGTTTAGAAGATTACCAAGCTGGGCAGTTTGTGCGTTTAATGCGCAATGACCATTATTGGAAAGGTGAACCGCGCATGGAAGAAGTTGTTATAGATATGGGCGCGGGTGGAACAGGCCGTATCTCAAAATTATTGACGGGTGAATGTGATGTTCTCGCTTATCCTGCGGCTAGCCAACTATCCGTATTACGTGATGATCCCCGCTTACGGATTTCAATGCGCTCCGGGATGAATATCGCCTATTTAGCGTTCAATACCAGTAAGCCACCATTAAATGAACTTAAAGTGCGACAAGCAATTGCTTACGCCATTAATAATGAGCGTTTAATGCAATCAATTTATTATGGTACGGCAGAAACCGCGGCATCAATTTTACCAAGAGCATCTTGGGCTTATGATAATCAAGCTAAAATAACGGATTACAACCCTGAATTATCAAAAAAAATGTTACAAGAGATGGGCTATGAAAAACTCACCCTCGACTTATGGGTTCCCGTCTCATCTCAATCCTATAACCCAAGCCCATTAAAAATGGCTGAATTGATCCAAGCTGATTTAGCGCAAGTGGGTATTAAAATGAATATTCGTTCTGTTGAAGGACGTTTTCAAGAAAACCAATTGATGGATCGCTCTCATGATATGACGCTTGCAGGTTGGGCAACTGACAGCAATGACCCAGACAGTTTTTTCCGCCCATTACTGAGTTGTGCAGCGATTAATTCACAAACTAACTTAAGTCATTGGTGTAATAATTCATTTGATGACATATTACATAAAGCGCTCTTAACTGAGCAACTAGCTGCGCGTATTGACTACTACCACCAAGCGCAACAAATATTAAGTCAAGATTTACCTGTTTTACCTCTGGCCTATTCTTTGCGAATGCAAGCTTATCGCTTTGATATTAAAGGGTTAGTTATTAGTGCCTTTGGAAATACGTCTTTTGCAGGCGTTTATCGCGATATGGAAGAAAATGCCCCTCCAGTAAGTCATAAATCAGGAGCACGCCCATGATTATTTATTCATTGCGTCGCCTATTGCTGCTGCTGGTTACCGTTTTTTTCCTTTCTTTAGTCAGCTTTAGTCTAAGTTACTTTACACCCAATGCACCTTTAAGTGGAGCCTCACTGCTTGATGCCTATTTGTTCTACTTTAATGGGCTATTGCATTTTGATTTTGGTGTTTCAAGTATTAATGGCGAACCCATAACAGATCAGCTTAAAGATACCTTTCCTGCAACCATGGAACTGTGTATTTTAGCCTTTATCTTTGCTTTGGGGGTAGGCATTCCACTTGGAATGATCGCGGCTTTCTGGCGCAATAAACCTGCCGATATTGCCATTAGCGCTTTTGCTTTACTTGGTTTTTCAGTGCCAGTATTTGTGTTAGCCCTTGTTCTTACCCTATTTTTCTCATTACGGCTTGGCTGGCTACCGGTTTCAGGGCGGATTGACTTACTTTATAATTTAGAAACCATCACTGGATTTGCATTAATTGATGCGTGGCTTTCTGATTCACCTTATCGCCAACAGATGATCATCAATGTTCTTGAGCACATGATATTACCGGTTATCACATTAGCTTTAGCGCCGACAACAGAAGTGATCCGTTTGGTACGTAATAGTACCGAAGAGATTGCTAACACCAATTATATAAAAGCAGCAGCAACGCGTGGTCTATCACGCTTAACAATTATTCATCGCCATATATTACATAATGCTATACCACCAATTATCCCTAAATTAGGTTTGCAATTTTCAACCATGTTAACATTGACAATGGTTACTGAGGTGGTCTTCAACTGGCCAGGACTCGGTCGTTGGTTAGTTACAGCAATACGTCAGCAAGATTACTCAGCAATTTCTGCGGGTGTCATGCTAATCGGTGCGCTTGTTATCGCTGTCAACGTTCTGTCTGATATTTTAGGCGCTATGATGGACCCGTTAAAACATAAGGATTGGTATGTCCTCAGATAATTTTTATCGTGAACAGAAAATGCCTTCACCAACGCGAGTGGTTTGGAATATTTTCTCCTCCGATATTATTTCGATGGTGGGATTTTATGGCGTACTATTTTTGCTATTACTCTCTTTTATCGGCCCTTACCTTGCGCCTTATACCATTGACCAACAATTTTTAGGTTATCAGTTGCTCCCTCCTTCGTGGTCGCATTATGGGAATGTCTCTTTTTTCCTTGGTACGGATGATTTAGGGCGCGACATACTGAGCCGTTTAATTATCGGGACAAAATCCACTTTTGGTGCAGCACTGCTAGTCACCTTTATTGCCACAATAATAGGTCTGATATTAGGTTGCCTAGCTGGGATGACCCGCGGCTTAAAATCTGCGATTTTTAATCATATATTAGATACATTATTATCAATTCCGTCGTTATTACTTGCCATTATTGTGGTCGCCTTTATGGGCGCAAGTTTAGAGAATGCGATGCTGGCTATTTGCCTAGCATTAATTCCGCGAATGGTCAGGACGATTTATGTTGCCGTTCATGACGAACTCGATAAAGAATACATTGTTGCCGCTAGACTTGATGGCGCATCAAATATCTTTATTTTGTGGTACACCGTCTTACCGAATATTACACCCATCTTAGTCACTGAATTAACACGCGCCCTTTCTATTGCCATTTTGGATATCGCCGCGCTTGGATTCCTTGACTTGGGTGCGCAACTGCCCTCTTCAGAATGGGGAGCAATGTTGGGTGATACCTTAGAACTTATTTATGTTGCGCCGTGGACAGTTATTTTGCCGGGAGCTGCTATCATGATTAGTGTGCTATTTGTCAATTTACTCGGTGATGGTTTGCATCGCGCCATTAATGTGGGAGTAGAATAATGCCACTTTTAGATATCCGCAATTTAACCATTGAATTTATGACAGCCAATGGGCCTGTAAAGGCCGTTGATAGAGTTTCAATGACGCTTTCAGAGGGCGAAGTTCGCGGTTTAGTGGGTGAATCTGGCTCTGGCAAAAGTCTAATAGCAAAAGCTATTTGTGGTGTAACAAAAGATAATATCCGTGTCACTGCTGACCGTTTTCGTTTTCAAGATATTGATTTACTCAAACTAAGCCCGCGTAAACGACGGAAATTAATTGGTCATAATATATCAATGATCTTCCAAGAGCCGCAATCTTGCCTAGATCCTGCGGAAAATATTGGTAAACAGCTTATTCAGGCCATTCCTGGCTGGACATACAAAGGTCGCTGGTGGCAGCGCATTAACTGGCGTAAACGTCGAGCAATTGAATTATTGCATCGAGTGGGTATTAAAGATCACAAAGATATTATGCACAGTTACCCTTATGAATTAACGGACGGCGAATGTCAAAAAGTGATGATAGCTATCGCCATTGCTAATCAGCCGCGATTACTGATTGCTGATGAACCCACCAATGCGATGGAATCAACCACCCAAGCACAGATTTTCCGTTTACTGGATAGGCTTAATCAGAATAACAACATGTCTATTTTGCTGATCAGTCATGATATGGAAATGATGTCAAAATTAGTTGATCGCATAAATGTACTTTACTGTGGGCAAACGGTAGAAAGCGCCACCCCAGAAGATATATTACAGCGCCCACATCATCCTTATACACAAGCATTGATCCGCTCGATTCCTGACTTCGAAAGCCCTATTCCACATAAAGGACGATTAAATACCTTACCGGGAGCCATTCCATCCTTAGAGCATCTGCCTATCGGCTGTCGATTGGGGCCACGCTGCCCATATGCTCAACGCACATGTATTGTTGTTCCACCTTTGCGGAATATTAAAAATCATCTATTTGCTTGCCATTATCCGCTCAATACGGAGGAATCATCCTAATGGAAGCATTACTTGAAGTCCGTAATCTGACAAAAACATTTCGCTTTCGTGAGGGATTATTTCGCCGCTATGCACTTGAAGCAGTAAAACCATTAAGTTTTAATTTACAAGCAGGTCAGACATTAGCCATCATTGGCGCTAATGGTTCGGGGAAATCAACACTTGCGCGTATGTTATCCGGTGTAACGGAACCTACCGCAGGCGAAATCATGATCCGAGGTCATCGCTTAACTTATGGCGATTACGGCTACCGGAGTCAACGGGTACGAATGATATTCCAAGACCCAAGTACTTCCCTGAATCCTCGACAGCGAATTGGGCAAACACTAGAACTGCCTTTAAAACTAAATACAGAATTAACGGGTAATGAGCGAGAACGTCGTATTTTTGAAACATTACGCCAAGTCGGATTATTACCTGACCATGCTCAATATTATCCTCATATGTTAGCTTCCGGGCAAAAACAGCGTGTCGCTCTCGCCCGAGCACTTATCTTACAACCAGAGATTATCATTGCCGATGAAGCACTTGCATCATTAGATATGTCAATGCGCTCGCAAATCATTAATTTAATGCTTGAGTTACAAGCTAAGCAAGATATTGCTTATATTTATGTTACTCAACATCTCGGGATGGTAAAACATATCAGTGATAAAATGTTAGTGATGGATAAAGGTGTTGTCGTTGAGCGCGGTAATACTGCAGAAGTGCTGGCTGCACCTTTACATGATGTCACTCGTCGTTTAATTGAAAGTCATTTTGGTGAACCACTCTCAATTGATGCATGGCGGCAGGATCTTTGACTGCTCCGAGGAGAAAGGCAAAGTATCCTTCTTTAGAAAATACATGATAAGATAGCGAAAGTTCGTCAATAAAGAATGTGAAGATATCCAAGATAGTATGTCTTTTGATATATTCACATTTTCAATAGAAAATAAACAAGGATAATGCTATGGGTTTTTTAACCGGCAAACGCATTCTAATCACTGGCGTTGCCAGTAAATTATCAATCGCATACGGTATTGCTAAAGCAATGCGCGAACAAGGTGCAGAGTTAGCTTTCACCTATCAAAACGAAAAACTGAAGCCACGCGTTGAAGAATTTGCAGCGTCTTTAGATTCAAACATCGTTCTTGAATGTGATGTTGCAGATGATGCAAGTATTACAACTCTGTTTGCTGAACTAGAAAAATCTTGGCCTAAATTCGACGGTTTTGTCCATTCAATCGGTTTTGCGCCAGCTGATCAATTAGATGGCGATTATGTTGATGCAGTTACTCGTGACGGCTTCCGTATTGCTCATGACATCAGTGCATATAGCTTTGTTGCTATGGCGAAAGCATGTCGCAATATGCTGACTCCTGATGCATCTCTTCTGACATTAACTTATTTAGGTGCAGAGCGTGCTATCCCTAACTATAATGTCATGGGTCTTGCTAAAGCCTCTCTAGAAGCTAACGTTCGCTATATGGCAAATGCAATGGGTCCTCAAGGTATCCGCGTTAATGCTATTTCAGCAGGACCAATTCGTACTTTAGCAGCCTCTGGCATCAAAGATTTCCGTAAAATGTTAGCGCATTGTGAAGCGGTTACACCAATTCGCCGTACCGTCACAATTGAAGATGTTGGTAATACTGCTGCATTCTTGAGTTCAAATCTTGCTGCGGGTATCACAGGTGAAGTCGTTCATGTTGATGGTGGTTTTAGCATCGCAGCAATGAATGAATTAGAATTGAAATAAGCCTTAATTTTCAATTCTCCAAAAACGTCATCTGACCGGATGACGTTTTGGTATTTACCCTGAAGCTCGCCACCTACAACACTTAAAACCAATTATTTAATTATTGTCGTGCTATACTCCCGAAGGACTTGTCTAATATTACTCATGTAACGGTTTAGGAGTTTTAAGATGAAATTGTATTTTTCTCCCGGTGCTTGCTCTCTATCCCCACATATTATTTTGCGTGAAACTGGACTAGATTTCAGCGTTGAATGCGTCAATCTAAAAGATAAACTCACTGAAAATGGTGAAAATTTCTTAGCTATCAATCCTAAAGGACAAGTTCCTCTCCTTATCTTAGATAATGGTGAGCATCTGACTGAAGGCGCAGTAATTGTTCAATATATCGCAGATCAAAAACCAGACAGAAACTTAATTGCACCTGCTGGCACGATGAAACGCTATCACCAACTTGAAGCGCTTAATTTTATTTCCACAGAACTACATAAAAGTTTTGGCCCATTATTCTCGCCAGCAACACCTGAAGAGTACAAAAATACAGTCAAAGCTAATCTTGAGAAAAAATTCCAATACGTCGATGATGTTCTCGCAAAACAAGCGTTTTTTGCAGATAACCACTTTACCGTCGCTGATGCTTACCTATTTACGGTGAGTAATTGGGCCCAAATCGTTGGATTAGATCTTTCTCACTTAAGCCATTTAGCGAAGTATCGTGAAAAAATTGCCAAACGCCCACATGTTCAAGAAGCATTAATCGCTGAAGGTTTAATTTAGTGAAATGTAGGCGCTAACCTAATTATGAATAAGTTTAGTTGCAAATACATCATTGTATAACCTGCTCGCACTTTATAATTTTTTAGATGTAATTCAACTGGATACAGTAACCTTTATTGCAGTAGTAAAAAATTTACTACTGCATTTTTATTGCCATCATTTTTGAAGCGGCTGCTAGAAAAAATAGAAAAGCAATCAATTAATCAATTTCTGTGGCGTTAAATTTATGTTTTGGTTCAACCATTTGCTCTTGAGCAGCAACAAGTTGCAGTTCATATTCGCCCATTTCTTTAGTTTTAAGCATGACTTCATACACAGCAGAAGCAACGTGTTCTAATGCTTTAGGCAAACTTTCACCTTTTAAGAGGTTAACAAGCATCAAACCACTTGTTAAATCCCCTACTCCAACAGGTTGTTTTTCACCAAAGTCCACCAGCGGACGACTCACATGCCAACTATGTTCTTGAGTGACTAAAATCATTTCAAAACGATCAGTACGATAGCCAGCACGACTTAAATGTTTAACTAAAACTATCTTAGGGCCTTGCTGACACAAACGACGAGCAGCTTGTACAGCTTGTTCAACATTAGTAATGTGTTCACCTGACAAGGTTTCTAATTCCAGTAAATTAGGTGCAATCACATCACTAACTGGCAAAGCTTGCTGACATAAAAATTCAGCAACACCGGGTGCCACAATACAACCTTTCTCAGGATGCCCCATGACAGGGTCACAAAAGTAGATCGCTTCTGGATTAGCCGATTTAACTTGCTTCACAATAGACAGAATGCTGTTCCCTTGTTCAGCAGAACCAATATAACCACTTAGGACTGCATTACATATCTCAAGCTTATGGATTTTTGCTAACCCATCAACAATATCAACTAAATGTTGTGCTGGATAAACACTCCCCGTCCATTGAGGATATTGCGTGTGGTTTGAAAATTGAACTGTATTAAGCGGCCAAACATCGACCCCCATACGGCACATAGGGAAAACTGCAGCGCTATTTCCTGCGTGTCCGAAAACGACGTGGGATTGTATTGAAAGAACACTTTTCATGGAAAACCCAAGGATCATTAAATCGAAAGAAGTGAAATCAATGAATAATCATTATGAATAATATTAGCCCAAGGAATACCTTGGACTAATATTTCACAGGTTATTCAGTCTTATTTCCAATTGATCAAACAGTCGTTTTTCTTACCACGACGAACCAATGTGAAACGTCCAAATAAACGGTCAGCGTCATTAAATACATACATTGGATCAGTTTGCTTCTGGCCGTTAACAGAAACTGCATTTGAGCTAATTGCTGTTCTTGCTTGACCACGAGAAGGTGTCAATTCAGACTCAACCAAGGCTTGTTGCAAATCAGCCCCCTCTTCTAGATGGATGCATGGCATACCGTCTTGGGCTAATTGTTCAAAATCGGCTTCCGTTAAGTCAGAAACAGCGCCAGAGAATAAGCTATCCGTAATACGGCGTGCTGCTGCTAGCCCTTCTTCGCCATGAACAAGACGAGTCACATTCTCTGCAAGTACATATTGAGCGCGTGGCGCTTTACCACTATTTTTGTCTTCTTCTTCCAGAGCATCAATTTCGCTCAGTTCCATGAAAGTAAAGAATTTCAGGAAGCGATAAACATCGGAGTCAGCAGTATTGATCCAGAATTGGTAGAATTTGTATGGGCTGGTTTTCTTCGGATCAAGCCATACTGCGCCACCTTCAGTTTTACCAAATTTTGTCCCATCAGATTTGGTAATCAAAGGGACTGTCATACCATAAACTTGTTTCTGATTTAAACGGCGAGTCAGGTCAATACCGGATGTAATATTACCCCATTGGTCTGAGCCACCAATTTGTAGCTCAACATCATATTCTTTATTTAAATTCGCAAAATCATAACCTTGCAGCAGGTTATAAGCAAATTCGGTAAAAGAGATCCCAACATCATCACGATTTAAACGTTGTTTAACCGCTTCTTTATTAATCATTTGGTTAACAGAGAAGTGTTTACCAATATCGCGCAAGAATGTTAAAACATCCATCTTGCCAAACCAATCATAATTATTCGCAAGTTTTGCGCTGTTATCACCAATATCAAAACTTAAAAACGGTGATACTTGATGACGAATTTTTTCTACCCATTCTTGGACGGTCTCTGCGGTATTTAATTTACGCTCAGAAGCTTTAAAACTTGGATCACCAATTAGACCCGTTGCGCCACCGACCAACGCCACAGGCTTGTGCCCGGCTAGTTGGAATCGCTTTAAACACAGCAAGGGAACCAGATGGCCCAAATGCAAGCTGTCAGCGGTAGGATCGAAACCGCAATAGAGAGAGATAGGGCCTTGCGCCAGTCTCTCTGCTAACGCATCCTCGTCCGTTACCTGGGCAATTAAGCCCCGCTCTTGCAATTGTTTAATCAGGTTATTGCTAGACATCAATGACTCCATCAGTTGAATTTTGTCTATCTGTTATAGTAAAAGTACCCCCAAGATTAAGCAAACTGGCTAATCTCGTAGGTATAACTTGTCAGTTTTCGTAAACGAAGCTATAGCATAAAGCCCCAAGCAGTTAAGTGCCAGCTAAAAAATAGATTATTACGGCGCTAATCTATCTATTTTCCAACCATTTTCCTCACGCTGATAAAGAAAACGATCATGCAAACGATTTGCACCACCTTGCCAAAATTCCACACTGTTAAAAACAACACGAAAACCACCCCAAAAACTCGGAAGAGGCACTTCGCCATTTTGGAATTTCTGTTTTAGTTCTAAAAATTTACCTTCTAAAATACTACGCGCTGAAATTCGTGAAGATTGCTGTGATGCCCAAGCTGCAATTTGGCTATCTTTAGGCCGGCTATGGAAATATTTTACAACTTCAATTGGGCTTAAGCGCTCCGCAACACCAACAAAATTCACTTGGCGCTCTAACGGATACCATGGAAAAAGTAAGCTAATTTTATTATTTTGCTCCAAATGACGCGCTTTGCGGCTTCCCATATTGGTGTAAAATACTAACCCCTTCTCATCAAAATGCTTTAAGAGCACGATCCTTTGATAAGGTTGGCCTGTTTCGTCAACAGTTGCCACAGCCATTGCCGTGGGATCACTTAATTTTGCTTCACAAGCTTGCTTTAACCACAACTCAAAGAGTTGCAGTGGTTCTGGTGTTAAATCAGGGCGTCTTAATCCACCTTTAGTGTATTCACGACGTAATGCAGCTAAATCGATTTCATGACCGTCATTGTCGTTCATTATTATTCTATTTCCTTCATACAGTTATTTTTCGTCAATATTAGCAGGATAAATAGCACCTAAAACGGTTTCGCGTTCTGCACCCGTAACAGAAGGCAGGTTACCCGATAAATTCGCCATAGACCGAGCGGCTAACCAAGCAAATGCCAACGCTTCCATATCATCACCACTTAACCCATATTTATCACTCGCGGCAACTTCTGTTCCCGGTAATAATGCAGCTAGTCGCTGCATCAAAAAGCTATTTTTCGCCCCGCCGCCACAAACAATTAAACGCTCACATCCACCACAAAGCAATATCTGTTCTGCAATTGATGCTGCTGTTAATTCACATAATGTCGCTTGTACATCTTCAGGTGTAATATCAATAAAATGAGCTAAATTTTTATCTAACCATTGCATATTAAAATATTCACGCCCAGTACTTTTTGGAGCTGCCCGACGAAAATAAGCATCAGATAATAATTTTTTCAATAATGGTTGATTAACAGTTCCCGTTTTTGCCCACTGCCCGTCTTCATCATATGCGCGCTGTTTATGACGCCATATCCAAGAATCCATTAACATATTACCGGGGCCTGTGTCGTATCCTTTAACATACGAGCCGGGTAATAAGGCTGTAATATTTGAAATACCACCAATATTTAAGATAATTCGTTTTTCTGCGCTATGGCCAAGAACGGCTAAATGAAAAGCAGGAACTAATGGAGCACCTTGCCCACCATACGCCATATCTCTACGTCTAAAATCACCAACTGTCGTGATGCCCGTTAAAGCTGCAACCCGATTATTATCGCCCAGTTGCATCGTAAAGGGCTGATCACCGTCAGGCTCATGCCAAACTGTCTGTCCATGGCAACCAATCGCAATAATATCCTTTGCCGGAACACCGGTTTCGGCTAATAATTGATTAATGGCTTGCGCATATAACGAACCGAGTTCTCTATCAATTTTACCTATTTCAGATAAAGTTGTTGCTTGGCCTTGGCAAATATTAAGAATACGTTTTTTTAATTCTATTGGGAAAACAAGGCTTAAACTGGCTTGCTCAGCAACAAATTTATCACTAATTGCGGCAAGAACAACATCAACACCATCTAGACTAGTTCCAGACATCACTCCTATATAACGGCCTGACTTTATCATCTTGTTGTTCCCTCAAAGTACATAACGGTTTTGTGTGTTTAAACTTACGAAAGATTGTGCTGTCATCTGGGCGTTTGTCAACTGCACATGATTTTTTCTCGGCCTAACTCGCAGTAAGCAAAAATAGATAAACCGCATTGCCATTTTTAGTTTAAAATACAGCCAAGCGACAATTTAATTCATTCACATATTGCGTTTTTGTGATAGGTAGAATTATTTGAATAACATTGAACAAGAATATAAATAATTCTAACTGATACGTTAGGCAAATAGCCTTTACGCAATTCATGTCTATTTCGATATTCTCTCGCCAGACCGAAGCATTATTCTAAAGAAAAATAGCAAATATCCGCATATGTCCATTGTCGTTTCTAACTAATGCTTAAAATGTATTGAATATAAAATCTACTTTAGTTAAAAACTAATCTCACATAAAATCTATCAATCGTTATTTTATGTTCAATAAACACCAAAAAACGTTTAACAAAGTGTGCTTTCCTTTATAGAATAAACCACACTTTGGGATATTTTACCTAGTGTTTACCGTCTGTTTAAATCAAAATAAGTAATCTTATCCCCAGTTTTAAACTGTGCGTAATAATAGTTCATAATGTGATTATGGTTAAAACAATCATCCAATGCTATGTTAGTGCCACAGACAGACAGCAAGTCTCATAGGAGTTATTATGCTTAAGAAAGTTTTCGTCGGTGTTGCTGCGGTTGTTATGTTAGCTGGCTGTGTCAATACCAGCACACTTTCTGGTGATACTATTTCAGCGAAAGATGCCAAACAAGTACAAACTGTCACTTACGGTACAATTTTGAATGTTCGCCCTGTGACTATTCAAGCGGGTGATGATGAAAATGTCATCGGTGCAATTGGTGGAGCTGTGCTAGGTGGGCTATTAGGTAATACCGTTGGCGGTGGTACTGGTAAAACACTAGCAACTGCAGCTGGTGCTATTGCGGGTGGCCTAGCTGGTCAACAAGCACAAGGCGCGCTTAATAAAAGCCAAGGTGTTCAGTTAGAAATCCGTCTTGATAGCGGTAAAAATATTGTCGTTGTACAAAAACAAGATCCGAGTGTTTTTGCAAAAAACCAACGTGTCATGATTGCAAACAGTGGTGGAACAGTAACCGTTTCTCCTCGTTAATGTTGTCATCTTCTATATAGTTATTTAGCAATATAGTTATTTAGCGTATGTTCACCGGCATTTTACCGGTGAACATATCTTTTTTAATCAGCTTAAAGCATCAATGGTAGATAGTATCCTGTTATAAATTGATACTATCAATCTTTTCTTTCTTTTATTACTTAAGCTGTAACTTTTTAATTGTCTTTATGTTAATAGAAAAAATGTTAATCATTTAGCTATTAATAATAATTTAAAGAATATTTATGCTGTGTTCTGATCCTTCCATACAATTGTCAGTTGAATATTAGTCCAGTTATTATTGAGACTAGAAATTTTAACATCCATATTACCATATTAATATTTACTATATAAATATAGATTATATAAATGAAATCATTAATTAGTTATGTGTCTCCTTAAAAATTCACATTATTTCTCACGTCACTATTAAATTATTCATAATCAGATATGATTTAAGATGGAGCATTCATATTAATTTATAATTATTTATAAATCCCCCTGCAATCGAGTAATGTTTTTTTCTAATCTAGAAAGTAACACTGAAAGTTGGTCTAATTCATCTATCGCAATATCACTTAGTATTTCTTTACGCGTATTATCAATAACTTCATCAACTGTTTTAATAAATGGTTTAGATTCATCTGTTAGCTTTATTCTTTTTGCCCTCCTATCATTCGCACAAGTATGACGTGAAATTAATTTTTTCTCCTCCAGTTGATCTAAAGTCCTCACTAATGATGGCTGTTCAATACCGATTGCTTTAGCGAGTTGGATCTGTGATTGTTCCGGTGGCAATTGGCTAATACAATGTAGCGTTTTCCAATGAGTATGCGTTAATTTCAATGGTTTCAAACGATCATCAAGCAATGTTCTCCATAGGCGAAATACTCGAGATAGATCAGTTTCTATTTGTGATTCCAATGTTCCCTCCTTATTGTAATAATCATTTTGATTAATAAATAAACCAAATTTAAATTATTCCTAAATTATATATTCACTCCTTGTCGCTATGATAATAAATTATTAAAAAAAACGTTCAAATACCTACTTATAGTGATGCTAAGATTTTTTTTCATGATTCAGATCACTAAGTACATCATTGCAATCTATATATTAAAATTAATTTCACTCATTGCAATAACATATTAGTTATCTTGTTAATAAGAATAGCCTTACTCCTCTTTCAAATCTATCTATTTTAACACTTATAGTAATTACAATTAACAATATGAAAGACAACAACCAATAATCCATTGAAAAATAAAGCGATATAGTTAATCTTAAAAAAATAACAATTATATCCGTACAATTAAGTTTTAATTATCAATTTGAATAAGTAAAAACCCATTTAAAAATAATCATATTTATTATTTTATTCTTATAAATATCAAGATTAATAATTTCAAGAGTATATATTTGACATCTGAAATGTATTCTTTTATTTTTGGTTTATTAGCAAATTGATGACTCAAAAGTCATTGTCTCAAAATATTAGAATAGTGTTTGCTGTATTGGCAGTTGTTCATCTTGTGAATTTTTGCTTGTCGCTACACGACGACTACGTTGATAACATAAACGAAGAACATTGCGTTTCTGTTCGTTTGTCAATGTAAACCACTTAAAACGTTCATCACGAGAACGAAAACAACCTATGCAGTAACCTTGTTCATTCATTTGACAAATGTTACGGCACGGGCTTTTAATTTCAAAAAATTCGAGTTGTTCTGCCATATTCATACCACCTAACGCAGATCAAGAATTAATGATATACTTCATTCACTTGATTCAATCTATCATTTGCCTAAAAAACATACCACTTTAATTGAGTTAAATATATTAGGCGCGTTATATTAATGGTTAGAATGAATTAGATTTACTCAGCGACCGACTTTAAGGGAGTTCATATGCGCTTACTACATACTATGCTACGTGTAACTGACATGCAGCGTTCAATTGATTTTTATACCAAAGTATTAGGAATGCGACTGCTACGTACTAGCGAAAATCCTGAATATAAATATTCTTTGGCTTTCGTAGGCTACAGCGATGAAAGTGAAGGTGCAGTTATTGAACTCACATATAACTGGGGTGTTGATAGCTATGACTTGGGAAATGCATACGGGCATATTGCTTTAGGTGTCGATGATGTCGCAAAAACCTGTGATGATATTCGCAGTGCAGGTGGAAATGTGACACGTGAAGCTGGCCCAGTAAAAGGTGGCACCACGATTATTGCTTTTGTTGAAGATCCTGATGGCTATAAAATTGAATTAATTGAAAATAAAAGTGCTAGCAAAGGGCTTGGTCATTAATTAGCTTCAATTTGCAGCAATTAGAGCCTGTCAGTGAGCCCATTTCGGCAGGCTCTGTACTTTATTTTGAGCTTATCTGCATGATTTTGCTAATTTTGGCATAATAAATACCAAGCAGAAATATAAATATGAAATCCTAATGTCTGATAAAAATAATCCAAACGCACTCGTCAACCGTTTCCGGGGCTATTATCCTGTCGTTATCGATGTTGAAACTGGCGGATTTAACGCCAAAACAGATGCACTACTTGAAATTGCCGCTATTACATTAAAAATGGATAAAGATGGTTGGTTATCTATTGATGAAACACTTCATTTTCATGTTGATCCTTTCGAAGGTGCCAATTTAGAGCCCTCTGCACTTGCATTTACTGGCATTGATCCTGCAAATCCCCTTCGTGGAGCAGTGAGTGAATATGAAGCATTACATGCCATTTTTAAAATGGTACGTAAAGGAATGAAAAATACTGATTGTAACCGAGCTATCATTGTTGCGCACAATGCAACTTTCGACCACAGTTTTGTGATGAATGCCGCCGAGCGTTCAGGTTTAAAACGTAACCCTTTCCATCCTTTTGCAACTTTTGATACAGCCGCTCTAAGTGGTTTAGTTTTTGGTCAAACAATTCTAGCCAAAGCTTGTGTCACTGCTGGCATCCCTTTTGATGGTAATTTAGCGCATGGCGCTTTATATGATACAAACCGCACTGCCGTTTTATTCTGCGAATTAGTGAATAAGTGGAAAAAATTAGGCGGTTGGCCACTCATGCAAGAAGAATAAAAAAAACCGTATTAGGTTGAATTATAAGTAATCAATACTAATACGGTTTCATTATCTTATCGAGCTGACAAAATTAACTTATTCTGCACTCTCGTCAGCAGGACGATATTTATCCGCTGTTTCTTTAATTAAAGATTGAAGCTCGCCACGCTGATACATTTCCATAATGATATCACATCCGCCTACAAGCTCTCCATCAACCCAAAGTTGTGGAAATGTTGGCCAATTAGCATATTTTGGTAATTCTGCACGAATATCTGGGTTTTGCAGAATATCGACATAAGCGAAACGCTCACCGCAAGCAGACAATGCTTGTACCGCTTGAGTAGAAAAACCACAGTTAGGTAGCTTCGGAGAGCCTTTCATGTACAGCAGAATTGGGTTTTCTTTAATTTGGCGTTCGATTCTTTCAATTGTCGTCATTTTGATTTACTTCCTTAAAAACAAGGGTGCTGGCTTTATAGTTGGGAAACAATTAAGTGTATTAATGCGACCAAACTAAAACAATACCAGAATAATTAAAACGCTATTGTTTCATACAATATGCTCGTTTTATAGGGGTATTACTATAACATTAATATTTGAAGTAATAAAAAGGGATATTTTATATGAAAAGGCTTCAATTTGACGAGTACCAACACTTTTTTACGTTTAGCGTGGGTGAAACGATGAGTAATTTATTAGTTATTCTTATTTCTAATAAATAGCTTATTTGAATAAAAAACGATCACATGGATAGTGACTTATCTTTATGTCAAATAAGAAAAAATTAAGGACCAATATCATTGATCCTTATTTTTATTTTGTGTATTGAAAAAATAAAATTAAAAAATCTGTGAGACAAAAATAACAATGACCGCTAATGAGCCAATAGTCGCTAATAATCCGAATTTAAAATCCGTATCCATGAATTCCCCCACTTTAAAGAACAATTTACTTGCAAATTAACCCTATACTACACATGGTTAAATGAATAAGACATAACTATTAACGAAAATTCGTATCTATCTCACAGGTTATAACATCAATTATTTCTTTTGTTTTTGCGCTAGATCAGACAAAATCGATTACAATTCGCTAAATCATTGCCAGTAAAGACGATATGCCTCAATATACCGGAAATTTTCAATTTATAGGGTGTTGATCAAATTTAGCCAGCTGGTTTACCTCGTTCACTAAGCTAGTGCTTATTTTTATTTATCGTCGACATATATAAGTTGAATTGTTTGATATATATACTGGTAACTTTTAATAAAAATTTATAACAAGACCGCTTAATTGGTCAGGAGTTTTTTTACCCCATGGCAACGATTAAAGATGTGGCGAAACGCGCTGGCGTGTCGACTACAACCGTATCCCATGTAATAAATAAAACACGCTTCGTAGCCGATGATACAAAAGCTGCGGTTTGGGCTGCGATAAAAGAACTCAATTACTCACCTAGTGCTGTTGCACGTAGCTTAAAAGTTAATCACACTAAGTCAATTGGTTTACTCGCGACATCAAGTGAAGCACCTTATTTTGCCGAAGTGATCGAGTCCGTAGAAAACAGCTGTTATGAAAAAGGTTATACCCTAATTTTATGTAATTCACATAATAACCTAGGGAAACAACAAGCTTATCTGCAAATGTTAGCTCAAAAACGTGTTGATGGACTATTAGTCATGTGTTCTGAATACCCTGAAAAATTAATTAGCATGTTGGAAGATTACCGTAATATTCCAATGGTGGTTATGGATTGGGGGACTTCTCGAGGTGATTTTACCGACAGTATTATTGATAATTCGTTTCATGGCGGGTACCTAGCAGGTCGCTACTTAATTGACCGTGGCCACAGAGATATCGGTGTTATCCCGGGTTCACTTGAACGAAATACAGGAATTGGCCGTCTAACGGGCTTTAAAAAAGCCATGGAAGAAGCCAAAATCCAATTACGTGATGAATGGATTGTCCAAGGCGATTTTGAGCCAGAATCCGGTTATAAAGCGATGATGCAAATATTAAGTCATAAGCAACGACCAACTGCCGTTTTCTGTGGTGGTGACATTATGGCAATGGGCGCAATTTGTGCTGCTGACGAAATGGGCTTACGCGTTCCGCAAGATATCTCAATTATTGGTTACGATAATGTGCGAAATGCGCGTTATTTCACGCCAGCTCTAACCACTATTCATCAACCAAAAGAGCGTTTAGGTCAAATGGCATTCACCATGTTATTAGATAGGATTGTCAATAAACGCGAAGATGCACAAACGATTGAAGTGCATCCGCGGTTAGTTGAACGTCGCTCCGTCGCTGATGGGCCATTTATCGATTATCGTCGCTAAATGATCAAAATAACTACATGCACAAAAATCTATGGAGCTAACCATTCTGCATTGAGTGTTTCACTATCTCCTAAATAATCGAGTAACCAACTCAATGCAGGTGAGGTATTTTTTTCTACCCAAGTTAAACAACAAGGACTTGGCGGAAAAGGTTGAGATAAAGGCAATTTAATAAGTTGCCCATCTCGACATAATGGCTCTGCCCGATGTTCAGGTATCATTCCAACACATAACCCATTCTTTAAGCAGGCAATTCCATTTTCCCATAATGGAACAACTAATCGTTGCTGGTTATCGAGCGCCCAAGTATCACGCTTAGGTAAATTTCGGGATGTATCTTCCAAACATAAGCTGGGGTATTTACGCATTTGATCATCCGTTAATAAACCTTCTTTTTTGGCTAATGGATGTTCTGGACTTGCAACACACCACCAAGACATAAAACCCATATCGCGAAAACTATAACGTTCGCCAATAGGCGAAGCACGCGTTGCGCCAATTGCAACATCCACTCGACCATCTGCAAGTGCATCCCATACACCATTAAAAACTTCAGGATGTATATAAAGCTCAATATCAGGAAAATGACGATAAAAATCTAAAATTAATTGTTCTGTTCTTTGAGGTTTAACAATGCAATCAACTGCAATACTGAACTGTCCACGCCAGCCGTTCGCAGCTTGCTGACATTGATGTCTTGTTTGATTCATTTTTTTGATGACAGCTCGACTTTGTTTCAGGAAAATCTCACCAGCTTCAGTTAAGGCAACATCACGATGACGTCGTTCAAAAAGCGGTACAGCAAGCCACTCTTCAACTTGCTTTACTGTGTAACTAATTGCGGAGGGAACACGATGCAACTCTTCAGCCGCACCACTAAAACTTCCTGTTCTAGCAACAGCATCAATAACTTCAAGCGCATGATCTGACCACATAGATTTACCCTTCAAAAAATTTGATAGCACGATCCAAATATTACCGTTTCACAATGTAAAAAAACAGCTTATACAATAGGGATCTGTTAACAATTTTGTAAATTTTGATTAAGTAAGCTGCCATGACAAAGACTGTGACCAAAAACTCTCCCGGTTTTATCCTTTACCTTGCAGGATTGAGTATGCTGGGGTTCTTAGCTATCGATATGTATTTACCCACTTTTGGTTCAATGCAAACAGCCTTGAATACCTCTGAAGGCTCCATTAGTGCTTCATTAAGCATTTTCTTAGCGGGCTTTGCATTTGCCCAACTATTATGGGGGCCTCTATCTGATAAACTAGGACGCAAACCGATATTAATTATCGGGTTATCAATCTTCATTCTTAGCTGTTTGGGCATTTTGTGGGTAACAAATGCGACACAACTGCTCGTTTTACGTTTTTTACAAGCTGTTGGTGTATGTAGCGCTGCCGTTCTTTGGCAAGCTCTCGTGATTGATCGCTACGATGCCGCTAGTACCCAAAAAGTCTTTGCCTCTATTATGCCTCTAGTTGCCCTTTCCCCTGCCCTTGCACCGCTACTTGGCGCATGGACATTAGAACATTATGAATGGGAAATTATCTTCATCATATTAATGGCAGTTGGTATTTTATTACTCATTCCAACACTATTCTTGAAAAAAATGGTTACAAAAAATGTCTCGAATGAAACATCAACTAAACAATCTATTTCTTTCTTCAAAATATTACGGTCACCTCTATTTAACGGTAATGTTTTAATTTATGCATCTTGTAGTGCTGGATTTTTTGCTTGGCTCACAGGTTCACCTTTTATTTTACGTAATATGGGATTCAACCCAGCAGATATAGGATTAAGTTACATTCCGCAAACTCTTGCATTTATTATTGGTGGTTATGGCTGTCGATTTATTTTAATAAAAATCCGAGCTGAAATATTATTCCCAATATTACTGCTTGGTTATGCAGTTAGTATGATAATTCTATTTTTGATGGCAATTTACAGCCATCCATCTTTAACCATGATCTTAATTCCATTTTGTTTCATGGCTGCAATGAATGGTGCTTCTTATCCTATCGCCGTGTCAAAAGCGCTCAGTGCCTATCCTCAAGCAAGTGGTAAAGCGGCTGCTTTACAGAATTCACTTCAGCTTGGGTTATGTTTCCTTGCCAGTATGTTAGTGTCAGCGCTACCGTTTGATCCACTACTTTCCACAACAGGGGTAATGGCAATAACAGTTATTCCAATGATTATTGGTTATTTAGTACAACGAATAGCGCCTTCTACTAATAAAGTCAAAATTCAAACAAAATATCAGACTGAATAACTATTTTATATTTAGCCATTACCCTGTAGTGGCTAATTTCGACGCTAAAAAATAGTAAAGCATCTTTAATCAAAGATTAAATCGTATTAAGATTATCTTATTGAGGTGTTTTATTGCATTTCTTCCACTTTCTCATCAAAGTGACATTTTTCGCCATTGTTAAATAAAATAATCACTTCTATACTCGGCTATAACATATAGTCCGAAGTGATTTTTGAGTTAATACAATGATTATTTAAAACTCAGGCCGCAACGGTATTATTGCGCGCCTGTCTTTGTGAAGCTAATTCTTCGCAACCCCTACACTTCAGTAAGCTGAAAATACTATCTCAAAAATCTTCGTCTCAAGTTGGAGAGCATATGAGCACGTGTGTAGATGAAACAAAAAACAAAGTTTCAAATTGGCAACGAATTGCAGAGTCTTTATTAAGTCAAGCAGGGATAGAGGTCAATGGTTCTCGCCCGTTTGATATCCAAGTCCACAATACCGACTTTTATAAAAGAGTATTGCAAAAAGGCTCGCTGGGACTTGGTGAAAGTTATATGGATGGTTGGTGGGATTGTGAACGACTAGACCTGTTTTTTTATAAGGTATTGCTTGCCAAACTCGATACGAAATTGCCAAACAACTTAACTGACATAATGAAAGTTGCAATGGCGCGTTTACGGAATTTACAAACACAAAAACGTTCATGGATTGTCGGTGAAGAACATTATGATTTAGGTAATGATCTTTTCACTCTCATGTTAGACCCTTATATGCAATATTCTTGCGGCTACTGGGATAATGCGACCACGCTTGAACAAGCTCAGATTAATAAATTGGATCTTATTTGTCGTAAATTACAATTAGAGCCAGGAATGCGCTTATTAGATATAGGCTGTGGCTGGGGTGGACTTAGTGCTTATGCAGCTCAACATTATGGTGTTTCAGTAACTGGCGTGACGATATCTAAAGAGCAGCAAAAACTCGCTCAAGAAAGATGTAAAGATCTTGATGTTAATATCATCTTGCAAGATTATCGCGAGTTAAATGATCAATTTGATAGAATTGTTTCTGTTGGGATGTTTGAACACGTAGGCCCGAAAAACTACGATACTTATTTTGATGTTGCACGCCGTAATATAAAAGAAGACGGCTTATTTTTACTCCATACCATTGGCTCAAATAAAAATAAGGTCAATGTTGATTCATGGATTGGAAAATATATATTCCCAAATGGTGTATTACCTTCTATTCAAAATATCGGCCATTCTAGTGAAGGCAAATTTATTATGGAAGATTGGCATAATTTCGGTTCTGATTATGATAAAACGCTTATGGCATGGTATGAGCGCTTTTTAAATAATTGGGATGAATTAAGTGGCAACTATACACCACGTTTTAAACGCATGTTTAGCTATTATTTGAATTCATGTGCAGGCGCTTTCCGCGCTAGAGATATTCAATTATGGCAAATATTGTGGAGCCCAAATGGCGTTAGTGGTGGAATTAGAGTTCCAAGATAAGCCATAAAAATAGTGTAATTTTAATGATATATAACTACTAGCTTGTCTCTTTAAGCTGCATAATTTACTGCCTAATCAATATATCATTAGCTATATCAATAAGGGTCACATTGCTTTAATGTGACCCTTACTTATCTATAATACAGTTTGTCATTAATACTGAGATGCTTAACATTCCTCAAGTTATTTTAACTCACTATTTTTCACTATAATTTTAGTAGTATTTCCTAAATGAAAAGAGTACTTTAGGTCTTCGTTCCAAATAGGATCTATGTAATATCGTATTTAATAGTACTGTTGTATTATTTTTTATTAACCTTATTGCTAATTAACGTTATTATCAGCCAATTAAATAATTATTAGTGAAAACTATGCTCAGACAGTATTATCCTCCCATTGAAATTAGTGGTTTTATTAGCTCAATCTTGATCATTAATAAATTCACTACGCCAATTAAAATCTATCCTGGCACTGGGGCGGAAATATGGATTTCAACTAGCGATCTTTGCCTTTTGACTGATAGCCATCAAACTGTCAGCCAATATCAGCTAGTTATCCCACGAATTAACACATTCACTGCAAAACCCAATAATGCAAAAGTCATTGTGATACTGGTTAGGCATGATGCAGTTCGGTTCTTATTACCAGAACGCACCCTTATTTACACAGATAAACCAACCGCACTGGCTAATATTTGGCAAAATCCATGGTATGAAGAGTTAGCACGCGCCTCATTTAAAGGCTTACTTGAGTGTTTCATAGAAACAAAACAATCAAAAAAAACGCAATTAGTTGATGAAATTTTATCAATTCTATATCGCACCCCTACAAAAAAAATTAACGATATCGCTGATGAAATTGGATATAGCTCACGTTTCATACAAAAAGAATTTTTAAAAGAATATGGAATTACCCCGAAAAGATACCAAATCAACTGCCGTTTAGAGCAACTTCTAAAAGCGATGCTCAAAGAACAAGACACCTATCGTTGGCTAGAAACGGGTTATTACGACCAATCACACTTTTACCGAGATTTTAAACGTTACTTCACCATGACACCTTCTGAATTTATGAAATCTACTTATTCGTTTTTTTACAATACAAAAATAAAGCGGCGACTAAGATAGTTCCTAATTCACAAAAGGAGAAATGGAATGAGTATTACAATATACGCACAAATTACTACGGAAAATAAAAGTGAATTTCTGACTAAAGATATCCTTAAAGATTTTGTAAAACAAAGCCGCCGGGAACGCGGTTGTTTACAATATGATTTATTTACCAAAGAGAATGGTTATATTATCTTTGAAGAATGGGAAGATAATGCGGCTTTTGAACTCCATAAAAAATCACTGCATTTCCAGCGATTAACTGAAGCAATTCAAAGAGATAATGCGCGGATCTATATTAATTTTAGTGAAAAAGTGGGCAGCTGATACGACTAAAAGATCCCCTTTAAAATCTAGTTTATCTTTCTATTCAAAGCTATAGCACTAATTTAATATTAAAAATGTGCTATAGCTTTACCATTCAGTCATCTGACGATTCGTTACACAATCTATTGGCCAAATTGCACTTATAACTTGCGTATTAAACTATTACCTTACTGCTGCTCTTCTTGGATTTTGGCTATAGATGCCATTTTTTCTTGTTCTTTTTGTTGTAAAACACGTTCTACAGTATCAACAATAGCTTGAGTTTGTGGATCTATTTCGATATTAACCTTATGGCCTAAGCGTTTTTTACCCAATGTTGTCCGAGCAATGGTTTCTGGAATTAAGTGGACACAAAAACGGTTATTAATAACATCACCTACAGTTAAACTGATGCCATCAATTGCCACGAATCCCTTATGCAAAATATATTTCATGAGCGACTTATCATAAATAGACAGCCATATTTGATGGTTATCTTCTGATGTAAAGATCTTGCTAATTTCAGCGGTCGTCACAATATGCCCTGAAACAACATGCCCACCTATTTCATCACCATATTTCGCAGCTCTTTCTATATTAACCACATCCCCAGCTTGTAATTCACCAAGATTCGTCAGTCTGAGCGTTTCTTTTATTAAATCAAAACTGACTTTCTCACCATCGATATTTGTTACCGTTAAGCAGCAACCATTATGTGCAACAGAAGCGCCCGTTTCTAAACCAACAAGTAATTCTGGCGTAAATTTCATCACATGAGTGCGAAAATTCGTTCTTTCTATAACCTCAATAATCGGGGCTGTGCCCTGTACAATGCCTGTAAACATACTCACCTCAATGCAATGAATTAATTTATGCCAGTTTACCTGACATTTTTTGCAGATCTACTTAATTTGAGCGATCTGACTTAGCGAATCATCTCCTATTCAAGGAGAAAAAATATATCTATTGATAAACGTATTTTGCAACATTTATCTGTAACTAACATTGGCTAAACTTATTAAAAAGGATAGAATATACGGTCTACAGTAACTAATTGATTTATCAAAAATCATTAGCATTTTATCTGTATTTACCATAATTTAAGTTACGTCTATATAGCAAGCAATAAAAAATAGCTTATGGTGTTTTTGGTGGCTAATTGAAGAAATGAAAATGGCGCGAGTAATTGCCAAAATTAGTCGTAACTTAAAAATGGTAAATATTACAATTTTACTAAAAATTATTTAATTACTCTAAAGGTGTATGCGTGCAGAAATACTTCACAGAAGCGCGTAGCTTGCTAGCTCTTGGCATCCCTATCATTCTTGCTCAATTTTCACAAACTGCAATGGGATTTGTGGATACGGTTATGGCAGGAAGTGTTAGCGAAACTGAGATGTCAGCGGTTGCAGTCGGCTTTTCTATTTGGCTGCCAGCGATTCTTTTTGGTCAGGGATTATTAATGGCATTAACGCCAATTGTCGCTCAAATGAATGGATCAGGTCGCCGTAATTTAATTGGTAACCAAATCCAGCAAGGGCTATGGTTAGCGCTATTTTTATCTCTTGGTGTGATCCTTCTTCTTTATAACAGCAAATTGATTATTAGCAACATGCCGCACATTGATCAAGAATTAGCGGATAAGGCGGTCCGATTCTTACATGCAATCATGTGGGGTGCTCCAGGCTATCTATTCTATCAAGTTTATCGTAGTCAATGTGAAGGCCTCTCCAAAACCAAACCGGGTATGGTAATCGGGTTTCTGGGGTTGATGGTTAATATTCCAATTAACTATATTTTCATTTATGGCCATTTTGGTGCACCTGCATTGGGTGGCGTTGGTTGTGGTGTTGCAACTGCATCAGTTTATTGGGTCATGTGTGTCTTAATGCGCAGTTATGTCCGACGTGCAGCATCTCAACGAGATATTAAAGCAACTACCCGCTTTGCCTCCCCTAACCCACAAATTATGAAGCGTATTTTTGTGTTAGGCGCACCGATTGGGCTAGCATTATTCTTTGAAGTTACCCTATTTGCTGTTGTCGCACTATTAGTTGCACCGCTTGGTGTTGTTGCTGTGGCGGGTCACCAAGTTGCGCTTAACTTTAGCTCAGTCATGTTTATGTTCCCATTATCTCTTGGTATCGCGGCAACGATCCGTGTCGGCTATAACCTTGGTCAACAATCAACAGAAGCGGCAAAAGTTTCATCTTATACAAGTTTAGCGGTCGGTTTATTAATTGCTTGTTTCACCGCAATTCTAACCGTGACTCTTCGAGAGCCAATTGCGCTTATGTATAATAAAAATCCTGAAGTTGTCGTTTTGGCTTCTAGTTTGATGCTACTGGCCGCTCTTTACCAATTATCAGATTCCGTCCAAGTTATTGGTGCAGGAATTCTTAGAGGTTATAAAGATACGCGATCTATTTTCTTTATTACCTTCACGGCGTATTGGTTATTAGGATTACCCGCGGGTTATATTTTAGCTTTGACTGATTTGATTTTCCCGGCAATGGGCCCTAAAGGTTTTTGGATTGGTTTTGTCATTGGTTTGAGTGCAGCTGCAATCGGAATGGCAACGCGGATCATATGGATACATAAACAACCTGATAATGTTGTTCTATTACGTTCAACCCGTTAATTGATAGTAGAATAAACAAAATATATACAAAGGGGATGTATTTTCGCCAAGGGCGCTTTAAATACGAGCAAACTCGCACGAAAATACATTTTTCCCCTTGCCAGAACCTCAACAGAAAGTTAATATTCGTTCCCGTTGTCACCTAAGACACTTTTGAAGCGCGTCCGTAGCTCAGTTGGTTAGAGCACCACCTTGACATGGTGGGGGTCGGTAGTTCGAGTCTACTCGGACGCACCATTTCAAAGTGTCATCGATAGCAAAATGCGTCCGTAGCTCAGTTGGTTAGAGCACCACCTTGACATGGTGGGGGTCGGTAGTTCGAGTCTACTCGGACGCACCATTTCRAGGTGTCATCRATAKCAAAATGCGTCCGTAGCTCAGTTGGTTAGAGCACCACCTTGACATGGTGGGGGTCGGTAGTTCGAGTCTACTCGGACGCACCATTTCGAGGTGTCATCAATATCAAAATGCGTCCGTAGCTCAGTTGGTTAGAGCACCACCTTGACATGGTGGGGGTCGGTAGTTCGAGTCTACTCGGACGCACCATTCTCTTTTCTTACATCGAATTATCTTTCTCTTATCTCTTTTCCATCTTAGTTAAAGATCCAAGAACATAATGTTGCGCAATTATTGCTTAAAATTCAGCCATTGTTATGCTTGAACCTTTTTCATCACTCAATTTCATAAAATTTGATTTGTCTCACAGTTTTTTGTTGTCTATAATAAACGCACCTGCTGAAAGGTTTCATCAAAAATAAATCAGTTAGTTAGCATCGACGGGATAGATTATACTCATAACAACCACAATAAAAATTGGGATCTAACTCACAAAAAAAACGCATTAAACACCAGACTGTCGCCTATTCTTAATATTAAACTGATTGCGCAACAACTGATAACCAGTTTGCGTTTTTAGAATCGACGACAATACCGATTTCCTTTATAACCATTAAATAGACTGCCATGAAAAAGACAAAAATTGTTTGTACCATTGGTCCAAAAACCGAGTCAGAAGAAAAATTAAATCAACTTCTCGATGCAGGCATGAATGTTATGCGCCTGAATTTCTCTCACGGCGATTATGACGAACACGGTCAACGTATCAAAAATCTTCGCGCAGTCTGCGCAAAAACAGGTAAGCAAGCCGCTATCCTTCTTGATACTAAAGGACCTGAAATCCGTACCATGAAACTTGAAGGTGGTAATGATGTTTCATTGGTCGCAGGTCAAACCTTTGCATTTACAACCGATACTTCCGTTATTGGTAATAAAGATAGAGTTGCTGTGACTTACCCTGGTCTGACTAACGACTTGAATGCTGGTGATACCGTCCTAGTTGATGATGGTTTGATTGGGATGAAGGTAAAAGATGTCACTGCAACAGAAGTCATTTGTGAAGTCTTAAATAATGGTGATTTAGGCGAGAAAAAAGGCGTTAACCTGCCAGGTGTTTCTATTGGTCTACCTGCTCTTGCTGATAAAGATAAAGAAGATTTGGTCTTTGGTTGCGAACAAGGTGTTGATTTCGTTGCTGCATCTTTTATTCGTAAACGTTCTGATGTTGAAGAAATTCGTGCTCACCTGAAAAAGCATGGCGGCGAAAATATCCAGATTATTTCTAAGATTGAAAACCAAGAAGGTTTGAACAATTTCGATGAAATCTTAGAAGCTTCTGACGGCATCATGGTTGCTCGTGGTGACCTCGGTGTTGAAATTCCAGTTGAAGAAGTTATCTTTGCACAAAAAATGATGATTGAAAAATGCGTTTTAGCGCGCAAAGTTGTTATTACTGCGACTCAAATGCTAGATTCAATGATCAAAAACCCGCGCCCTACTCGCGCTGAAGCGGGCGACGTAGCAAACGCCATCCTTGATGGTACTGATGCGGTCATGCTATCCGGTGAAAGTGCTAAAGGTAAATATCCTGTTGAAGCGGTTACCATCATGGCCACTATCTGTGAACGTACTGATCGCGTTATGCACAGCCGTATTGACACTCAGAAACCAGGCCAACGTCTTCGTGTTACTGAAGCAGTTTGCCGCGGTGCTGTAGAAATGTCAGAAAAACTGGAAGTTCCTCTGATTGTTGTAGCAACTTTTGGTGGTAAATCTGCGAAATCAGTTCGTAAATACTTCCCAACTGCACCCATTCTAGCATTAACAACCAATGAAGAAACTGCACGTCAACTTCTTCTGGTTAAAGGTGTTATTCCAGTTATGATCAAAGGTTTCATCTCAACTGATGATTTCTATCGTGAAGGTAAACGCGCGGCTTTAAATAGTGGTTTAGCCAAAGAAGGCGATGCTGTTGTCATGGTATCAGGTTCACTTGTTCCAAGTGGAACAACAAACACTTCTTCAGTGCATATTCTGTAATTTAAAACACATCGATATTAATATCAGATAAAAACGGGAAATGATTTCCCGTTTTTTTTGCTTATCAAAAAGCAATGATTTTATTTATCTCTCTGCTTTTTAATAATTGATTTTAGCTATCCCAAAGCCAATTCATAATTTTCATTTTATATTGATGGCATCATATTAGGTCTGTTTTCATTTTGACATAAAATGCTTTCTTTAGCACATTTGTCAATTCATGCTTTTATTGCAATCTATTTTTCATTTGCTATATTAGTCTAATATCTTTAAGTGATTTTAAATCGGTTAAATAATCGCCAGACAAGTTGGAAATCTTATATTTTCTGCTAACTGACGTAAAGTATTTCTAGCAAAAGTGTAAATTAAGTACTAGCATAAGACTAAGTAGGTACCATTTCTGAACTGAATGATTGTTCAATTAGGATTAAGAAGATCGATAATGATTATCTAAATCTATAGCAGTGGTAACTTGCTTTTAATATTTTCAAGATAAATCTATCTAGAGGGTAAAATAATGATTCGTACTAAAATTGTACTGGGCTCTATCGTATTAGCTTCAGCTTTACTAGCGGGTTGTTCTACCAATAATAGCACTGAGATCCAAAGACTATCTTCAGATGTTCAAACTCTGAATGGTAAAGTTGATCAACTGAGCAGCGATGTTCAAACTATCCGTGCTGAAGTACAAACTGCACAGCAAGAAGCTGCACGTGCTAACCAACGTCTAGATAACCAAGTTCGTTCTTACAAAAAATAAGATTGAACTAGTTACAGCTTAATGCTGAATGCTATGAAAAAGGGCCTAATTAGGCCCTTATTTTTTATCTGAGAACTATTGTTCTTCAGCTGGCTCATATACCGGCTGAGGCTGAAAAATCGAAAAATCTTCAATCGGATTTAATTCAGGATATTGCCCTTGTTGCGCTACGCTATCACTGCTTGATGTTTCATCATATTCTTTTTGTGTTGAGTTATCATCCCTATTCACTCGCACAGGTAATCCTGAACGCCTTGCTATTTCATTTTGTACAAGCGTCTTATCAATGCCTTCATTTTCTAGAAAACGTTTGAAATCATTCGATAGTGGAATTGGCATTGTTTGAGGATCATCATTTTCATTCTTTGAAAGCGGTTGATGTACCTCAATGTAGTAGCTTCCATCAGCCTCTTTTGAATATTTAATCGGCTGATTAATAATTTGTACTCGAGTCCCTTTTGGAACAGTCTTAAATAATGCTTCAATATCATCAGGGCGTAGACGAATACAACCTGAACTGACTCGCATACCAATACCAAAATCAGCATTTGTTCCGTGGATCAAATATTCACCACGTCCATGAGATAAGCGTAAAGCATATAACCCCATCGGATTTTCAGGCCCTGCTGGAACAACAGCAGGTAATATAATACCTTCTTTAGCATAATTCTTACGAATATTCGCCGTCGGTGTCCATGTTGGGTCTTTAATCAATTGGCTAATTGATGTCACCATTTCAGGTGTATCACGACCTAACTGACCAATACCAATAGGATAAACTACAACTTCTTGGCTATTTGCAGGATAGTAATACAGACGCAATTCAGCAAGGTTAATCACCATGCCCGTTCTTGGTGTTGCAGGCAGGAGCATTTGTGTAGGAATAATCAGTTCTTTGCCCGCTTCCGGTAAATAAGGATCCGTTCCCGGATTGGCTTCTAACATCGCGAGTAAACCAATTTGATATTCACTCGCTATTGCTTCTAACGACCGTCCATCATATGGCACAGTATAAATTGAATTCTCACCAATCAGACGCGAATTACTGTCCGGTAATGGATAATCCATTGCTTGTACTGATGATGCAAAAACACTCGCCACAAACAAACTCGCCAACGAAAACACTTTCTTCATACCGACTCCAAGAAATTGATGTCAATGCGACACACTCATTACTGCTTTCCCAAAACTACGTTTTCAAGAACTATGTGCTCATAATTACAATGTGCTCATAATAGCAACTATACTCTAAATAGTTCAATTTACTTATAGGCTGAACAAGCTGCCTATCTATTCAGCAACAAGGGGAGCTCGTGCCAGAAGTGGTCGAGATAAATTGACTTTACTGGCTTATATCGCCAACAATAATTTGATTTATTTGGAATATAATAAATATCGATTCAATTTTGAGCATGATTTTTTAACATAAAAATCATTACTAGCGCTAGAATAGGCTAATAATTCCACATTCAATCAATAAATACTATCAAAACCACCAGCAAATACAGAATAAAAATAAGCGAGAATAGCTATTCTTTCTCGCTATCATCATTTGTTACATCGTTGCCGCACGCGCAAGAATAGTCCTGATCATTGCATTTAATCCCTGAGTACGCGAAGGTGTCAAATACTGTTCTAATGCGAGTTGTGAGAAAAAGTCTTTCACATCTAATGATAAAATCTGTTCTGCTGTTTTACCTTGGAATAAAATAATAACTATCGCAACAAGCCCTTTAACAATAGCCGCATCACTATCACCCGCAAATTTAATCGAACCATCTGCTTGCTTTTGCATATCAATCCAAACTTGACTCTGACAACCTGCAATCAAGTTATTATCACTACGCTGTGCGTCTGTCAGTTCAGGTAAGTTCCCGCCAAGTTCTATTATATACAGGTAACGTTCTTCCGAATTCTGGCAACGTGCAAAATTACGTAGCAATTTATGTTCATCGGGCAAAGCTGGCATACTTCTTTCCTTACAAAATAGCGAATAAAAGATACTCATTAGATAAAGCCAATAAAGTCTATTTTATTGGCTAAACTAAGATTCACTATTATTGCATAATTTGAAGGTATTGTGCTTTGTAATATTCAGCCCAATACAAAGATAAGATATATTGAAGACAATGAGGCCACTTAATCAGGTTTATTCACCTTAATCAAAACTAATAACTATTTTAGGGCGTTGTGGATTTAGAGCATTGCGGAATTTAGTGATATCGCATATTAAATTGTAATGTGCCATTAGCTTGTCCAGCTTTAGTCACTGATTTCGTTTGGATATAAGCGGCTTCAAGTGGGATTTCATATTGCCCTGCCGTATTCGACTTCACTATTTCCATTATCTGGTTTAGCTTGATTGGAGAATTATTATACTTCACTTGAATAGCATACCCTTGGGCAGTGTTAACATCATTTAAATTATTTAACGCAATTGCCCCTGCTGTTTTACTTTCATCTTGAGTGCCAACAAACGTTATTTTAATTGGTGTAATAGGGTCACAATCTAATTGAATTTTAATTTTTTTCTTGCTATCAGGGCTTGTGGAGCCAACACCTGAAAAAGTTGCTTTACTAATTTTACCGATAGGCACATTAATGGATGGATTTTTAACATCACACCCACTTGAAACAACTTTGATGCCACTTAAGTAAACATTTGGCTCTTTATTACCATAATAATCTGAGGTGATAAAACCATTATGATATAGTATCAGCATAGCAGCTCGTATTGTAGGCAATGTTTGAGTCGGCACGTTATTGCTTAATTTATAAAAATCAGCCCGTAACTTCACGCCGTAGAACGCACTTGTTGCATTTGAGCGACAAATCATCCTGTTACTGATATTTTTATCCATATTATTTTGCCCATCAACAAATGCACTACCACTACAAGGCCCTGTCACAGTTCCATGTAGTGCATAACCAATTCCTGAACCAGGAATTGGTCTGACGTAGCCCCCTTCAGCGGATTTAAATGTGCCAGCACCAATACTTGGCAAAAATATTCCAACCCAAGTTGTACCCGAAATATTCCACCATGCCCATGCATTATGGCTATTTAAGTCAACTGATCCGATAAAACTCCCTACAGGTAAACTACGCGATACATATAATGTTTCATTTTTAGTTATTGTTTTAGTCGTAAATTCAGACCTAAATTCTGCAAAACTAGATTGTGAATATAGGAAAATTAATGAGGCGCAACATACTGTGGCTAATTTAATCATGTTAACTCCTATTCACAGTTTTTCTCAATAAATTGGATCTTTTCATTGTCTAATGATAAAGATAACGGTATTTCACAGCGTTGATTTTCATTTGTGCCCCATTTCGCCACTATTTGGCTTTGTGCTGGAACACCACTTAAATAAACTTCGCCATCATTGGCGACAATCCCACTGGAAATTTGTTGAGTATCTTCAAAAACAGATACTTGAGTACCAAAAGAAATAGGTTTACCTTTATACATCACCTTCAGTAATACTCTAGCACCACGCTTGGCATGGAAATCTGCTAATACAATTGCGCCTTGTGTCGGTACAACTGTTGTTGTACTCACTGCAATATCATTATTTCCCGTTAAGGTTGCGGCATCGACATTGATTTTATTTCGCTCATATCGGGTTACACTTGGAATAACGGCAAAACCATTCGCATCGGTATATAACGCCTGAGTATTATTTACTTTTAAATTCTCAATACCTTGTGCTTTCACCAGTACCGCAGAATCATATATTGATTGAGATGCAGTGATACCATCCGCATGCAGCATAAATGCTCCCGTTGCACCGACATCAACTGAATGATAATTCGGTGTGTAATTATATCCGGCACTATATTCTCCAGATGAAACTATGTAGTTTGCACTGATAGAACTATTATATTCATTACGATTATGGTTATATCGTTGGGTAATATCGTATTGTAAATTATCATCTTCTAATAATGACGAGCTATAGCTAAGTGAACTGGTTGAATCGCCATGGCGACTCCCCGTATAACTATAATTAATCCAATTATTTTTTTGTCCCCAATCAAATGGAATACTTAAATTTAACGAAATAATTTGGTCATTAGTTTGAGTATAACTTTGCTTCGAGTAGGTATAGGAAGCACTATAATTCAGCAATTTATAATTCGAGCTAAAACTCATGGTGAGATTTTTGTCGGAACCACTTTTATCCCAATAGTATTGTTGATATCCATTAAGCGATAAATAACCAATATCATTAAGTGATTGCGAAAGTGCCACTTGAAACTGCTGTTTTTTCCTTCCTAAATGATAAAAATCATTATTGGCGGTGGAAAAATCATAATAATCCTTTGTCGAATAACGATAAGATGCCAAGGAAAACGAAGTTCCTGTATCTGTGATATGTTTAGAATATTGCACACGATACGACTGGCCTTTAGCTTTAGTATCATCGATTAATTTAGCCAAAGACTCTGTCACATCCATGGAAAGAGCGCCTATATTGCCTAAATTTACCCCGCTTCCTAGCGTGTATGCTTGATAATCAGGCGACAATATGGTGCCACCATAAATAGATAAATTATATGGCAGTCCATAATTTAATGATGTTTGAAAGAATTTTGGTTTACGGCGCGCATTGCTCGCATTATATTGGCCAATATCAATGCTATACTTCAAAGCACCTGTTCTTTGCATCATCGGCACAGCTGAAAATGGCTGAATAAATGACCGAACGGTTCCATCTGCTTCTTCAATCGTGACATCTAGATCACCACTGTAAGAAGTTGGATACAAATCACTTATAGAAAATTCGCCCGGCGGAACAGTCGTTTGATAGATAACACTACCATTTTGTTTAACTGTAACTGTTGCATTAGACTGTGCAATACCCGTAACAACAGGCGCAAATCCACGTTGGCTTTGTGGCAACATGCTTTCATCTGATGTAAGTTTTATCCCCAAATAAGGATTACTTTCCATTATACCACTGTCGGATGATGTCTCTCCGAGTGTTAAATGGCTTTTTAATGCACGAATATCTCGTTCTAAATAAGTTTGTAGACTATTCCAGTTTGTTTCACCGGCATTTCTTGTGTAAGTACTATGGTTACGTAAACGCCAAGCATCGAAATTAACACCACTTCTTAACCCTAGAAAGGTGTTATCAAGATTATTTTTTTCTTTATACCAATATTTATTATATCTAGCAGTATAATTAACAAAGGCGGCATTAATCCCATTATCCCATTCACTAGGCTCGATATAGCCACGACTCGTATTTTCTAATCCTATTTGAGGAATATTAATTTCTAATTGGTTATTAGCAAAATGGTAATTAATTTTTGCACCAGGGATAAGTTCATCAAGGTTAGTAATAACCGCATCATTACTTATATTAGCAAAACTGTTACTAACCGTATTTTTAACACCCCAGTTTAATAGCATCCCTTTGTTAAGTTGTGGGACTAATTGCTTTGATTTTTCATCAAATACAAATGTTAAACTTTGGCTATCGACTAAATTTTGATTAATAAATACATCTGTATAATATGTACCCGGAAGCTGCCCTCCCGAATAGGATAGATACCCTAAACTGTTGACATCAGCAACTTGGCTCTCAATTCCAGTATTAATAGCATTAATATCAAATAGATCTTCGGCATTAGCATTATCCATATATAAAATAATGCTAATGGCAATGAAAGATTTTGAATAAACTGGATTTTTCTTTAAAAAAGAAATTGGCATATCATATACTCTTAATTAATCTTTTTTTCAATAATCGCACCATAATCATTAATAAACTGAACAACTATTGTGTCATTACTATTTATGTTATGTTCATAAACATTGATATTCTTAAAGGGGTAAATAAAGTTTTTACTTTTGACCTTAGTTCCGTTGACAAAAATTTCTTTTACTGATAAATGGTAAGGAGTTTGATTATCAATTATTATTCCATTTGTTTTTTTGATAACACTAACCTTATCAAAATCAAATGGTTCAATATCTTTTGATCTTAGAAATAACTTAAACTGTGAATTAATAATAATCTGTAACTCATTACCAATATTGCTATCCTTTGGTGGTATGGATTTAATATTAAGTAGGTAAATCTGTTCTGTATTATTTGCTAAAGGCTCACCGATATAAGAAATACGTGCGGAACCATTTGTGTTTGGTTCTATCCTGAATAAAGGTGGTGTTGCTATAAAAGGTGCTTTGGCATCCCCTTCAAATGCAGATACCCAGCTTTGAATTAAAAATGGTTTTTCTTTATCGCTGTTAAAAATTGGAATATCAATTTCACGTTTATTTTCTGCATAAACAAAACGTGTACCCCCAATGCTTATCCCTTCAGCAAAGGATAGATTAGGCAAAGAAAATAAGAGAAAAAAAACGGAGATTAATATTCTTTTCATAACATAACCAATGAATATAAGTAAAAGAGTGGGCGACTAATGCCGCCCAATAATTTTATTGGTACTGAATACTATAAACTGCGCTACTATTCGCAGGACCTGCTGTGGCAGTACCTGTAGCTTTATAACGCGCAACGTAATCTAAATCGACTGTAGCCCCTTTAAACTCAACTTCTTTAGTATCTTCGTAAAGTTTAATTGGTGTCGTAGCATCTTTCTCAAACAAGGCAATACCAACGTTAGTTGCAGCACTAGTCCCTTGGTTGATAGCGAGAATATCGCGGTCGATAAGATCACGAGTTCCACCAAATCTAACAGTAACTTTAGACGTCGCTGGGCAATCAATTAATTTAATAGTGAAATCTTTCAATCCAGCAACTTCACCTTTAGCAGCTAAGCTTTTAGATGAAACTTTACCTAATTCAACATTTAAATTTTTCGACTTACTATCAACTGTACAAGCGACATCTGTTATTTCGCCGGTAAATTTAATTGTGCCTGATGCAAAAGCTGCTGGTGCGGTTGTTAAAACTAAAACAACCTCTACTGCGATTAGAGATTTTTTTAGAGTTCTCATAATGGTTCCTATAAATGTTTCTTTAATAATTAAGTATAGTTTTATGAACAATTGATTTATTCATTATATTTGCGGAGCGCAATATAACACCAAGATTTTATTTAGTTAAGAAATCTATTCATTAATTTTTTTAAAAATACATCAATTTTTTCTATGTTATTTTTTATAAAGCATTTAAGAAATGTTGTAATTTATTATCCGATAAAAGTTCTTTAAAAGTATCATTCAAAACTGAATTTTTATTCATATACATATAGAAATTAGCATAGATATTTTTATTTATAATCTTTAATTCTTTCAGCGTGTTATTAGCGAGTTCTTTGCTTATTAAGTTTCTCGGTAAACATGAATAACCAAAAGAGTTTTCTGTTAATTTAATCGCTGTTTCAACATTAGGAACATTGATAGTCTGCGTTCTTTTTATATTGGTTTTCATCATAGAGCCCAAGTCTATATATGTTGTTTTTTCTAATACTTTCAATATATTACCATCATTCAAAGACTGTAATTTATGTTCTTTGCTAGTGACTAAAACCCCTTCTATTTGCTCTAGAAATATCGGATTTAATGATTCAATGTTGTGATGCGTTATCAATAAATCATAATCGCTTAAAGTATAAATATCGGATTTTTTCATTGAAGTTCTAATAAAATCAATATCATAGTCTTTTCTTATTCGAGTAAAACCTCCGATTAAATCTAGAATGTAATCACTGTGATAAAGCGAGTCTATAATAATATTAATTTTATTATTTTGATTACCATTCAAAAACTTAGCTTTCATTTCTAATGAAATAGCTTTACTTGTTACCTCTCTAGATAATTCTAACAATTGTTGCCCTTCTGAGGTCAGCACTGCACGACGCTTCTCTAAAGAAAATATTTTAATTTCAAGAAGTTGTTCTAATTTACTAATTGTATAACTAATAGAAGATTGTGTTCTATGCAATGCTTCAGCTGCTTGGGCAAAACCACCATAGTCAACTACTGCCTGCAAAGTTATCCATTGATCTAATGTCGTTCGCGTTTTTTCCATGGTATCTCCGAGTATTTGCCTAAGTATTATTGTTATTATTTAACTAAAATATAGCAGCTTATTTCAAGCTCGTTAATAGCCAGTATATACGATGATTAACTAACCGCCATTAGTTTAAAATTATTTAAGGTTTTATTTAACACCATTAAAACCATTATTAGTTAAATCATTTGTTTTAATTTAAAGTAATTGTATAAATAAGAAAATAACTAAATTTATAGATTATTTTTAAATTAATAGTTTATTAGTTATTTAATTAGATAAGGTTAATGCAATTAAAAAAATGGAAAATTAATTTATTAAATCATTATATATATTCATGAGGATATAATTTAAAATTACACTATGAATTATATAAATTAAATAATCAGCTAATAATGTTAAATTTTAAATATTATTATAGAATTTTTATTTCATAGATACGTAAAAATTCCACCCCGAAAAAATCAGAGGTTAATTCTGAATTTATTTCATTATATAGAATTAAATTTCAAATTTAAGACAGTTTTAGCATTGTATGGGATTTTACGTTATTCAATTGCGAACTTGTAAAATAATAAATCAATTAATGTTAATAATACTATCAAAAAATAATATTCTACTTTTTCCCTCTTTCAGGAAAAACGACATGACTGCACCTAAATCAGACCATAAATCCAAAGCCAGTTATAAAATATTTTTTAGACATTGATCACAAAATTAAATAAAAAGATAAAAATTTTAATACTTTTTTACATTATATCGATAATCACATGCTTGAGGTGTATAAATAGCACTAGAAATACATCATAGATACCTAAAAATATATCTGTATATTGCCTCATTCCATCATAAAAATAGGCTATTCTATTAATGATAACTTGTATAGGCAACCTTTCCTCTCTGAATAGATAAGTATTGTTGCTCTTTTGTGCTGCTAACTTCTATTTCAAAATCACTCTTGGCATAAAATCGTGACAGCATTATGAGTCAAAAATACAATAAAACAAATAATTCATTATAAAATCAATGTATTACAATGATAGATGAAGTGCTATTTCTTCTTTTTTCACAAAAAACTAGATTAATATATACCCAAAAGATAGATAATTAGATTTAATCATAAGTTTAGGATAAATTTAATTTATAAAATATAATTTTATTCGTGCCATATCTTGATAAAATCAATAGATTAAATTGATATTAATAAATAAAAAATTGACATAAAGAAACGATCGCTCAAAAAGCAACCTAATTTGACTCAAACTTGCAAACCTTAATGAGAAATTCCTCCGCTAATTTTAGGCAATATTATTATCCATAAGTAAAATTTTGAAAAAAATGACTTGTTAATAGTACTTCTGATAAATAATGGGGGTAAAAAACGACCTAATTATATATGCTAGTCAGTACCAATGATGGCAAGAGTCATTTGTATCTACCACCTTTTACCCCTACCAACGTGTGTTTAAAGCCAAATATTAAGCCGATAGCTCAGCTAAAACTAATATTAAATGCTCTGACACCTCATTCAACCAATACATGAACGCCACACTTCCATCAGAACAATGAATATAAATTCACTGAACAAACTCAATCGATTGTTACAAAATGTATACAAGTCATTATGGTATTTAATCGTTTAAGCGTAGAAAAAGTCGTTAAATCTGAGAGATTACGTACCCGTAATTCAGTCATATATGATCGATTTTATTGTGTAGAAATAATTTTTGATTGTTCAGAGAGCTTACTTTTGTGGGAATTTTCAGGAAGGAAAGCTTTTTAATGAGCCAATTAGATTATAATTTGTACTCCCTTTATTAAAGTAAAGCCCTAGCTAAAAAACCAGGGCTTTACTAAAGACTTTGAGTCAACATACAAGTAGCAAGGATTGATACTATTGATTATCACCCTAACCTAGCAATGTTTTAGTGCGTAGCAATGCATTATATAAAGCATCAATATCTTCTTTGGTTGTATAGATACCAACAGATGCTCTGCACATAGCAGGAACATGGTAACGATCCATCAATGGCATTGCGCAATGATGCCCAGTTCTAATAGCCACACCATATTGATCCAAAAAAGTACCCACATCATATGCATGATGCTTGCCTAAATTAAAAGCAATCACACCTTCACGTTCATCGTTACCATATAACGTTAATGATGGTATCTCTTTTAATTTTTTCGAAGCATATGCCATGACATCAGCTTCATGGGTAAAAGCTTCTGCTCGACCAATACTATTTATATAGTCAATAGCAGCACCCAATCCAATGATAGCACTGACATTTGGTGTACCCGCTTCAAAACGCCACGGCGCATCAGCATAAGTAATACCTTGTTTTAGATCGACTTGACGGATCATTGCTCCACCACCTTCCCATGGCGGCATTTGGTCTAATAATGATTTTTTACCATATAGAACACCAATCCCTGTTGGTCCATATAATTTATGACCAGAGAAGGTATAAAAATCACAATCTAAGTCCTGAACATCAACAACACTGTGCATTGCACCTTGAGCGCCATCGACCAAAATATAGAGCTTCGCACCACACAAAGCCGCAAGTTCCCTTGCCTTTTCAATGATTTTTTTAACTGGGTTAACAGTCCCTAACACATTAGAAATATGGGTAAAACTGAGTAAACGAGTTTTAGAATCAATCAATTCACTCAGCTTGTCTAACTCTAGTTTCCCATCATCTGTGATAGGTAAGATACGAATTTCAAAACCAATTGATTCAGCCAGCATATACCACGGAACAATATTTGCATGGTGTTCCATTTCGGTAATAATAATATTATCACCTGAGCTAATGAATTTTCGGCCAAAAGTATTAGCCACTAAATTTATCGCTTCTGTGGTGCCTTTAACAAATACAATTTCTTCAGCTGAAGCGGCATGAATAAAATCAGCAACTTTTTGGCGAGCTTCTTCCATCATTGATGTAGCTTGTGCACTTAAAGTATGAATACCACGGTGCACTGCTGCATATTGATTCAATGTGAAATAGCTTTCTTTTTCAACAACTGATGCAGGTTTTTGCGCACTCGCCGCACTATCTAAATAGACTAACGGGTGATTATTAACCTCTTGGGATAAGGCAGGAAAATCCTGCCTCACTGCTGCCACATTGTATGTCATACAAGTACTAAACCTCCGCTAAGCGCTGGCGAATACTCGTCATTACAGCTTGTTTAAGTTCTTCAGATGCAATGGATTCTGTCAATTCCGCAGCAAAAGCAATGATAATCATATGTTTTGCTTCTTTGCCGTCAATACCACGCGAACGTAGATAAAACAGTTGTTCTTCATCAATTCGTCCAACTGTCGCACCGTGCCCACATTTCACATCATCAGCATAGATTTCTAACTGAGGTTTAGTATCAACTTCAGCTTTATCACCTAAAAGCAGTGTGTTATTACTCATCTGCCCATCAGTTTTTAATGCATTTGGTGATACTTTGATCATGCCGTTAAATACAGCTTTACTACTATCCATTGCAATCACTTTATGCAATTGGCGGCTTTCACAGTACTCTGCATTATGTTCAAGATAGGTGCGAGTATCAGCGATTTCAGTATTTTTAGGCAGTAGCAAACTATTGAGTGATAGATTTGCATTCTCACCATTTAATTGGGTACTTGTATGATGGCGAGTTAATTTTGCTCCCAATAAAAAGCTGCTGCTTAATACTTGGCTGTCACGACCAATCTTAATGTCATTATGAGCAAAATGCTGAACCTGTTCATTTTCACTATTTAGCTTAAAATGTTTAAATTGCGCATTATCGCCAACTTCAACTGTTAAACGGCTGCCAGTAAAATGCGCTTTATCATTTAGGCTAACAAAGTGTTCAATCACTTGCGCTTGACTATTTTTACCTAAAGTAATGTGGTAACGATATTGGCTCGTGTTGACTTCTTCACCGTCTTTTCCACTGCTGATATTTAACAGATACAGTGGTTTTTCAGCTTGATTATTTGCAGCAAGATGGATCACAACAGGTTGTTGTGCCAAGCTTTCTGTTAGATGTAAAAAAATCTCACTATTAATTGGTGCAGGTAATAGTTCTTGATTATCTAACAAACTGACTTGGAATGGTCCTGTATCAATGGAGCTTAGCGCTGAACTATAATGTCCATCAACTAACACTATCCGGTATGCATCAATAGGAAGCGCTAATGCTTCACATGCATTTTCGTCGACACTTGATTTCGCATAATCAAAATTGGTCGTCAATATTGATTGCAAAGGCGTATAGTGCCAATCTTCATGGCGGAAAGTCGGAAAACCAACTTGTTGCGTTTTCTGCCAATTTGCTGATGCATGAGATGAATCCGCACCAGAGCGTTTTTCAAACAGTTTTGAAAAACGTGCCATAGCTTGCTCATTTAATTCAGCTACCTGAGCACGTTTTTCAGCTCTTTCACTGTTGGTCAATAAGCCAGCCATAACCTTGCTCCTCTAGTTTTTTCGCCAAACTGAAATCACCTGATTTGATGATTTTGCCCTGATATAAAACATGGACGAAATCAGGTTTGACGTAGTCTAGAATACGCTGATAGTGCGTTACGATAATGAATGAACGTTCCGGTGAACGTAAAGAGTTAACACCGTTTGCTACTGTTTTAAGAGCATCAATGTCCAAACCAGAGTCTGTTTCATCTAAAATGCACAGTTGCGGTTCAAGTGCAGCCATTTGTAAGATATCGTTGCGTTTCTTTTCACCACCAGAAAAACCGACGTTAACAGAACGCGTTAACAAATCTTGTGGCATTTGTAGCAAGTTAATTTTATCTTCAATAAAATCTTGGAAATCAAAACGATCAAGTGCTTCTTCATGGCGATATTCACGCACAGCATTTACTGCGGTTTGTAAGAAGAATTGATTACTTACACCAGGAATTTCAACTGGGTATTGAAACGCTAAGAAGATACCTTCACCAGCACGTTCTTCAGGATCTAACTCAAGAAGATCTTTACCTTTAAAAGTCACTTCTCCGCCATTAACTTCATATTCTTCACGACCTGCTAATGTCGCAGAAAATGTACTTTTACCAGAACCATTTGGTCCCATAATGGCATGAACTTCACCAGGTTTTACTTCTAGTGACAGCCCTTTTAATATTTCATTACCTTCTACACTTACATGTAAATTTTTAACACTTAACATATCAACATGCCTTTAGCGCATTCGCGCATATAAACCTGATAGTGATCAACCCACGCTATGTTCTAGGCTGATTGCCAGCAATTTCTGTGCTTCTACTGCAAACTCTAATGGAAGTTCCGAGAAAACATCTTTACAGAAACCATTTACGATCATTGAAATCGCATCATCCTCACTGATCCCACGTTGTAAACAGTAAAATAATTGGTCTTCACCAATACGCGAGGTTGTTGCCTCATGCTCAAGCTGAGCCGTATTATTTTTTACTTCTACATAAGGGAAAGTATGCGCACCACACTGAGTACCGATTAACATTGAATCGCATTGTGTGAAATTACGTGCATTGTGAGCACTTGGTAATATTTTAACCAAACCACGGTAGCTATTTTGACTTTTCCCCGCAGAGATCCCTTTAGAAATGATCGTTGAGCGTGTATTTTTCCCAATATGGATCATTTTTGTACCGGTATCTGCTTGCTGATTTCCATTAGTCAGTGCAACAGAGAAAAACTCACCTACAGAGTTATCACCTTTTAAGATAACACTCGGGTATTTCCATGTAATGGCCGAACCGGTTTCTGATTGGGTCCATGACATTTTAGAGTTTTCACCTTCGCACAAAGCACGTTTGGTCACAAAGTTAAGAATACCACCAGCTTCACTGTCTCCACCTGAGAACCAGTTTTGAACTGTTGAGTATTTAACTTCAGCATCTTTATGGATGATGACTTCAACAACCGCAGCATGCAATTGGTAGCTATCACGTACAGGCGCTGAACAGCCTTCAATATAACTCACATAACTGCCTTCATCGGCAATTAAGATAGTTCGTTCAAATTGCCCTGTTTTCGCCGCATTAATACGAAAATAGGTTGAAAGCTCCATTGGGCAAGTCACACCTTTAGGGATATAAACAAACGTACCATCGGAAGCAACTGCGGCATTCAATGCAGCAAAAAAGTTGTCATGGCTGGAAACCACACTACCGAGATATTTTTGTACTAATTCCGGATGCTCTTGAATAGCTTCGCTAAAGGAACAGAAGATAATGCCGTGTTTAGCGAGGTCAGCACGATATGTTGTAGATACAGAAACTGAGTCGAAAATAGCATCAACGGCAACCGCTTTTCCTTCACGAACAGGAACACCCAGTTGGTTAAATGCTTCTTCAACTTCAGCCGTTAAATAATTGTTAGTTTCGGCCACACCTGTTGCTTGTGTTGCACCAGATTGAGAACCGCAGGTATCATCACAGGCACCACAAGATGGCGCAGAATAATAACTATAATCTTGATAATCTAAATTTGGATAATGGGCTTTCAACCAGTGTGGTTCTTCCATTCCTTTCCAGTGATGATAAGCATCAAGGCGGAATTTCAGCATCCACTCAGGTTCATTACGTTTCGCAGAAATAGCGCGAACAACATCTTCGTTGATGCCTTTTGCCATTTCATCTGTTGCGACATTCGTAAAAAAGCCTTCTTTATAACGCTGGTCATCTAGCCAGCTTTGAACTTCATCGCCAATTTCTACATTGCTCTGAGACATAATCTGACTTCACATGTTAAACGCCGAAACTTTCACCACATCCACAGGAATGCTGCGCTTTCGGGTTATTAAATTTGAATATACGATTAAGACCTTCTTGGACATAATCGATAACTGTGCCATCAATAAACGGCATTGCTTCTTTTGGTACATAAAGACATGCACCATCGTGCTCAAAGAGCAAATGGTTTTCTGTAGGATTTTCTATCATTTCGAACACATAGCCAAATCCCGCACAACCAGACTGTTTGACACCAAGCGAAAGCCCTTTGCTTTGAGGATTTTGCACCATCAATTTTTTAATTTGCTTCGCTGCACTGTCTGTCAAGTTAACGCCTTGCCAGCTATTTTCATCTAGAGAAAAAGTTTCTACGCTGTCACTTATTTTTGCAGTCATTTTTGACCCCACAATTTTCATGGCTTTTCAGCCAGTTATCAGGAGATAAACTCCGTTTGTGCTATGGTAATGATAACCCTTGGCACTTCAACCATTTATTTTGAAAGGTTATACCTATTATAGCTCATTTATTATACATTCCGAGCTTATTTTGATGCCTAAGATAGCCTAAATCTATGTTAACTCATTAAATATAAAAGAATAAAAATAATTATAATTTTTTTACCATTATGTACTAGATAATACACAAATATGGCACAATTTAATAAAGATACATTTATTATACAACTTAATTAAATTTGAAACATTCAAATTTAGATCAAAAAAACGGCTAATGCCTTCATATTGTAATGTGCTTACAAATTTTCCCATATCAATCTTTCAAAGTCATTTTATTGGGTTATTTACAAAATGAATGGAATAACAACATGAAGTATGAGGTTTTTACGTCATAATATTATGGGTAAAAACCTCAAGAAAAAGAAAAATAGCGAGGTGAAAATTAATCAGAAAGTACCGCAGTGGTTAAACGCGAAGTACAACAAAGTTGCCCTTCTTGATTAAAAATATCAATATTCCACACCTGTTGGCGCCGTCCAATATGAACAGGTTTACAAACACCTTTAACAAATCCTTGTGAAGCTGAACGAATATGGTTGGCATTAATCTCAATACCCACAACACGCTGCTTATCTTCACTACACAAATAACCGGCAATTGAGCCAAGTGATTCAGCTAAGACAACGGATGCCCCGCCATGTAAGATCCCAAAAGGTTGCTTCGTTCTCTTATCAACCGGCATGATACCTTCAAGATAATCATCACCTATATGAGTAATTTCAATACCAATGTGGCCCAACATACACTCTTGAGCCATTTTCGACAGCTGCTTTAGATCAACTTCGCGTTTCCAAATCATCTAACAATCTCCAGTAGAGCTTGAATTGGGTGTTTTATCTGTATATTTTCCATTCTCTTCACTTGGCTACGACAAGAATAACCTGTACTTAAACAACGGTCTTTTGGCAGGTTATCTATCGCAGGTTTCCAGGATAGATTATAGATCCCTTTGGAGTTTTTGATATTCGCTGACTCATGCCCGTAAGTTCCTGCCATTCCACAGCAACCCACACTGATATTTTTTAATTGGTGACCATAACGTTTAAATAAGCTCGCCCATTGTGCGCCACTGTTTGGTAATGCTGTCGTTTCAGTACAATGACCAAAGAAATACCAAGGTTCTGATTGGCTATCTTGCACAGGTGGCAATTCAGGTAATGTCACTAACCATTCATGCGCTAATTGCACTGTAAATTTGCATTGCGATGGCGCGAGGATTTCACGATATTCATCGCGATAACATAGCACTAAAGCCGGATCAACCCCTACCATAGGTAGCTCTAATTTAGCAACTCGATTGAGAAAATCAGCTGTTTTTTTAGCCGTTTTAGCAAAACGAGATAGAAAACCTTTAATATGCTGAGCTTTACCGTTAGGCGAAAAAGGTAACAATACAGGTTTATAACCTAATTTTCAATCAACCGAATAAAATCTGCAACAACTTTAGCTTCATAGTAGCTGGTAAAAGGATCTTGGACGACCAGCACATAATTTTCTCTTTGGCTTGGCGACATGGTTTCTAATTGCTCTAACGTCACAGTCAGAGCAGAATGACCAGATAACTCTTGCTTTAAGGTTGGTTGCGAAAATAGTGGCAAATCAACCATTCCCAGTGTTTTTTCACTTATTTTCTGCACTAGAGGTTGGCGTAAGAAGAAGTTAAAAACTCCCGGTGCTTTGGCAAGTAAAGGTGCACTGTTTTCGACATTAGCAACAATATGATCTCTCACAGGTCTTAAGTAACGACCATGATATAACGCCAAAAATTTCGCTCTAAAAGACGGCACATCAATTTTGATTGGGCATTGCGTTGAACAAGCTTTGCAAGCCAAGCACCCTGACATAGCCTCTTTCACTTCATGGGAAAAATCATAATCTCCTTTTTGCGCTCGCCATGTATTACGCGTTTTATCAATCAACCCACGCAAAGAAGGACGATTCTCTTTTATCCCTTTATCCAACGTTTCTGGAGTAACGCCCTGCTCGGAAAGTAGTCTTAGCCATTCTCTTACTAGAGTTGCTCGCCCTTTTGGTGAGTGAATGCGTTGACCACTAATTTTCATTGATGGGCACATTTGGCTTTTAACATCAAAGTTAAAGCATAAACCATTGCCGTTACATTCCATTGCACCTCTGAACTCTTTGCGAACTTCAACAGGGATTTGCCTGTCATAAGTTCCCCGCTTAACTGCATCAACTTGTTTCATTGGTGCATCAAGCCCAGCTGGAGGGCAAATTTTACCTGGATTCAAACGGTTATCTGGGTCAAAAGCAGCTTTAATATTACGCAGTTCAGCATAAAGTACTTCACCGAAAAATTCTGGGCTATACTGCGCTCTAAAACCTTTTCCGTGTTCCCCCCATAACAAACCGCCATATTTCGCTGTCAACGCAACAATTTCATCTGAAATTTGTTTCATCAATGCTTCTTGAACTGGATCGCACATATCTAATGCTGGGCGAACATGTAAAACCCCTGCATCAACATGGCCGAACATGCCATAATTTAACTGATGATTATCAAGCAATTTCCTAAATTCAACAATATAATCAGCAAGATGTTCTGGAGGAACACAGGTATCTTCAACAAATGGGATCGGCTTGGCAGCTCCTTTACTGTTACCCAATAAGCCAACAGCCTTTTTACGCATATTATAAATGCGATTAATATCTTCAAGATCATGACAAACTTGGTAGCCAATCACGCCGGCTTCTTGTTTATTCATCAAATCATCAAGTCGTTGGCATAAACTTTCTGTCAAATGATTAATTTGATCTTCGTCATCACCGCAAAATTCAACAATATTCAAACCAAGCATATCTTTATTTGGCACATCAGTAATTAATGCTTTGACTGAGTGCCACACAATATCTTCACGAGCTAAATTAAGGACTTTTGAGTCAACCGTTTCAACTGAAAGTGCCTGTGCTTTCACCATAAAAGGCGCATTGCGCAAGGCTGATTCAAAAGAATCATATTTCACATTGACTAAGCGGCGAACTTTTGGAAGAGGCGTAATATCCAATGTAGCTTCAGTGATAAAAGCTAATGAACCTTCAGAGCCTGTTAATATGCGCGTTAAATCAAACTCGGACAAATCATCATTAAAAACATGGCGTAAGTCATAACCGGTTAAAAAACGATTAAGTTTCGGAAATTTTTCTTCAATTAAGGCACGTTGTTCTAAACAGCGTTTCAACACCGTTTTGTAAATATTTCCGACAACTGAATTTTCTGACGCAATCGTTTGGGCGAGTGATATCGGCATAGCCCGTGTTTCTAGGCACTCCCCCCCTAACAACATTGCCTTCACACCTAAAACATGGTCAGAAGTTTTCCCATAAACTAATGAACCTTGACCAGAAGCATCGGTATTAATCATCCCACCAAGTGTTGCGCGGTTACTGGTAGACAGTTCAGGGGAGAAAAAATAACCATAAGGTTTCAGAAATTGATTTAATTGGTCTTTAATAACACCGGCTTCTACTTTTACCCAACCTTGTTCCGGATTAATATCCAAGATCCGATTCATGTAACGCGACATATCAACCACAATCCCTTCCGTTAAGGATTGCCCATTTGTTCCAGTTCCCCCGCCTCGCGGTGTAAATGTGAGTTCACGGAATTTTTCTCGCCCAGCTAGGCGGGTCACAATTTGTACATCCGCGCTAGAGCGAGGGAAAATTATTGCCTGTGGTAGAAGCTGATAAATACTATTATCGGTCGCCATAGAGAGACGCTCAGCATAGCTAGTACCGAAATCTCCGGTAAAACCTTGCTCCTGTAATTGATGCAAAAATTCACTGGCGAGTTTACTTAGATGTGGTGTTTCAGTTATACGCGGGATCATTATTAACGATGACTCTTGTTGTTTAGTGTTCGTATTACTCGTTATGTACTATCTTTATTTAAAGTTGCACAATAGATCATGAGCACTTTATGAAGTAATCTCTCTCTTGGAAAACAGATTCACTTAAAGAAAGCACAACCGCTGATGACATTGTCAGTAATGAAACCATATCACAATATTGTTTTTTTTAATCGCGAAAAATAATTACGTTATTTTCACCTGAAAAAACAGCATACTTGCAGTATTTTTATTTGTTAAGGATTAGCCATAAATGGAAAAATCGCAAAAGCTTGTTGACTTGCCCAAATTAATCTTCGGATTTGCCGCTATCATATTGATGATTGTTGCCTGTTTTTGGGTGCTTAGCCCTTTTATTCTTGGCTTTGTTTGGGCTGGTATGATGGTCATTGCAACTTGGCCATTGTTACTTAAATTAGAAGCAAAACTTTGGAATAAGCGTTGGGTGGCAGCTTTAACTATGGTTATTCTGATATTGCTATTATTTGTTATACCGTTAGGGATCCTCATTGGCAGTGTTATTCAAAATAGTGCTCCACTTATTGATCTGGCTAAATCACCAAATAGCCTACGTTTACCTGATTTAGACTGGCTTAGTAGCATCCCTTTTGTTGGAGATAAAATGTACTACACATGGCATAGTTTAATTGCCAGTGGTGGTAATGCCATGCTAGCCAAAGTGCAGCCTTATTTTGGTCAAGCTGCTGGTTGGTTTGTTGCTCAAGCTATTAATGCTGGACGTTTTATTTTTCACCTCATGCTAATGCTTCTATTTAGTGGTTTACTCTACCTTAAAGGTGAATCCGTCATGTTAGGCGTGAGGCATTTTGCCATTCGCTTAGCAGGAATAAATGGCGATGCAGCAGTTATTTTAGCAGCGCAATCAATTCGCGCAGTTGCATTAGGTGTCGTTCTCACGGCCCTCATTCAAGCTATTGTTGGCGGAATAGGCTTAGCCTTATCGGGAATACCTTATGCCGCCATCCTAACTGTTTTGCTGTTTATTTGTTGTGTCGCACAACTTGGTCCTTTACTTATTATGGTCCCCTCCGTTATTTGGCTGTTTTGGAGCGGAGATACAACATGGGCAATTATTCTTGCTGTGTGGGCTGCTATTGTCGCCACAATGGATGGCGTGCTACGTCCTTGGCTAATCAAAATGGGGGCTGACTTGCCGATGGTATTAATTCTGATTGGCGTTATCGGCGGTATTTTATCTTTAGGCATGATTGGGTTATTTATCGGCCCTGTTGTTTTAGCCGTTTCTTATAGCTTATTAAAAGCCTGGATGAATGATGTAGCAGAGCCGAATCCAGATCTTAAAGGAACAAAAGAATTCATTGAAAAAGAGTTTATGATTAAAAAATAATACTTTTATTAATGCTCTTCGGCATGCTTGATATCTAAATATTAAGCATGCCGTCAAATTAAGTATATTCCATTAATATTTAGAAACAATATTTAACATACTAATGTTAGTTTTTATCCTCATTTGTGATATTATCTTTTACGCCGAATCAGGTGCTCTTATTTATGTCCAATGATGAATTATTTTTATATTATAAGAGTCTTCTTAGTGTGTAAAAAAGAATAATAAGTTATTTTATTCACCGCTAAATATTGTATTAAGTTCATACGGATCTCAAAATCATGCTAGTTATATTTCCAGCGTGATTTCTAAAATAGAATTGCTGTGTGTAGTCTTTGCCTGTCAGCCCATGATAGGCTTTTTTTTACCTTCCGTTAATCATGAATATAATTCAATTTACTTTATCAGAACCTGTATCATGCTGCTATCCCGCATGTATCTAGGCTTGCGCTCTACTTCTTTATTTATTTTTCCTAATATATTTACTTATATAACTGATAATATCTTACAATTATAATCATTAACAATAATAGAACTTTTTATTAACTTATCTATTTAATGAAATTATGGTATTTGAATATACTTAATTATCTCATCCTCCATTAATAGCACAAAAAAACAATTTATTTTTAGAAATATTAAATAGAGATAAATCGATTGATAGGTTTTAATTATTTCTTCAATTGATAATGCCAATTAAATATAAAAAAAGCCGATAATTTAATTTATCGGCTTAGGTATATTAGCTTAACTCAATATATAGGTGAGCAAATTAACATTAACACTCCGCTAATGCTAACCATGTTTGAACAACCGTATCAGGGTTAAGAGAAAGGCTATCTATTCCCTCTTCCACTAGCCATTGAGCAAAGTCTTGGTGATCAGAGGGGCCTTGACCACAAATACCCACATATTTGTTTTGTTTCTTCGCCGCTCTGATAGCCATTGATAGCATTGCTTTTACGGCATCATTACGTTCATCAAACAGCTCAGAAACGACACCAGAGTCTCTATCAAGCCCTAATGTCAGCTGAGTCATGTCATTAGATCCAATTGAAAAACCATCAAAATGTTCAAGGAATTGTTCTGCAAGCAGCGCATTCGATGGAATTTCGCACATCATGATCACCTTCAAGCCATTCTCACCGCGCTTCAAACCATGTTTACCTAACTCGTTAACAACAGCTTCTGCTTGAGCAACCGTGCGCACAAAGGGGATCATCACTTCAACATTAGTCAGTCCCATCTCATTACGAACACGTTTCACCGCTTCACATTCAAGCGCAAAACATGCACGGAAACTGTCTGAAACATAACGCCCTGCACCACGAAAACCTAACATTGGGTTTTCTTCTTCTGGCTCATAAATATCGCCGCCCACAAGATTAGCGTATTCATTTGATTTAAAGTCAGATAAACGAACAATAACCCGTTTTGGCCAAAATGCGGCAGCAAGTGTTGAAATACCTTCGGTTAACTTACCAATATAGAATTCAATTGGGTCATCATAACCCGCCATCATGCTACGAATTTCATTTTGTAGCTCAGGAGATTGTGTATCAAATTCTAATAATGCTCTTGGGTGAACACCAATCATGCGGTTGATGATAAATTCTAATCTTGCTAAACCGACACCTTCATTTGGTAAGCAAGCAAAATCAAATGCACGATCAGGATTACCGACATTCATCATGATTTTGACATTCAAATCAGGCATGGTTTCAACCGATGAGCTATGAATTTCAAACGCTAACTCACCATCATAAACAAAACCAGTATCACCTTCAGCACATGACACCGTCACGCTTTGATCTTCACTTAAGCGCTCTGTTGCATCACCACAGCCAACGACCGCAGGAATACCTAACTCACGCGCAATAATCGCAGCATGGCAAGTGCGTCCACCTCGGTTGGTGACAATAGCAGCCGCTTTTTTCATGATAGGTTCCCAATCAGGATCTGTCATATCAGTGACAAGAACATCACCTGGTTGAATTCTATCCATTTCATTCAAATTATGAATAACCTTCACGCGACCCGCGCCTATACGGTGACCAATTGCGCGACCTTCAACCAGCACTTGGCCTTGCGCTTTTAATTGGTAACGTTCCATAACTTGCTGATTTGATCGAACTGTTTCAGGCCGCGCTTGTACAATATATAAGCGACCATTATGTCCATCTTTCGCCCACTCAATATCCATTGGTCGACCATAATGTTTTTCAATCTGTAAAGCTTGGCGAGCAAGCTCTTCCACTTCATGGTCAGATAAAGAGAAACGATTGCGCAGCTCTTCTGGTACATCTTTAATTTGCACTTGTTTTCCATGCTCTTGGCTATCTGCATAAACCATTTGCAGTTTTTTAGAACCAAGTGTACGGCGCACAATTGCTGGACGATCATTGTTCAATGTTGGCTTGTGAACATAAAACTCATCAGGGTTAACAGCACCTTGAACAACCATTTCACCTAAGCCATAAGCAGATGTAATAAAGACAACTTGATCAAAACCTGATTCGGTATCAATGGTAAACATAACACCGGAAGAGGCAAGATCTGAACGCACCATGCGCTGCACACCAGCAGATAAAGCAACGCCGCGGTGGTCATAGCCTTGGTGAACACGATATGAAATAGCTCTATCATTAAACAGTGAAGCAAATACATGTTTAATAGCAACTAATACCGCATCAATACCTTGAACGTTTAAAAATGTTTCTTGTTGACCAGCAAATGATGCATCAGGCATATCTTCAGCAGTTGCAGATGAGCGAACAGCAAAAGAAGCATCCGCTTCACCTTCTGATAAGGTTTGATAAGCAACTCGAATATCATTTTCCAGTTGTGGTGTCAGAGGTGTATCAATAATCCATTGACGAATTTTTTCACCCGCAGCAGCAAGTTGGTTAACATCATCTATATCTGTGTTATCTAACAAATCATAGATACGCTGATTAACACCGCTTTGCTCAAGAAAATCATTAAATGCCTGTGCGGTTGTCGCAAATCCGTTAGGTACGGATACACCAAGGTCAGACAAATTCGTAATCATCTCACCGAGTGAGGCATTTTTGCCTCCAACACGGTCAACATCATTCATCCCTAATTGGTTATACCAAAGTACATTACACGGAGTGAGACTATTTGTGGACATTGGAAGCGATCCTTTATCTAGCAATTAAATGGCAAAGTACAAATCATAAAATCTCGTTGGCGATAATTCGCCTCGCAAAATAGACTAGCACAGACAAAAGAGAAACAAGGACAGGTGAATCGATCCAACTAATAATAAATTTTTTTTGTTATAAAAATTGTTGAAATAGCAGCTATACTTTTGCATTCTGAATTATTTTTTGCCGTGAATTAAATCAAGTACCCTAATAAAATCAACTAGAAATATTATAAAAGACAGAATATATGAACAGCCAAATACCAAGAAACTCAAATGAACACACGACTGAAAGAAGCGTTTTTTTTATTTCAGATGGAACAGCTATCACTGCGGAAACTTTAGGACATGCGGTCTTATCACAATTTCCTTTGGCATTTACATCTTACACATTGCCTTTTGTGACGACAGAAGCGCGGGCGCAAGAAATAAAACAAAAGATTGATACAATTTACCAAGAAACACAAAAGCGCCCATTGGTGTTTTACTCTATCATTTCACCTTCAGTGAAAAAAATTATCACTGAAAGTTCAGGATTCTGTCAGGATATTGTGCAAACACTTGTCGCCCCAATCCAGCAAGAAGTTGGCCTAGAGCCTGAACCAAAACTCAACCGGACTCACGGATTGTCCTTACAAAATATCAACCAATATGATGCGCGTATTGCTGCAATTGAATATACTCTTGCACATGATGATGGTATTTCGCTGCGCAATCTTGACCAAGCCCAAGTTATTTTGATTGGCGTTTCTCGTTGCGGTAAAACACCCACTAGCCTATATCTTGCTATGCAATTTGGTATTCAAGCAGCTAATTACCCTTTTACAGCGGATGATATGGATAACTTAAAACTCCCCGCAGCCCTGCGCCCTTATACCCATAAATTGTTTGGCTTGACCATTAGCCCTGAAAGACTTGCCGCTATCCGTGAAGAGCGTCGGGAAAATAGCCGTTATGCTTCATTACGCCAATGCAGGATTGAAATTGCTGAGGTGGAAGCGCTTTTTAGGCAGAATAAAATTAATTACCTCAATACGACCAATTATTCTGTTGAAGAAATTTCAGCCAAAGTCATTGATACTATGGGATTACAACGCAGAGTTTTTTAACTGCAACCTTTAAGACATTTATTATCCATTCCAATACATTTGTAGTTTGAATTTGCGTCGTTTTCGTTTATTGTGATCTTAATCACTGATAGCGTTCTATCTATATCATGCTTTGAGAAAAAACGATGCAAAAAACCGATGAATTGCGTACTCAGCGAGTGGATAGTTTAATTACACCACAAATACTCGCTGATGAATTTCCTATTTCTGATACCGTTGCAAAAAATGTGACAACGTCACGTAAAAGGATTGAAAAAATATTAGCAGGCCAAGATCCTCGTTTACTGGTTATTATTGGCCCTTGTTCTATCCATGACATTGAAGCCGCTCTTGAATATGCTAATAAACTCAATGTGTTGCGTGAAAAATATCAAGATCGCTTAGAAATCGTCATGCGCACATATTTTGAAAAACCGCGTACAGTTGTTGGCTGGAAAGGTTTAATTTCTGATCCTAATTTAGATAACTCCTGCCAAGTTAATACAGGCATCCGTCTAGCACGTAAATTACTTATTGATGTAAACCAGCTTGGTTTAGCAACAGCAACTGAATTTTTAGATATGGTCACAGGGCAATATATTGCGGACTTAATTAGTTGGGGTGCAATTGGTGCAAGGACGACTGAAAGCCAAATTCACCGCGAAATGGCCTCTGCTCTCTCATGCCCTGTTGGCTTTAAAAATGGAACTGATGGCAATACTCGCATTGCGATTGATGCCATTCGTGCAGCAAGATCGCAACATATGTTCCTATCGCCTGATAAAAATGGCCAAATGACTATATACCAAACAAGTGGTAATCCACATGGCCATATCATTATGCGAGGTGGAAAACAGCCAAACTATTCAGCTGGTGATATTGCAACAGCATGCGATAATCTACGTGAATTTGATTTACCGGAACACTTAGTGGTTGATTTTAGCCATGGAAATTGCCAAAAAATCCACGGTCGTCAACTTGAAGTTGCACGTAATATTGCTGAACAAATTAAAGATGGTTCAACCGCAATTAGTGGCGTGATGGCGGAAAGCTTCTTAGTTGAAGGAACACAAAAAATTGTTTCAGGAAAGCCTCTGAATTATGGTCAATCAATCACCGATCCTTGCTTAGGATGGAGTGATACAGAGCAATTATTAGAAATTCTTGCTCAGGCTGTTGAAAGCCGTTTTAAATAAACTACCCCATCTGGCTCTTTAGTGACTTATTGAAATTAAAGGGCCTTTCTTCTCTTTTATCTATTCAACATAATACGATTATCATTAATTGTTTTTCATTTTTATCCATAAATGACATATTGTCGATATTTTGTCATTCAAATGTAAAAATTTCTTGATGTTACCATTCAAGTTAAAGATAATGATTCTTACTATTAGTTAGATTATCACTTGGATTGGATATGATCGATAACACCACTAAAACAGCCGTTAAAAGCATCGCTGATCCCACAATACAACCCATTAAAGTTGACATTATAGATAGCCATCAACTATTAGGCAGTGATGGTAAGGTCACTATTCAGCATCGCGGTGAAATTTACCAATTGAGGCAAACGCGAGCAGGTAAACTCATTTTGACTAAATAGCTTTTTAACTAAATAGTTTTTCGCTTTCACAAATCAACCTAAATTTTTAGCAAGCCACCCAGATTTCTTATCAAGGCAGCCAGCTTAAATTACCAATTGAAGGGATGGATCCCGTATGGAGTTTAAACTGATGACTGTAACATCCAATATATTTTTAACGATATCCCGCTCCCTGCGTATATACGCTATTTCAGTTCTCTACCAATGACACCTTATAGAAAAAGCACGTCGTAATTTGTTCATTAAAATTACGCTAACTCATTAATAACTAATAAATAAAAATTATTAATTTATTTTCAAGCATATTGAATTAACCCGAAATCAACCTTGAAAATTAACGTGGTTATATTTATGGAGCTATAACTTATTATGACTCATATTTTACGTTTATCTATTCTAACAAGTGCCATTCTTTCTGTGATAACGAGTGCCCATGCGGCAACTGAAAAATCAACAGGCTCTAAAAATCATGATGTCATGACGGTATATGCAACGGGCAATGAAAGAGATAGCTTTGATGCGCCAATGATGGTGACAGTCATTAAAAATGATTCACCAGAAACCCAAACCGCAGGGACAGTAAATGATATTTTACGTAAAGTGCCCGGTATTGGCGTAACAGGTACTGGGCGAGTCAACGGTCAAGATATTTATATGCGTGGTTTTGACCGCAAAGGGATCTTAACACTTGTTGATAATGTTCGTCAGGGAACTGATACCGGCCATGTTAATGGAACCTTCCTTGATCCTGCTCTAATCAAACAAGTTGAAATTATCCGCGGCCCTTCAGCTCTATTATATGGTAGTGGCGCAATGGGTGGGGTAATTGCTTGGGAAACAGTAGATGCTAAAGATCTCTTAAAAGATAACGAAAATAGCGGATTCCGTGTCTTTAGCCAAGCGGCGACGGGGGATCATAGCTTTGGCTTTGGCGGTACAACTTTTGGTCGCACAGAGCAATTTGATGGGTTGTTCAGCTTTGTGACAAAACAAGTCGGGGATATTCGCTTAAGCAATGGCGATGATATGGACAATAAAGAAACTATTTCCAACTTATTGAGTAAGGGAACTTGGCAATTGGATGATAGCCAAAAACTGTCAGGTCAAATCCGTTATTATAATGACAATGCTTACCAACCTAAAAACCCGCAACAAATCGCGGTAAGTAAAGGCAACCAACAAGTCAACCGGACTACTCGCCAACGTGATGCCCAAGCCTCTTATCAATTAAATCCAGAATCTCATGATTGGCTTAACCTCAAAGCAACAACTTACTATTCTGATGTCAACATCACGGCGAAAGGAAATGATGTTGCCTATGAAGGCCGAACACAAAAAACGTATGGCTTGAAACTTGATAATCGTACCCATTTTTATGAATTACCACTTGCAGCTCACAATTTGACCTATGGTGGTGAAACTTATAAGCAAAATCAAAGACCATATGCCGCAACAACGCAATTCCCCAATGCGGATATCACTTTTGCATCAGGCTTTTTGCAAGATGAGATTGCGTTAAAAGACTTACCCGTTTCATTCATTATTGGTACCCGTTATGACCATTATAAGTCGACGGCAAAAGACAAAGACAGTGTTAAAGAAGGGAAATGGTCATCAAAAGGTGCTGTCAGTATCACACCTACTGATTGGTCAATGCTATTTGCTTCCTATTCTGAAGCTTTTCGCGCACCAACAATGATGGAAATGTTTAATGATGAAAGACATTTTCCAGGAAATTATTGGAGACCAAACCCAAACCTAAAGCCTGAATCTGCGAATACAGCTGAATATGGATTTGGCTTACGTTTTGATGACCTATTGATGGCGCGTGATAACTTACAATTCAAAGCAAGTTATTTTGATACCAAAGCCAAAGATTATATCGATACTGATGTTCATATTCGCGAAGGATACACCACCTCAAGCAACGTGAAAGATGCCAAAATTTGGGGGGTTGATGCTTCAATGAACTATAAAAATGACTATTTTAATTGGGATCTTGCTTATAACAAAACAACGGGCAAGAAAGAACATAATGGTAAATCCATCACATCAATAAAACCTGAATCAATAACCAGCAACCTTTCTATTCCTGTTGCGGATAGCGGTTTCGCTATTGGTTGGTTAGGTGAATTTACTCGCCATACTGATTTTAATAAAGCCTCTGGAGCTGAACGCCAAGCTGGCTATGCAGTTCATGATTTTTATGTTAGCTATAAAGGTACAGGTCAATTACAAGGTCTAGGTACAAGTGTCGTTTTAGGTAATGCTTTCGACAAAGAGTACTACTCATCACAAGGTGTCCCTCAAGACGGACGTAATGCCAAGCTACTTGTTAGCTTCCAATGGTAATTTATATTTAATTAAGGAGATATACAGTGAGTTCAACACTTTATGAGCGTTACCAACAAGCTAAAACAGACAATAAAGCAAAATACGCTCGTGATCTGGCAGCTTATCTCAATGTTTCAGAAGGCGAACTTTTGCAAAGTCGTGTTGGTCATGACAAAGCTAAACGACTAAACGTTGATGCCCCTACTCTGCTCAAAGCATTAGCCGCAGTGGGAGAAGTAAAAGCAATTACCCGTAACGAATATGTCGTTCATGAGCAAATTGGTCGCTATGATAATGCAAAATTTAGTGATCACGCAGGATTAATACTAAACCCGCGTGCATTGGATTTAAGAATGTTTTTCTCTCATTGGGGCCCAATTTTTACACTTACTGAAGACGCTAAAAATGGTGAACGCCACAGTATTCAGTTTTTCGATAAGCAAGGTGATGCACTTCATAAAGTTTATACCACTGATAATACAGATATGAACGCATGGAATGCTTTAATTGAAAAATACGCGACATCAGAAAATCCACCACTTGTCATTGAAGCTGCAACACCATTTTCTGAGAAACCAATCAGTGATGAGCTGAAACAACAACTTGAAGAAGAGTGGCGTAACATGACTGATGTTCACCAATTCTTCATCTTATTGAAAAAAAATAACCTCAGCCGCCAGCAAGTTTTCCGCGCTGTCAGTGATGACCTTGCTTGGCAGGTGCCAAATGACTCATTTAATCAATTGGTTAATACTGCATTTAAAGACCAAAATGAGATTATGATTTTTGTAGGCAACCGTGGTTGTGTACAAATTTTTACCGGTGAGTTAAAACGCCTTATGCCATATCAAAGCGAAGGTTCAGACATCAAATGGTTAAATATTTTCAATCCAGATTTTACTCTGCATATGATTGAAAATGGTGTTTCTGAATGCTGGGTAACACGCAAACCAACTCAAGATGGTTTTGTGACGAGCCTTGAAGTCTTCGATAAAGATGGCAATCAAATTGTGCAAATGTATGGTCAACGGACAGAAGGAACACCGGAGCAAGCACAATGGCGTAAACAAGTCATGGAATTACCACATATTTAATCATTAGGGAAATAAGATGAAAAAATGGCTTCTAATAACAGTGACATTGATGCTCACTTTTACTGCACATGCCGCTGAACGCATTATTACATTAGGTGGAGATGTTACTGAGATTGTATTTGAGCTAGGTGCGGGTGAACAACTCGTGGCGCGCGACAGTACCAGTATGCATCCTGAACTAGCTGTAAAATTGCCTGATGTTGGTTATATGCGCATGCTCAATGCTGAAGGTGTACTTTCTCAGCGCCCTACTCTTGTATTGGCCAGTGAGTTAGCTAAACCGTCTATTGCGCTATCGCAAATAGAAAAAAACGGCGTAAAAGTGATCAAAGTAACAGGGAAACAATCCTTAGAAGCCATTCCTGAAAAAATTACCACGATTGCAAAAACTGTTGGCAAAACAGAGCAAGGTAACTTGCTTATTGAACAGTTTAATGAACAACTTGCAAAAGTGGATACCTCACCTCTAGATAAAAAAGTGTTATTTATCATGAGTCATGGTGGTGTACTACCACTTGCTGCTGGTCAACAAACGGCGGCGGATAGCTTAATACGTGCGACCGGAGCTAAAAATGCAATGCAGGGTTTTAATAGCTATCGTCCTCTTTCACAAGAAGGTGTTATTGCAAGCCAGCCCGACCTTATTATTGTCACTCATGAAGGCATTAAATCACTCGGTGGCGAAGAGAAAGTCTGGAAATTACCTGGTATTGCGATGACACCAGCGGCAAAAAATAAAGCACTTCTTGTTGTTGATGATATGGGCATGCTTGGTTTTAGTTTAGGCACACCAACCGTCATGAAACAAATGCGCGAGGCGTTAGAGAAGTCTCAATGAATCGAATTAAACACCCCTTATTAGCAGTCATCATTCTATTAGGGGCTTTGGTTGCTATTGCAATGTTCGCCTCAAATATGGGCGCAATGAATGTCTCATTTAAAACTCTGTGGCAGGCACCTGCCACAGATCCCGTCTGGCAAATTTGGCTTAATATTCGTCTTCCCAGAGTCCTGCTGGCAATTTTAGTTGGTTTAGCACTGGCTGTTTCGGGGGCAATTATGCAAGGGCTATTTCGCAATCCGCTTGCAGACCCAAGCTTACTGGGTATTAGCAGTGGCGCCGCACTTTGCGTTGCCGCCTTTATTGTTTTTTCTTTATCTCTACCTGCTGTCCTACTCAATTATGGTCATATTGCTGCGGCATTTGTCGGTAGCTTATTAGTCTCTATTATTATTTTTACGCTTAACCGCTATTCGAATGGTAATTTAGCGCGCTTACTCCTTGCAGGGATTGCAATCAATGCGCTCTGTATGTCCTTTATTGGTGTTTTAAGCTATGTCAGTGATGATCAACAATTACGTACCTTCAGTTTATGGATGATGGGAACGCTCTCAAGTGTGGATTGGACATCATTAACCATTGCCGCAAGTGTGATTTTACCAACCTGTTTTATTTGCCTATGGCAAGGCAACAAACTCAATTTATTACAACTTGGTGATGAAGATGCCCATTACCTTGGGCTACACGTTCAACTTACAAAATTTATTTTACTCTTTTTGAGTGCGTTACTCGTGGGTTGCGCTGTTGCTATGAGTGGCGTTATTGGGTTTATTGGTTTAGTGGTTCCCCATTTAATACGAATGACGCTTGGCCCTGACCACCGTTGGTTAATCCCGGGATCTGCCATTGTCGGCGCTGCTCTTCTTCTTATTGCGGACACAATTGCTCGCACCGCAGTTTCACCGGCAGAAATACCAGTTGGTCTACTTACCGGCCTTATTGGTGGACCTTATTTCTTATGGCTTATATTACGTCAGCCTGTCGGGAGAGCATAATTCATGGAAAGACAAAACCTCCTTGAAGCCCACAATTTAAGCTTTCAAGTTGCTAATAAATTGTTGATAGATGACATCTCACTGTCAATTAATCAAAATGAAATGGTCGTCATTATTGGCCCTAATGGTGCTGGTAAATCCAGTTTATTAAAATTGTTAACAGGTTACACGCAGCCAACTCAAGGAAAATGTTTACTTGAAGGTATAGCACTTGATCAATGGCCACATAATGATTTAGCAAAAAAAAGAGCTGTAATGAAGCAACAACATAGCTTGTCGTTTGCATTTACAGTCGAAGATATTGTTGCTATGGGACGTAGTCCTTATGGTTCAGAATATAAGCAAGAAGCCATTGAAGAAGCACTAACACAAACGGATTGCCAAGAACTTCGCCACCGTGATTTTCGTCAGTTATCAGGGGGGGAGCAACAACGTGTTCAACTTGCTAGAGTATTAGCCCAAGTATGGCAACCAAAACGCAGCCCTGCTTGTTTGTTTCTTGATGAACCTACCTCTGCGCTTGACCTTTACCACCAACAACACAGTTTACGGTTATTGCATCAATTGACACGAGAACATCCCTATGGAGTTTGTTGCGTATTACATGACCTAAACCTTACCGCTCTTTATGCTGATCGAGTATATTTAATCCACCAAGGTAAATTAGTTGCCACAGGAACGCCCAAAGAAGTTCTTAATGCATCAAATTTAACCCGTTGGTATAAAGCAGATTTAGGTGTTATATCCCATCCTGAAATAGCAACCCCCCACGTTTATCTTCGCCGTTAATTTTTTCCACTGTTTCTTGAGCTTTCCCACATAAGAAACAGTGGATGATCTGCCCATTATTATGGGTTTTATAAGCCAAACCCTCATTAATTGATAATATATTTTAAACTTATGCGCAATAATTAAGCTTAAGTAACTTTCAATATCTCACTTGACTCATTAATTAGAACGATATCATCAAAAAAATTGATGATAAATTACGATTAATTATGCAATTAAACAATAATTGCGTATAAAAAAATAATTTATTGATAATTAATAGATAATTACATACACTCTTGTATGTAATGAATATAACTTCATCACATTTCCCTATCAAAGCAATCATTAATACCAATTAAAAAAAGCACGTTATGCCTATCGATATATCGGAAAAATAGCAAAAATGGATACTAATTTCTTTTGTTATTATTTGGTATTAATAAACAATAACCCATCGTAGTGGGAGGTATATATGTCAGAGAGCGTAGTTAACGATATTATTAAATGGCTGGAAGGTCAGTTACAGCGCAATGAAGGGATCAAAATTGACACTATTGCGAATAAAAGTGGTTATTCCAAATGGCACTTACAGCGTGTATTCAAAGAGATGAAAGGATGCACATTAGGTGAATATGTGCGCAAACGTCGTTTGCTAGAAGCTGCTAAATCATTACGTGATGGCAACTTGCCTATTTTAGATATTGCTCTGCAATATGGTTTTAGCTCACAAGCAACATTTACACGTATTTTTAAAAAGCACTTTAATATCACGCCTGCAAAATTCCGCCAAAATGGACAAATGCCAGAATGTAAAACATTCATGTCATGTAACTGCTAATAAGCAATAGCGTTCTGAAAACCAAGCCTTTGTTGCTTATCTTCATTTTAAAAGCATTATAGTTTACGTAGAGCCGGTTATACCGGCTCCAAGCTTTTTATTTTAATGAGTTAGATGACTAACTTAATTCATGAACTAACCAATTTTCTAAATCCACTAGCTGTTCTTTAAGTTCAGGCCATAATGGATGCATCTTCCGAATGAGCTGATGTATTGTTTCCACCTGATAAGGCTGGTCTATCAGCTGCTGACTCAGCCACTCTAACGGCGATGGATCTAAGCTGTCAGTAAAAAACTGGCAACGCTTAACCATGCCTTTTTCAATATCAAAATGGAACTCAATGCCGCCCCATGGGAAGCGAGTATCACTTAAATGAGTAAATGCTGGCGCTTGCCCAAAATTCCATTCCCAGCTGCTTTGTTTAGCAAATGTCTGTTCGAAATTAGGAAGGTCAGGTAATTTATCCGGTGAAATAAATTCTGCATCCACCTTCTCACCATAATAATTAAAAAAGCTTTCTATGATGCCTTCACAAACTTTTTCATGGCTAATATCAGTCACCAATTCGCACAAATTTGTCACGCGAGATCGCACTGATGTTATCCCTTTTGCCTGTAATTTTTTTGGATCTGGATTCAAATAGTCCGCTAACCGGCTCAGCTCAGAATTAATTAATAACGTACCATGATGAAAACCACGATCACGCGTTTCGCGGTATGCTGAACCGGAAATTTTACGCGGCCCATCACTGGTATTTAATACCAAATCATTACGACCCGAAACCTCTGCATGAATACCAACTAACGCCAAGCCATCGACAATAATTTTAGTTGATATCGTTTTATCATATTCAGGTTTTCCCGCCATAAAGGTAAAGCAGGTATTACCTAAATCATGGAATACTGCCCCGCCACCACTGCTTCGACGCGCTAACCGAACTCCATCCTCTTCCATCCGGCGGGTGTTACACTCTTTCCATGGATTCTGGGCACGGCCGATAACCACAGTATCTGCATTGCGCCATAAAAACATAACCCGTTGGTCAGGAGACATTTGACGAAATATGGTCTCTTCCACCGCTAAATTAAACCATGGATCATAAGATTCTGAGATAAGTAAACGTAAGCGAGACATGAGGTTACCTTAAAAGCAAAAGTTGCTTCTAAGATAACATAATTACAGAGGAATTGAGGAAACTTCTGTCAAATCAAATGCGGCGTGCCTGCCAAAATACTTTTTTCCAATAAACATTATCCATAGATGAACGAATAACGCCTTTACTGGTGGATGCATGAATAAATGAATTATCAGTATCGTAAATACCAACATGCAAACCATTTTCACCGCCACCCGTTTTAAAGAAAACCAAATCACCGGGCATGAGATCAGATTTATCAATACGCGTACCTAACCGCGTTTGGTCAATCGTTTGTCGCGGTAATTGGATAGCAAAACGGTCATTAAATGTGCGATAGACAAATCCGGAGCAATCAATACCATTAAAACTCATACCACCATAGTTATACGGGGTTCCATACCACTGCTGTAATTGGTCTTTCAACTGAGCAATTGTCATTATGGGATCAGACAATTGTGTCTTCAGTGCTGGCGGCGGTGTTCTTTTTACGGATGTCGATGAACAGCCCGCTAATATCAATAAGAGCAATAATGGTAGATGTTGCCATTTAATTATCATATTGCACCTTCCGATCTGTTAACCTTTTTGTGTTTATTTTTACAACTATTTATTACATTAAACAATACAATATGGCGTTCTTTTTAAGGAATGACCACCTAAATATACGTTTTGCACTGCAAGATCACGCTAACTTACTCTACTTTATCTATTTTCTCTTTGCTTGGCCTACTGATTAGCCAAACACCAAGTAAAATAAAAATGATCCCACATGCCTTCAATCCCGTAGCTGGCTCATTAAACCACGGCAAAATTACCGCTAGTAAATAAACAAATACATAGCTTAGGCTAATAAGCGGATAAGCCTTATTAAGCGGAATGCTTTTTAAGGCAAATAACCAACACAACATAGATAATGCGTAGCATACCAACCCAATAAAAACGATACCAATACTGACAATATTAGTGAGTAACCAGTCAAGTTGTAACCAGTGCCAGCCTAATATAAATGAAGGCAGACCTACTACACCAGCCTTTAGACTTAATTGAGCGATGGTCACTAGCAATGCGCTGCCAAGTACCCACAGATAACCTTTATTCATCCACTGATACTCATCAAAAAAATACCGAACATAATTGCAATTACGCCAAGCCAGTGATTAAGGCCTGTCTTTTCATGGTAAACAAATTGTCCAATTAAGGTCACTAATACAAAGTTAATGCTTAACATTGGATAAGCAATGCTTAGTGGCATGCTTTCAAGTAATTTCAGCCAAAATAGCATCCCAAAACCCAGCATTATTAAGGCTAAAACTAACCAACGAATAGACAATGATTTTTTATTAGCTTTGTTACCTTGCCAGCTTACTACAGCTTGTTTCTGGGCAATTTGCCCAGCACAAGTGAGTACGCTAACTAACAATAATAGTAATAATTGGCTTATCATTGTTTGTAATAAACCATAATAGCCATGCGTGAATTGCTGATCACTTCATCTGGTTTAGGTACATCTGGGTGTTCTTCTTTCCTACCAAGCAAAAATACCACGGTCACTTGGCCTTTTTGACGCGCTTTTTCCAGCCAAGCCGCAAACTGATCAGGTTTAACTAAACGATGTTGACTGTCAGGATATTCCAAACCATAAGTTAATTCACCACTACTATTGTATAAGTAGATATCTGAATTTTGTGTTTCCCACGCTAAGCCAGCAGCAACACCGACATTATTCGCCATGATATAACGGCTATTCATTAGCAAATCATGATTTTGATGAATGAAATTTTGAGGTAATTTAGAATCAATGGTGTTATTTGGTAACGCGCTACCAATGCACAAACTAATCGCCAATGAACATGATGCTGCCCATAGCCAGTATTTCGCATTTAGAACTGTACTCAAATAGCCAATAATTGCCCAAATAGAAAATGCCACAACACCAAGCACCATTTTTGACCATTCATCCGCTTCATATAATGGCCGTTTAATAACGGTACTCACAACAATAACGGCAATCGCAGCGACCACCCCGAGCACAATATTAATGATACCATTGGCTTTTAAGGCTTTCATTTTGCCATTGCGTACGCAATCAACACCATATTTTGCCATCAATAACGCTAATGGTGCCATAAATGGCAACATATAGGTGGGTAATTTACCGCGAGAAATACTGAAAAAGATAACGGGAACAATAAACCAACACAGCAAAAAGAACATATCTGGATTAGATTTACGTTCTGTCCAACCTTTTTTTATCGCGCCAGGTAATAAACCAGCCCATGGAATGCAACCTAGTACAATAATGGGGATGTAATACCAAAATGGCGCTACATGCTGCGCATCTTCAGCTGTAAAGCGTTTAATGTGTTCTATCCAAAAGAAGTAGTGCCAATAATCAGGCTCTTGCTTTGCAATTGCCAACGCCCAAGGCAAACTAATAAGAACTGCTGTGATGATTGCTAATGGCCCAAACTTGAGCATTTCGACAAAGCGCTTTTGATATAATGTCACAGGGAGCATAACAATCACTGGGATCGCTAAGGCCAAAAAGCCCTTAGTCATAAAAGCCATCCCACATGCTAAACCTAAGCACCCCCACGCTATAATTTTGTTTCTATTTCCTCGTGCTTTCATTGCCCAAAGGCAACAATACATACTTGCCACTATCCACAAAGACAACATGGGGTCGAGGACGCTGTATGTTCCAACAGCAAAAACCAAAAACATAGAGATATAAATAAGGCTTGCAACGTAAGCAACATGGCCATTACGCCACATCATTTTTGCCATACGATAAACGAGCAAAGCACTAAGTAGAATACAGAATACTGACCCGAAACGGACAGCAAAGTTAGTTTCACCAAAAATCATTTGGCTTATATTGTTTATCCAATACCCCGCAACTGGCTTTTCAAAATAGCGCGTATCCAGCATGTAAGGTACAATCCAATCACCACGCTGTAACATTTCACGACTAATTTCTGCATAGCGTGTTTCATCTGGTTGCCAAAGCAAACGGCTGTTCAGCGGTAATAGGTAAGTTAAGATAAAAAAAAGAGCCAGCAGAGAGGCTCCTACTTTGCTCGCTCGGTTATTCAACATGCTGTGTTATTCCTCTTCTTGGCAGCCAAGCCAGCCTTCGCGTCCAGGGAATGGTGCTCTAACCACTCTTCCCTTTGGTAATGTGGCGATATCATCTGGCAATAAATCACTCAAAGTGCAAAATTGAATTTCTTCCTTCGCAACCCGTTCTAATAATTGGGTAAATTGTGCTGCTTTTGACATACCTTCAACTTCGGTATGTATAGTATAAACTGGAACACCTTGATCATCTTTTATGGCTTGTAAGATAAAATCATTAAAAGCCTCATCTGTCACCACAGTGCCAACAACTTCATCATAGGTTGGTAAAGTAACAGGAATTTGCACAGTACCTAATGAACCATCACGCATAATAGGTCTAAATGGGTATTTTCCACGGCAATCACTATTATAGCTAAAACCAAATTTTTGTTTAGCTTCAAGTACACGCTCATCACCACGCCAGCCTGCCACCGCAGAACACGTTACAGGATGACCCGTTGCTTGTTGTAAAGCATCAACCCCTAATTTAATTTGCTGGGTTAATTCAGCCTCACTCCATTTTGCAACTTTTGCCTGCCAACCTTGATGATCCCATGCATGAAGCCCTACCTCATGACCCGCTTCTAAAGTTTGCTTCATAAGATAACCTAAATCTTTAGCGATTTTTTTACCCGGCCATGCCGTGCCCGCTAATAGAATATCAAGGCCATAAAGTGAAGCTGCATTTGATCTCAGCATTTTCCACAGGAATTTAGGACGCAAAAGGCGCCATAAATGGCGCCCCATATTATCGGGTCCTACACTGAAGAAGAAGCTGGCCTGAATATTATACTCATTAAGAACTTTGAGTAATTGTGGTACACCTTCTAATGTGCCGCGATAGGTATCCACATCAATTCTCAAACCAACTTTTTTCATTATTTTTTACCCAACTCTTCCACTGCACCCTGTAAGAAGAAACCTAATGTTTCCTCAACAGTATCTTTCATATCAATGGTTGGAGTCCAGTCAAGCAGGCGGCGCGCATTTTCAATGCTTGGTTTACGATGTTCAACATCTTGATAACCTTTACCGTAGTAGCTGCTGCTTTCTATTTCACGGAAACCTGCAAATGGAGGGAAATTCCCACGCAGAGGGTGATTTTCAAAGCACTCAAGCAGCATTTCAGCTAACTGACGAATACTTGCTTCGTTTGTTGGGTTACCAATATTGATGATCTGACCATCACATTTTCCATCTTTGTTCTCAATGATACGGAATAGTGCTTCAATACCATCTTTAATGTCAGTGAAACAACGTTTTTGTTCACCACCATCAACCAATTTAATTGGCGAACCTTCAACCAAGTTAAGGATTAACTGAGTAATAGCACGAGAACTACCAATACGTGCTGAGTTCAAGCTATCTAAACGTGGTCCCATCCAGTTAAATGGACGGAATAGTGTAAATTTCAGACCTTCTTTCGCGCCATAAGCCCAAATGACTCGGTCAAGCAGCTGTTTAGAGACAGAGTAGATCCAACGTTGTTTATTGATTGGGCCAACGATAAGACGAGATTCATCTTCATCGAACTCTTTATCATCACACATACCATAAACTTCTGAAGTTGATGGGAAAATGATACGTTTGTTGTATTTTGCACAATAACGAACAATTTTCAGGTTTTCTTCAAAGTCTAGTTCAAATACACGTAATGGATTACGGGTATATTCGATTGGTGTTGCAATCGCAACTAATGGCAAGATCACATCACATTTTTTGATGTGGTACTCAATCCATTCTGTGTGAATGCTGACGTCACCTTCAATAAAGTGGAAACGTGGGTTACCAATGAAACGGTCAATTGCTGAAGAGCTGATATCCATACCATAAATATCATAATCGTCATCTTGCAATAAACGTTCAGTCAAGTGGTTACCAATGAAACCATTAACACCTAAAATTAATACGCGTTTACGGCGTTTGATATGCGCAGTTGGTTTTGGTCCAACACGGACATCAACAACCATGCCCATTTCATTTGCAAGGCGGTTACCTTGCATATAAAGGCCTGACTCACTTTGGCCACTAACAACTTCGATTGCACCTTCACCACATGCAATACGCAGAGGATCACTTGATAGTACAGTTCCTGGGCGTTTACCTTGATTATCATCAAGTACGCGAGCACGCCAGATGATCATTTTGCGCTCACCTAAATAAGTGAAAGCACCTGGGTATGGTTCAGTCACAGCACGAATTAGGCAATCAACTTCTTTTGCTGATTTTTCCCAATGAATTAAACCATCTTGTGCTGTACGGCGACCAAAATAGCTAGCTTGGCTTTCATCTTGCGGAACTGATTTATAGTTACCAGACTCAATTAATGGTAGTGTTTTATCTAATAATTCTTCAGCTGCTTTACGAATTTTTTCGTGTAAAGTCAAAGCAGTATCAGTATTTGTGATCTCAACTTTTTCTTGAGCAATAATGTCGCCAGCATCTGCTTTTGCAACCATTTTGTGCAAAGTTACGCCTGTTTCAGTTTCGCCATTTAACAATGCCCAATTGATAGGCGCACGACCACGATATTTAGGCAATAAAGAACCATGTAAGTTAAATGCACCTTTTGGAGCCAATTTAAGTAATTCTTCACTCAACATATCGCGATAATAGAATGAAAAAATAACGTCTGGTTTCAGCTCACGAATGCGCTCAATCCACAGAGGATGGTTAACATCTTCTGGTGCGTAAACAGGAAGTTCCATGTCTGCGCTGACGCGTGCGACTGAGGAATAAAAGTGGTTTTCATTAGGATCATCAGTATGAGTAAATACTGCCTGAATATCGAAACCTGCTTTCTTAAGTGCTTTTAGTCCTACGCAGCCAATATCATGATAGGCAAAAACAATAGCTTTCATTAGTTCTCTTCCTGATTTTTGTCGGTTTTAAGATCTGCACCAACGACTTTTTGAATAAAATAACGTGGTCTCGCGCGCACATCATTGTAGATCCTGCCAATATATTCACCTAGCAGCCCCATAGCAACAAACTGTGCACCGATAAACATAAAGAGTATTGCAAACAAGGTGAATACGCCATCTGCCGCCCAAGTTGCACCAAAAACTAGGCGTAAAACAATCAGTAACACGGCTAATAAAAAACCACCTGCTGCAATAACACTGCCCACTACACTTAACAAACGCAATGGTGCCGTTGTTAAGCAAGTCAGTAGGTCATACATTAAATTAATCAGCTTCATAAAGCTGTATTTAGAATCGCCATACTCACGTTCAGCATGCGCTACATCAATTTCGATCGTTCTACGTGCAAAAGTATTCGCCAGAATTGGAATAAAAGTACTTCTTTCATGGCACTGCAACATTGCCTGAATAATATGGCGACGGTAAGCGCGTAGCATGCAACCATAATCACCCATAGAGCGGCCTGTTGCTTTCGTGATCATCGCATTAATCATTTTAGAGGCTGTTTTGCGGAACCAAGAATCTTGGCGATTAGCACGACGAGTACCGACAACATCATAGCCTTCAGCTGCTGTCTGCACTAAACGAGGGATCTCTTCTGGAGGATTCTGTAAATCAGCATCCAAAGTAATCACTAAATCACCGTCTGCTTGATTAAATCCAGCCATAATTGCAGAGTGCTGTCCATAATTACGATTTAAAATAATCGCAATAACATGGTTATCTGGGTTTTCAGCTGCTTCAGTCAACATTTTAGCTGAACGGTCGCTACTACCATCATCAACTAAGATCAGCTCATAAGATTGAGTAAGTTGCTTACATGCTTTAATAGTACGCTCTAATAACTGAGGTAGACTTTGCTCTTCATTATAAACAGGGATTACAACAGAGACTTTTTTAATCTCTTCAAATTCATCTACAAATGACACTATTTTGACTCCAAAAGGATTTCATTTATTGCTTTTACCACTCGATCAACATCTTCATTAGACATATCAGGGAAAAGAGGCAGTGAGCAAAGTGTTGCCGTGTTCCATTCTGACTCGACCAGCGAAAGTTCAGGGTATTTTTCACGGTAATATTTTTGAGTATGGGCCGCTCTAAAATGTAAACCTGTCCCGATATTATGCTCTTTCAATTTTTCCATGAAAGTATCTCTATCGATGCCACAAGCATCTTTATCAACACGCACCATAAATAAATGATTGGCATGTAAATGCGGATAATCAGGAATGGATAACATTTGTAAAGGAGAACCTTTTAATGCTTCGCGATAACGTTCCACTAACTCTGCGCGACGCTGATTTAACTCTTCAACGCGCGATAACTGAACAACAGCAATAGCAGCATGTATATCAGATAAATTATATTTGAATCCTGGTTCAACAACTTCAGCTTGCGGTTTTCTGCCTTGCATTTGTCTGTCAAAAGCATCAACACCCAAACCATGAAACTTTAATGTTCTAACGCGTTGCGCTAATTCATCATTATCAGTAACAACTAACCCGCCTTCAGCACAAGTCACATTTTTAATGGCATGGAATGAAAAGATGGCCGTGCCATGTTCCCCGATCCATTCATTTTTATAACGCGTACCCACAGCATGCGCTGCGTCTTCAATTAAAAAGACATCTGCTTTACGGGCAATTTCGCGTAAGGCATCAAGGTCGCAAGGTGCGCCAGCATAATGAACCGGAATAATTGCCTTCGTCCTTTCTGTCAGTGCTTGTTTTACCGCTTCAGGTTGGATCATAAGTGTATCGCGATCAACATCAATCATCACCGGAGTCGCGCCCAATAATTCAATCATATTGATTGTTGAGACCCATGTTTGTGAAGGCGTGATCACTTCATCGCCAGGCCCTATGCCTAGCGCCATTAGGACGACGTGCATACCTGCGGTTGCTGAAGCAAGTGCTATGGCATGTTTACAACCATAACGTCTGCAAAAATCCTCTTCTAATTGATGATTCTGAGGCCCAGTGGTTATCCAGCCTGAACGTAGAACTTTTTCTACGGCTTTAACCTCTTCATCACCGATAGCCGGTTTTGAAAACGGAAGGAAATTGCTCATATAGTTTATAGCCTACTTTTATTAGGAATTACTCATTTTATTGGGAATAGCGTATTCTAGTCAAAATTACTTTAACCGAACATCAACACCGGAAAATTATTTTTATCTGTAAAGTGCAATTAAACCAGTAATTAGAACAAGTTTTTGGTTAATCGTCAAAGTTAATTACCTGCCAAGACTTATTTTCACCTACTTTATGCAAACGGAGATTACCCGCAAATAATACCGATAAATTAGTTTCCGTCATCACATTTTCAGGTGTACCAGAAAAAATTATTTCCCCTTTTTTCATCATCCAGACTCGACTTGCAAATTGATATGAATGACTTAGATTATGGCCGCTTATTATAACCGTTCCACCCTGATGACAAAAATATTTTACCCATTTATCGACTTTAGATTGCTGAATAATATCTAGGTTGTTCATTGGTTCATCAAGTAGGATAAATTTTCCACATAAATTAGCGTCATTCCATACCTGCAAAAAAATCGCAATAATTCTCACTCGCTGCCATTCACCGCCAGAAAGTTGCATGATGGGTTTGAGCAATAAAGATCCCAGTTGAAAATCTTGACATAATTCCGTAAATAAAGACGCTTGATATTTATTTTGAGACTGAAAAAGTGCTAAATATTGAAAAACTTTTAAAATAGGTTGTACTGAAATTTGTTGGGGAAAATAAGCGCGAATTTGACTTAATTCTTTTGCACTATATTGATGAATATTTTTATGATGAATAAGCAATTTTCCCGTTGATTGTTGAAAACCACTCATTACCGATAATAAAGTACTTTTCCCTGCGCCATTAGCCCCGAGTAAATGAATTTGTTCTCCAGAATAGACTAATTCATTTATATTCAATAAACGATCATCTACAAAAAGCTGCTGCATTTCTATGATTTGCTGTTTAGTCATATTAAATTAGCGCCATTGTTGATTGCGAGCGAGGAGCCAGATAAAAATGGGTGCACCTAATGTTGCCGTAATAACACCAATCGGAATTTCTGCATGTGCGATTAAAATTCGGGACAGAATATCTGCTAAAAGTAACCCACCAGCACCCGCTAATGCACATCCTGGTAACAACCATTTATTATCAGTCAGACCCGATAATCGCAAAATATGGGGGATAACTAAACCAACAAAGCTAATGGCACCTGCAATCGCAACACTTAAACCAATTAATATGCCAGTGACAATAATAAGCGCTAGCCGCCATTTATAATGCGAAAAACCTAATTGATAAGCTTGCAGTGAACCAAGTGATAAATAATTTAAGGCTGTTCCTTGACACATTGCCCATAATAGAAATGGAACACAGGTAATCACCAAACCTAATTGACGCATGTCGATACCGCTAAAACTCCCCATCATCCAATACAGGAGTTGGCGTAAATCCAAACTGCTGCTCATATAGACCATCCATGTCATTAATGCGCCACATATTACACCTAATGCCACCCCAACTAATAATAAGCTCGCATTATTAAATCGCTTTTTCCGTGCGAAAAAGAGCAAAATAAAAGTCAGCAGCAAAGCACCAATCACAGCACCAAGACTGATAAGCCAATATTGAGTTATCCCATTCGATAATAAAATGATAAAAACAACAGCAACCCCAGCTCCATTACTAATACCTAATAAGCCTGGCTCAGCAAGTGGATTTTCAAATAGAGCTTGCATAATAGCGCCCGTCACAGCAAGGGCAGCACCAATAACTATCACAGCTAATAAACGCGGGAACCGTATTTGCCAAACAAAAAGTTGAGCCGTTTCACTGAACCATTGGTTAGGCCATAACCAAACCTCCCCCGCACTTAATGAAAATATGGAGATAATAAATAGAGCAACAGCAAGTAAAGCTAGTAACCTGATATCTATTTGTTTTTGTTTGGTTTGTAGATATTCAATTTTATTTTGACTATTCATTTTCTAATATAATTAACGCATATATAAAAAAACGACACACAAATTAATATAACGAGTGGTCTCTCCATTCCTACCGCTTTTTATGAAAGTCGACTAAATATAATAACTTTATAGTGATTTACCTAACTTAATATCATCACTTAAGAGGTAATATGAATATTATATCTACTCAAGGAAACAATTCCGTTTCTCAAATCGAAAATCATTGTTCAACACCAGTTTCGCAAAAAACAGGTTTTCTCGGTGCTCTTCGACATATTTTTCAATCTTGTTTTAGCTACTTTTTCCCAAATAAACAGCCTGAGACTAATATAAACCATTCTGTTAGTCATTTGCTTGCAACAGATTGGCAATATGAATCTTTTTCACCTAGATCCGCCAATAAAATGCAAACTCATAATGAGCTTTCAGCTGAAAAATCGGCAAGTATACTCGATATCATTATGAAAAAAACAAAAGGAGAAGTCGAATCAAACAATTATTTATCCAATAAATCAGTCACAACAGACTGGGAATATGTACCATTTTCAGCTAATGCTACAAATAAAGCTTTTTCAAAAGATGAATTATCTGCTGATAAGTCTTCGAAAATACTCAATTTCATTATGAATAAAGCTAAAAATGAAGAATATGCCGGTAAAATGAATCAATTATCAGCTATTAACCCGATAAGCAAAGAAGAGAATATTGAAAAGATATCGGCAAGGTTCTCGAAATTAATAGATCTCGCGATGAGTAGTAATAAATTTGCCTCAACTCAAGGTATCTTACGTATATCAAGTAACTCAAATGACCAAAAGGCTTACATAGAAAAAATTAGCTCACCTAACTTTTTGAACTCAGATCAAAATACAATGCCTGATGTACATACTTTGGCATTTGCAATTAAAAAGACTATTCAAGATTATGCGCAACAACTTCCGGAAAATCAGCATGATTTAATACTTGAAAAATTAATGCCTTTGCTAATTAAAATTAGTCATAACGAACAAGAAACATTAATGTCTCCTAAAAACATATCAATAATTATAGCCCCACAATTCCTAACCAATGATAACATGCTCAATAAAGGCATTAATGGATTTGAAAAAGCAATTAATAAGGCGATCTATATTCAGCAAAAAATTGAACAAGCCATGACACAGCAATATTAATCACCCAGATAAAATAAAAGACCGCCGAGGCGGTCTTTTACTCATAAAGCAAATCCAACAATTACTCTTTAGGTGTTGCTTTTTCTACCCGGCTTTTTAATTTCTGTCCAGGACGGAAAGTGACAACGCGACGAGCAGTGATTGGAATATCTTCACCCGTTTTTGGATTGCGTCCAGGGCGTTGATTTTTATCACGTAAATCGAAGTTACCGAATCCAGATAATTTGACTTGCTCACCATTCTCTAGAGAAAGGCGAACTTCTTCAAAGAAGATTTCGACAAGATCTTTAGCATCACGTTTGCTAACACCTAGTTTTTCAAACAACTTTTCTGACATTTCAGCTTTAGTAAGCGCCATAGGTTTAGTCCCTCAAAGAGGCTTGGAATCGCTGTTTTAACGCAGCAACACACAGATCAACGGTAGCGGTTATCTCTTCTTCTTCCATCGTAGCAGTTGTATCTTGGAAGACGAGACTAATAGCAAGACTCTTATAACCATCTGCTATTCCTTCACCACAATACACATCAAACAAGTTTATGCCAACTATATGATTTATGCCAATTTTTTTACACTCTGTCAATACATCTGCGGCAGCAACATCTTCAGGCACAACAATTGCAATATCACGACGGTTCGATGGATAACGAGAAATCGCCTTAGCCTCAGGGATTACGCGGTTCATTATCGCATCACTACGAACCTCGAACACAACGGTACGACCATTTAAATCGAGTTTACGTTCAAGCTCTGGATGAACAACACCAATAATACCAATATGTTCATTTTCCAGATAAATCCCAGCACTTTGACCAGGATGCAACGCTGGATGAGCTTCAGGTTTAAATGTAATTTGATTCAGTTTGCCAGTCAATTCTAAAACAGCTTCGAGATCACCTTTTAAATCAAAGAAATCCACAACCTGCTTATCTAATGACCAATGTTCTTCAAATTTATTACCTGCAATCACCCCTGCCAACATTGGTTCTTGGCGAATTTGATATTCTGCTTGGTTATCAGGAACAAAGCGTAAGCCTGTTTCAAATAAACGAATACGATTTTGTTGGCGATTTTGGTTATAGACAACTGTAGTCAAAAGGCCCGTCAATAATGAGAGTCGCATTGCTGACATATCAGCAGAAATTGGGTTTGGTAATACCAGCGTTTCTTCTTCAGGGTGCAGAAGAGCTTGTATTTTAGGGTCGACAAAACTATAGGTGATAGCTTCTTGGAAACCGCGATCAACCAACAATGCCTTGATGCGCTTAAGTGGCAAGTTAGCTTCTTTGTGCTTAGTCATAATTAAATCAGCACGTAGAGGCACATCAGGAATATTGTTATAACCGTAAATGCGGGCAACTTCTTCGACCAAATCTTCTTCGATTTGCATATCAAAACGCCAGCTTGGCGCTACAACATCCCAACGACCTGCTGATTGACTTACTTGGCATCCCAAGCGAGTCAAAATATCAGTCACTGTGCTGTCATCAATCGAATAACCAATCAAGCGATCAAGCTTATTACGGGTCAGCGTAATATTAGCGGGTTTAGGAAGATGAGCAGAGCTAGTGACATCAATAATGTCACCAGCTTCACCACCGCAAATATCTAAAATCAGCTGAGTCGCACGTTCTATAGCTTTAAATTGTAATGCAGGATCGACGCCACGTTCAAAACGGTGAGATGCATCAGTGTGTAAACCATAATTACGTGCACGGCCTGTAATTGCTAATGGATTAAAGAATGCACACTCTAGTAGCACATTTTTAGTTTCGCTATTTACACCCGAATGTTCACCACCAAAAATACCCGCAATACCTAATGCTTTTTGTTCATCAGCAATGATTAATGTATCAGTCTTAAGCACAGCTTCGCTGCCATCGAGCAGAACAAGTTTTTCATCTTGTTTTGCCATGCGCACCACAACCGCGCCATCTAAACGATCTAAATCGTACGCGTGTTGAGGTTGACCTAATTCAAGTAATACATAATTAGTGATATCAACAACAGCATCAATTGAACGAATGCCACCGCGGCGCAATTTTTCTTTCATCCATATTGGTGTTTTTGCTGATACATCAATATTTTTAATAACGCGGCCTAAAAAGCGAGGACAAGCTTCAGGTGCTTCAACACGGATTGGGAATGATTCATTGATTGTTGCTTTAATTGGATTGATTTGCGGCTCATTCAATGGCAATTTATTAATGACCGCAACATCACGTGCAACACCAAGAATGCTTAAACAATCAGCGCGGTTTGGCGTAATACTGATTTCGATGATGCTATCATCAAATTTTAAATAATCACGTAAGTCAGTACCTACAGGTGCATCTAACGGCAATTCAATAATGCCATTATGATCATCAGAAATGCCAAGTTCAGAAAATGAACATAGCATCCCTTCAGACGGCTCGCCACGAAGTTTTGCGGCTTTGATTTTAAAATCACCGGGAAGCACTGCACCAACAGTAGCCACTGCAACCTTTAAACCTTGGCGACAATTTGGCGCGCCGCAGACGATATCTAGAAGACGGTCACCGCCAACATTGACTTTAGTCACACGCAATTTATCAGCATTAGGATGTTGACCACATTCAACAATTTCGCCAACCACTACACCATTAAACTGCCCTGCCACTGGCTCAACACCGTCAACTTCTAAACCTGCCATGGTGATCTGTTCAGATAATGCATCACTACTAATAGCGGGGTTCACCCATTCGCGTAACCAGAGTTCACTGAATTTCATGAGAGAGTCCCACCTTATTTAAACTGTTTAAGAAAACGGAGATCATTTTCAAAGAATGCACGCAAATCTGAAACGCCGTAGCGCAACATAGTTAAACGTTCCATTCCCATACCAAATGCGAATCCAGAATAGACTTCTGGGTCAATGCCAACATTACGCAAAACATTAGGATGAACCATGCCGCAACCAAGCACTTCTAACCACTTACCATTTTTGCCCATAACATCAACTTCTGCTGAAGGTTCTGTAAATGGGAAATAGGAAGGACGGAAACGCACTTGTACTTCTTCTTCAAAGAAGTTATTCAAGAAATCATGCAATGTACCTTTCAGATTGGTAAAGCTGATATCTTTATCAACAATTAAGCCTTCTGTTTGGTGGAACATTGGTGTGTGCGTTTGGTCATAATCATTACGATATACACGGCCTGGTGCAATAATACGAATTGGTGGCTGTTGACCATTCATCGTACGAATTTGAACACCTGACGTTTGTGTACGTAATAGACGTTTTGCATCAAACCAGAATGTATCATGATCTGCACGTGCTGGATGATGAGCGGGAATGTTCAGTGCATCGAAGTTATGATAATCGTCTTCAATTTCAGGACCAGTCTCAACACTAAAACCTAATTCACCAAAAAATTCTTCAATTCGCTGAATCGTACGGGTAACAGGGTGTAATCCACCATTTTCCATACGGCGTCCAGGTAATGAGACATCAATTTTCTCTGATGCTAAACGCGCATTTAAGATTTCTGCCTGCATGGCATCTTTACGTTTATTCAGTGCATCTTGAACCTGTACTTTGGCTTCATTTATCACCGCCCCAGCAGCTGGACGTTCATCAGCTGGCAGATCACGCAACGTTTTCATCTGTAGTGTGAAATGGCCGCTCTTGCCCAAATATTCAACACGTACTGATTCTAACGTAGCAACATCTTGGGCCTGTTCAATGGCTGCTTTTGCCTGTGCAACCAACTCAGCGAGTTGTGGCATTGTTTCCCCTTTATGACCTTCTGGTCGTTTTGCTAGTTATTCATCCAAATAATGAGTTTTCGCTTCTTGCCATTTTAGAAAAGATAAACACTTAACTGATTTTACGATATTTTTTCTAATAATCACAAACAAAAAAGCCTCCAATTAGGAGGCTTCAGCGTAACTTTTCATTTTTTTCTTACGCGTAAGAGCCCCCATTATTCAGGCGCTAAAGTAAAAAAAGAAACGAAAAGCAACGATTTTCATGTTCGAACTCTCTCAATAATCTTATTTATTAAGTATTAACACAAATAATCATAAATGAAAAGAGGAAGTTACCTTCCCCTTTTCAAGCAAACATTAGGCTAAAGCACCTTTCGCTTTTTCAACTAAAGCAGTGAATGCTGCTTTGTCGAATACTGCGATGTCTGCCAAAATCTTACGGTCGATTTCAATCGAAGCTTTTTTCAAGCCATTGATGAAGCGGCTGTAAGACAGACCGTTTTGGCGAGCCGCTGCGTTGATACGCGCGATCCACAGTTGACGGAACTGACGTTTACGCTGACGGCGGTCACGGTAAGCATATTGACCTGCTTTGATTACCGCTTGAAACGCTACGCGGTAAACACGTGAACGTGCACCATAGTAACCTTTCGCCTGCTTCAGAATTTTTTTGTGACGTGCACGTGCAATTACACCACGTTTAACGCGAGCCATAGCTATCTCCTATCGTCTTTTATCTTAATTAACCAATGTTTACTTATGCGTATGGCAGGCAAGCAATTACCAGACCCAGATCGCCCTTAGATACCATTCCTTTCGGACGTAAATGGCGTTTACGCTTAGTAGACTTTTTGGTCAGAATGTGACGAAGGTTTGCATGCTTGCGCTTAAAGCCACCGCCTGCAGTTTTTTTAAAGCGCTTTGCTGCGCCACGTACAGTTTTAATCTTTGGCATTTCTTTAATTTCCAACTTCGCATTGTCATTAACTACGAATTAATTAGGCGAATAACTTCATATTGCTACGAAAATTACTACTTGATGGCCCAATTATTTCTTCTTAGGTGCCAGTACCATGATCATTTGACGCCCTTCAATTCTTGAAGGAAATGATTCAACGATAACCAGCTCTTCGAGATCAGTTTTAATGCGGTTAAGCATTTCAATACCGATCTGCTGGTGAGCCATTTCACGACCACGAAAACGCAGTGTGACTTTCGCTTTATCACCATCTTCAATGAAGCGAATCAGGTTGCGTAGTTTGACCTGATAATCACCTTCATCTGTACCAGGGCGGAATTTAATTTCCTTCACCTGAACAACTTTTTGTTTCTTTTTCTGTTCTTTTTGAGACTTGCTCTTCTCATAAAGGAATTTGCCGTAATCCATGATACGACAAACTGGCGGTTCGGCATTAGGGCTAATTTCTACTAGGTCTACACCTGCTTCTTCAGCCTTTTCTAGAGCATCACGAACGCTCATAATACCTAGCTGTTCACCGTCTAAACCTGTTAAACGGACTTCAGTTACACCACGAATTTCATCATTAATACGATTCGGACGTGCTGTTGGGATTCTTTTTCCGCCTTTAATACTTCATTCCTCCAACTGGATAAAGAGATTTGCTAACTTCTCTAAAGCACACACCCCAGTACTCACTGAATTTATTCATAAAACAGTTTGTACTAAAGTGCAATATTCATTTGCCGATATCAAATTCTTTCACTTTGATTTGATATAGCGATTCGACCGCGGATTTTAATGCTTATTGCCAGATTACTCAAGTAGATAATCAACTTTTTCGTCTTCACATTATTTTTTTGACGTTAAATAACGACGGCCAACACACTATTTTACAAGTAATTAAGCACAATAACCACAAAAATCATTAAATTAAAAAACGACACCCACCATTAAATAGATGGGTGTCGTCCATTATTATTTAATTATTTTTCTTAGGTGCCAATACCATAATCATTTGACGCCCTTCAATTCTTGAAGGGAATGATTCTACTGACGCCAATTCTTCCAGATCAGCTTTAATGCGATTTAGCACTTCCATACCAATCTGTTGGTGGGCCATTTCACGACCACGGAAACGCAGTGTGACTTTCGCCTTATCACCATCTTCCAAGAAACGAATGAGACTACGTAATTTAACTTGATAGTCACCTTCATCAGTTCCAGGACGGAATTTAATTTCCTTCACCTGAACAACTTTTTGTTTTTTCTTCTGCTCTTTTTGAGATTTACTTTTCTCATAAAGATACCTGCCGTAGTCCATGATCCGACAAACAGGTGGTTCAGCATTAGGGCTAATTTCAACAAGATCAACACCAGCCTCTTCCGCTTTTGCAAGTGCTTCACGAACACTCATCACACCAAGCTGTTCACCTTCTAAACCAGTGACTCGGATTTCTGTTGCACGGATTTCTTCGTTAATACGATTTGGACGTGCTGTTGGGAGTTTTTTCCGCCTTTAATACCTTATTCCTCCATCTGATTGAGCTGACGACTGCGAATCTCTTCTAGCAGTTTGCTTGTAAATTCATTGACATCAAGGCTACCGAGGTCTTTACCACGGCGAGTACGAACAGCAACTTTACCTGATTCAACTTCTTTATCACCACAAACTAGCATATAAGGAACACGACGCAATGTGTGTTCACGGATCTTAAAGCCGATTTTCTCATTACGTAGATCCGCTTTCGCACGAATGCCAACACTTTGTAACTTACTCACTAATTCTTGAACATAATCTGCTTGAGTATCAGTGATATTCATCACAACAACTTGTTGTGGTGCTAACCAAGTTGGGAAGAAACCTGCGTACTCTTCAGTCAAAATACCAATAAAGCGTTCTAAAGAACCTAGCACTGCACGGTGGATCATGACAGGCACAATACGTTCGTTATTCTCACCCACATAAGATGCATTTAGTCGGCCAGGTAAGAAGAAGTCTAACTGTACAGTACCACATTGCCATGCGCGATCGAGGCAGTCGTACAGAGTGAATTCAATCTTAGGTCCATAAAATGCGCCTTCGCCTGGCTGATATTCAAACTCAATACCTTTGCTTTTTAATGCATTAGCCAAATCTGCTTCTGCTGTATCCCACATATCGTCAGTACCGATACGTTTTTCTGGGCGAGTAGATAATTTAACAACAATTTTTTCAAAACCGAATGTTGCATAAACATCATAAATCATTTCAATACAACTAGTAACTTCACTTAAGATTTGCTCTTCAGTACAGAAGATATGTGCATCATCTTGTGTAAAGCCACGTACACGCATTAAACCATGCAATGCACCAGAAGGCTCGTTGCGATGGCAACTACCGAATTCAGCCATACGCAGTGGTAGGTCACGGTAAGATTTCAAACCTTGGTTAAAAATTTGTACGTGGCCTGGGCAGTTCATTGGTTTCACGCAATATTCACGGTTTTCAGAAGAGGTTGTGAACATTGCATCTTTATAGTTTTCCCAGTGTCCTGTTTTTTCCCACAGAACTCTGTCCATCATAAATGGACCTTTAACTTCCTGATAATTGTACGATTTTAATTTAGTCCGTACAAACGTTTCTAATTCACGGAAGATAGTCCAGCCATCATTATGCCAGAATGCCATACCAGGAGCTTCTTCTTGCATATGATATAAATCTAACTGTTTACCGATTTTACGGTGGTCACGTTTAGCCGCTTCTTCTAAACGCAGTAAATAAGCGCTTAATTGTTTTTTATCTGCCCATGCCGTACCGTAAATACGTTGTAACATCTTGTTTTCGCTGTTACCACGCCAATATGCACCTGCTATTTTTTGCAGTTTAAAGTGATGGCAAAAACGCATATTTGGCACATGCGGGCCACGGCACATATCAATATATTCTTCATGATGATAGAGACCAGGATGATCATCTTGGCTGATATTCTCATCAAGAATTTCAACTTTATAATCTTCGCCACGCGCGACAAATGTTTCGCGAGCTTCAGCCCAAGAAACGCGTTTTTTAATCACATCATAATCTGTTTTGGCAAGTTCAAGCATACGCTTTTCAATCTTGTCCAAATCTTCCTGCGTCAGCGCGTGCTCAAGATCGATATCATAGTAAAAACCATTATCGATAACAGGTCCGATTGCCATTTTGGTATTCGGCCACAGTTGCTTAATAGCATGGCCTAGCAAGTGCGCACAGGAGTGACGGATGATTTCTAATCCATCATCATCTTTGCTCGTAATAATGGACAAATTCGCATCGTGTTCAATGAGCTCACACGCATCAACTAATTCACCATTAACACGACCAGCAATACACGCTTTTGCAAGACCCGCACCAATATCGCGAGCAACATCCATGACAGAAACTGAGTGGTCAAATTGACGCTGACTTCCATCAGGAAGAGTAATAACAGGCATTAATAAATCCTTATCAGCAGTGGTGACCCACACGAAAGATCACTTGCTTGATGATTCCAAAGTTTAAAAATCAATACGTTACGTTTAATTTCTTACTTCACAATGTAAGGTATGTACACTAACTTAAAAACGACTGATGCACATTAAAAGTAACTCAAATGAAATAATAACACAGACTCTATTATTAGCGATAGAAAAGAGGATGTTATCTCTGCATTCACAATTGCAGAGAAAGATAAACCAAACCATCAATGATCAATCTATATCATTTTATTAATGATACGTAGCTGTCATATTTATAATGTACAGGTTAATGTTTTAGCAGAATTTTCAGCAGATTAATCTATCATCCAGCGATTCAGCCTAACCATTTTCATGAAAAATCCTGACATACTTAAAATGTTGCGTAATTTTACCTATTAAATATCATCTAAGCTTTTAACCAAGGTATGAAATTATGAAAAACTTAGGATTACTGTTATCGCTGCTGATTATATCAACTTCATCATTTGCTGAATGTAATTTTAATAAAGCGGCTAGAAATAAAATGTTAGATCAAAAAGTCGGTATTTCAGGAAGTTGCGATGCGCAAAAAGCAACAAAAAATAAAGCAACCAAAAAACTGGATGACAGTTTAGGCATTGATTCTAAAAAGATCAAAAATGAGACTACAGAAAAGAAAGAGAATATTGAAAATAAAGTATCTACTGTCAATAAAGTGGTCGATCATATCAAATAATTTAACTCATCTTTTAATGAACGATAAGCCCGCAAATACTTAAACGGTTAATTGATAATGTCATAACCAACGACGTGTTTGTCGGCTATATCGATGCCATTCTTCTTTAAAACGCCCCGATAAAAACTTCTCTTCATGCGGAATAGTATAAAGATCAGTAAGTAACCAAAAAATAAATCCCGCTAATAAAAAATAAAATGAGTGAGTAAAAAGTGCAAAACCAATACTCATAGAAGTCAATGCAAGATATATCGGATTACGTGAGAATTTAAATGGACCATCAGTAATTAAAGTCGATGCTTGTATCATTGGATTTGATGATGTTTTATGACGTCTAAAATAGACTAAACTCATGCCTATCCAACCAAAACTTTCCAACACAACCAAAATAGCTATAATTCCTAACCAACTAGAATAATTAAAAATAAGTGCACCTTTGATATAAAGAAAATAGGCAGCAATTCCATTTAAAACCAGCCAATTTATGAAGGGAAATTTCAATATATTCATTGTTGAGCCTTTATCATAATAAAACACGATAAGACTAACATATTTTGCCTACGTTCTATATGAGCAATTAAACAGTTAAATTAATTTCATAACTCCATTCATAATGAATATGTTAACTATCACTTCCTAAGAAAAATACCCCTTTTAAACCTTCTAAACGAGCATATTCTTGTTGGCAAACCAATTTTCTCACCTGATTAGGCATGCTATTCACACGGCTACGCATTGATGTAATCTGATCATCTAACCCATTCATGGCTTTGGTATTCACAACATCTTCATTTGTTTTTAAGTAATCTGCAAATATCTGCAAATTATTTTCTAAACGATCACACACATTATCGCCTGCTCCCCAATTAGTCACTAATGAGTTCATGGATTCTGGCAATAATTTAGAGATGCTAGGGTAGACATTTTGTTTCCACTGTTGTGGAAAAACAATCAATAATGTTGCCATGGCAATACATGCAAACATCATAATTGTTATTAGGATTGCCTTTACATTTTTCATTGTAGCTCCAAAATTTGCCTTATTAACGCGGACTAGCATAATTCATTACGCGTAAAGCAAATTTTAAATAGAAAATTGTTTGTAAAGAAAACTCAATCAATATGAAGTGAATAGCACAAGCAGTTCTTATTACGACATGAAATAGGTATTGATAACTGATAAATAATAATGATTATTAATTTAACCCAAAAAAATATACAACTTTTATTAATTTCGATGACTTTATCTTCTTATCATCATCCGATAATGTTTTTCTGTCACATCTAAAATACTTGACTGCGAGTATCACGGGTAATTTATGAAAATATATTCTTTTAATGAATTTACATAACCAATAAATAAATAACAAAATTGAGTGTATATTTTTATTCTATCGAATTATCGACAACCTACTAATAGATGCCCTTAACCTTCTTATGTTTTACATAAGAAGGTTTTTTTTTGTTAGAAATCGAACACTTTTTAGCTAGCTAAGCTATCTCTATGTTCTAAAAGGCTTTAATTAGGTTATTCACAACTGAATGCCATAGTTACCCACAGTAGCTGTGAACAACTCCGCAATGCTTTCATAGATAACTCTATTTTAAGATAATGCAAATTAAATCAGTGAGAAATGCAGTGATGTTTTAAGCGGTTACGGGGCACAATGATAGTTAAAAGTGATATAAATCATCATATAACCCCGATGTGTTATTGTTGTATATCAATACGCCATTGCTAATGAATTATAAGCATTTTTGACTTTCCACAAATAACGTGGCGCTTGCGGCGCAGGATGCTTAGCCTGAACATGCTGATAAAACTCTTCTGGCGTCATTCTATTTATCTTGGCAATGGCTCTACCTTTATCATTATCAAATGTTCTCAATAAAGCCCCTGCTCCATTTACATAAGCAACCACTGTCGCATAATACATGGTTTGCGGATGTGAAATACCGGCAAGGTGTTGCTCTTTTAAGATACGAATATAAGCAGTGCCAATATCAATATTTTTTCTTGGATCTTTTAGATCATTTGAAGACGGTTCACCTGATTTCCCTTGAAAACGATAAGCATCTCGGCCCGCAGTAGAAGCTTTAATTTGCATTAAACCTATCGCGTTTGATTTACTGACAACCTCTGGTCGAAAATTTGATTCAACCTCAATAATCGCTCGGATCAATGCTTCATCCACATTATAACGACTTGATGATTCTCGAATAAATTCATCAAAAGGTGTTCGGGGATAGATAATATTTTGTTGAGCTATTGATGAATTCACATTCTGATTTAACATTTTTTGGGTTGATACCTGTTTTTCAGGCTGGCTAGAACACCCTGCAAGTAACAGAAATACCAATGCAACACCGATATTTTTTTTCACCAAGTAACCCTCTGCTATTCATATTTCGCTCATGCCCGACAGTTTTTCAACCTTGTACGGTTGATTTTGTGGATGATGCCAAGTAGAAAACTGACGAAAGAATAACTAATTATAAGAAAAATAAAATAATTTTTACTTAACTTTTATTTAAAACCATGTTTTATTCATAGAAAATATCAATTGTAATAATAGCGTAATCACGCACTTTTTATCTTGACTTTACTCAATTGATATTGATAATCATTATCAATTAGGTGTCAAATGTTATTAAACTCTACTTTAATGGCAATAACACCTAAGATACATCAAGATACATTTAGATAACAAATAATAGTGACTAGATTTAGGCTAAGCTCACTGAAAGATATCTACACCGATGTCCCTTGAAGTATAATAAGTATATTACCGAACATCTGCCAAGCGCAGTATGATATCGAACATAAAATCCACTCAGCTAATGATGCCCGGGTCTAAATAATGAAGAAAAAAATATCTCTGTTTTCCAAACCACTATGCTCTATCTTCTTTGCTTTATCTGCAATCCTACTAGTTAGTCAACCTGCATTGGCTAAAAAATTTAAGGTCGTCACAACTTTTACCATAATTCAAGATATTGCTCAAAATGTCGCCGGAGATGCAGCAATTGTTGAATCAATCACTAAACCAGGTGCTGAGATCCACGGTTATCAACCAACACCTAAAGATATAATGAAAGCCTATGATGCAGACCTTATTTTATGGAATGGGCTAAACCTTGAAGTGTGGTTTCAACGATTCTTTGAAAATGTTAAAGATGTGCCCGCTGTTGTCGTGACAGAGGGGGTGGAACCAATGCCAATCCGTGAAGGCGAATACAAAGGAAATCCAAATCCTCATGCATGGATGTCACCTGCAAATGCTAAAATTTATATCGAAAATATCCGTCAAGCACTTGTAAAATATGATCCAGAGAATGCAGAAACATATAACCAAAATGCCAAAAAATATGCGGAAGAAATTGCGAAATTAGATGCACCGCTACGCGAGCGTCTTAATCGAATTCCTGAAGATCAACGTTGGTTAGTTTCCAGCGAAGGTGCGTTCAGTTATTTAACAAAAGATTACGGTTTAAAAGAAGTTTATCTATGGCCAATAAATGCGGAAGAACAAGGTTCACCACAGCAAGTCAAAAAGGTCATTGATACCGTAAGAAAATATAATATCCCAGTTGTATTTAGTGAAAGTACCATTTCTGACAAACCTGCACGCCAAGTCAGTAAAGAAACAGGGGCTAAATACGGTGGAATACTTTATGTCGACTCCTTATCAACCTCTGATGGCCCTGTACCAACTTATATTGACCTACTAAATACAACTGTAGATACCATAGCGAAAGGATTTGACCAGTAAGATGAGTACCTCAAACCGCTTTGAACACCCAAACTTAGTTGTTGATAATGCAACAGTCACTTATAACAACGGTCATACTGCCATTTATGATGCAAGTTTTAATATCACTGGTGGATCAATTTGTGCACTGGTCGGCATCAATGGTAGCGGGAAATCGACACTCTTTAAAACGATAATGGGGCTTGTCACCCCATCTTCAGGTAGTGTGACATTAAATGACCAGCCAATCAAAACGGCCTTGAAAGAAAATATCATTGCCTATGTCCCACAAACTGAAGAGGTCGATTGGAATTTCCCAGTGCTTGTCTCTGATGTCGTTATGATGGGAAGGTATGGCAGAATGGGTTTTTTTCGTATCCCAAAAGCTGAAGATAAAGAAGCAGTGAAACGCGCTTTAGAACGCGTGGATTTAGCTGGGCTAGAAAATAGGCAAATCGGTGAGCTTTCGGGGGGTCAGAAAAAGCGGGTTTTTTTAGCTCGTGCTCTGGCTCAACAAGGAAAAGTATTATTGCTTGATGAGCCCTTTACTGGCGTTGATGTCAAAACTGAAAATGCCATTATTGATCTATTAAGAAGCTTGCGGGATGAAGGCCATTTAATTTTAGTTTCAACACATAACCTTGGTAGTGTGCCAGAATTCTGTGACCACGTTATCTTAATCAATCGCACAGTTTTAGCTTCCGGCACAACAGAAACCACATTTACCCAAAAGAATTTACAAATTGCCTTTGGTGGTGTATTGCGTCATGTCAATTTATCAGGCCAAGAGCTTCACGACGACGACGACCCGCGTTCTGTTACCGTTATTACTGATGATGAAAGAGCGGCGGTTTTCTATGGTCATGACCACAATGCACCGGTTAGGAAAAAACAACCTAAGGATTCAGAATGATTGAGTTGTTACTTCAGCCTTTTGAGTACAACTATATGGTGAAAGCAATCTGGGTAAGTGCCATTGTGGGTGCCGTTTGTGCATTTCTTTCCGCTTACTTAATGCTAAAAGGCTGGTCACTTATGGGAGATGCCCTCTCCCACTCAGTTGTACCGGGAGTTGCGGGCGCTTATGCTTTGGGTTTACCTTATGCTGTTGGTGCTTTTTTTACCGGAATACTTGCTGCATTGGCAATGACTTTTGTGAAGCATATTACTCGATTACGTGAAGATGCTGTTATTGGCTTTATTTTCTCAACATTTTTTGCGGCAGGTTTACTTATCGTTTCACTCAACCCAACCTCAGTGAATGTACAAACAATTATTTTCGGGAATATCCTTGGCATTGCTGATTCGGATGTTATACAGGTCGAATTAATCATTGGCATCTCATTTATTGTCTTACTTGCCTTGTGGAAAGATTTATTAGCCGCTTTTTTCGATGAAAGCCATGCTCGTTCAATTGGTTTAAATCCTCTGCGTCTAAAAATTATCTTTTTTACCTTATTAAGTGCTTGTACGGTTGCCGCTTTACAAACTGTTGGTGCAATTTTAGTGATTGCAATGGTTGTAACACCTGGGGCGACGGCTTATTTGCTAACAGACCAATTTAAACGCTTATTAATAATTGCTGTAATAATAGGAACAACAACGAGTGCAGTTGGTGCTTATGCCAGCTATTTCCTTAATGGCGCGACAGGTGGCTTAATCGTTACATTACAAACAATTGTATTCTTGATCGCTTTCTTTTTTGCACCGAAACACGGCATTTTTGCCTCACGCCGTAATGCCAAACGTGAAGTTGAGAATTTGCATAAAATAAAACAGCAAGGAGCATCAAATGACTGACTTTATTGATCTCTTAACTGCACCTTTTATTTTTCCATTTATGCAAAAAGCCATTGTGACAGCAATTGTAACGGGTGCAGTATGTGCAGTTTTATCCTGCTTTCTGGTGCTAAAAGGTTGGTCTTTGATGGGGGATGCTATCTCTCATGCCGTCTTACCCGGTATTGTCATTGCTTCCGTTGCAGGTATTCCACTTGCAATTGGTGCATTTCTATCAGGCCTATTTTGTGCATTTGCAACGGGATATTTAAAAGAAAATAGCCGGATAAAAGAAGATACCGTAATGGGAATTGTCTTTTCGGGGATGTTCGCTATAGGTTTGGTGATGTTCGCGAAAATTGATACTGAACAGCATCTTACCCACATTTTATTTGGTGATATCTTAGGTATTACTGACGATGAATTTAAACAAAACTTGTGGTTTGCAGGTATAACAATTGCAATTATTTTGCTAAAACGCAAAGATTTTATGTTGTACTGCTTTGATCCAAACCAAGCCAGAGTTATCGGCCTACCCGTTAAATTAATTCATTACGGATTGCTCTCATTACTTGCATTAACCATCGTCGCATCTTTACAAGCAGTTGGTATTATTTTGGTGATTGCAATGCTTATATCTCCAGGGATCATTGCATTTGTGCTTTGTCGAAGTTTTGGCTGGATGTTAGTTGTCGCCGTCATTGCCTCAATGACTTCTAGTGTAATTGGTACTATCATTAGCTTCCACATTGATGGTGCAACAGGCCCTTGTATTGTGATCACTCAAGCTGTCTATTTTGTGTTAGCACTCATTTATAGCAAAATTATGTTAGCGCGCAGAAAAGCTAAACTACCGAAAGAGATCCAACAAACAGCTTAACTCCGTTGTTTCCCTGATAAAAAAATACCGCCCCAGACGATCACTGAAGGCGGTTTTTTTATGTTAACTATTTTTATGCTAAAGGCTAATTAAGAAGCAGTATCAGATTTTTCAAGTAATATTGGAATATTTTTATAGGCTGGAATACCACTTTGTGGATCAAAATTATCCAGCGCTATCAAATTATTCGCTTCAGGGAAATACGTGGCGACACAACGATCTGCCATATTATAAATAACAACTTTTAAGTTATCTAATCGGCGGTGTGTTCGTTTTTGTTCTCTGTCTAAGGCAATAATGTTTACCCTATCACCTGCAACTAGTTTGTGTTTATTGGCTTCTTCTTCACTAATAAACATCACATCACGTTGACCAAATACACCACGATAACGATCATTTAGGCCATAAATTGTGGTGTTATATTGATCATGACTACGCAAAGTAGCAAGGACCAGTTCACTATTTACTGCTGATTTAGGATCTTCAATCACACCTTCTGTTGGAATGAAGTTTGCTTTTCCAGATTTCGTCAACCACTGGCGATTTGATGCCGCATTTGTTAAATGGAAACCACCCGGAACTCGGATACGTGCATTATAATCATCAAATCCGGGTAAGACGGCTTCCATTGCATCGCGAATTTTATCGTAATCATCAATGAATTCGTCCCACTCAACTTTTGTATTAGGCAGTGTTGCTTTTGCCATTCCAGCAACAATTGCACATTCTGATTTCAAATGCGGACTAACTGGTTTCAATTTTCCATGCGATGCATGAACCATTGACATCGAATCTTCAACCGTAATACTTTGTGGTCCAGTTTTTTGCATATCCTTTTCAGTACGTCCCAATACAGGGAATAAAAAAGTATTTTTTGCTGTTAATAAATGAGAGCGATTTAATGTTGTGCCAACATGAACAGCTAAATCTAGTTTTTTCATTCCACTATAACAAGCATCTTTATCTGGCATTGCGACCGCCAAATTGCCTCCCATACAAATTAAAGCACGGGCGCTGCCTTCTGAAATCGCTTTCAAACTTGCGACTGCCGCATGACCAAATTCTGCTGGTGGCTTAAATCCAAACCGTTTTTCGATATTATCAAGTAAAGATTGACTAGGTTTTTCCGTGATCCCAACAGTGCGGTCTCCCTGAACATTGGAGTGCCCACGCAATGGACAAATACCTGCACCTTCTCTGCCAATATTACCTTTTAATAATAATAAGTTGACTAATTGTTGAATATTCTGAGTACCATGCTGGTGCTGAGTAATCCCCATTCCATAACAGATAATTGTACTTTTTGATTCAATATATATCTGTGCGATTTGTTCAATATCAAATTTAGATAAACCACTGACACGCAAAATATCTTCCCAAGATGTGTTCAATACATCTTGTTTAACTTTATCAAAGCCTACAGTGTGAGTTTGAATAAAATCATTATCTAAAAGTGAGTCATGCCCTAATGCAATTTCCGCAGCATCCTTTTCTAAAATAACGCGCATAACACCTTTAATTAATGCAGTATCACCACCAATGCGCACCTTATAATAATGCTCTGCTAAAGTCGTAGATTCTAAAGTTAACATTTCTACAGGATCTTGTGGATAAGTAAAACGCTCTAATCCCCGCTCTCTTAATGGGTTAATAGCAATAATTTTTGCACCACGTTTTGATACTTCACGCAGTGAACTTAACATTCTTGGATGGTTGGTGCCGGGATTATGACCAATGCAAATCACTAAATCAGCTTTATCGAAATCTTCTAATAAAACAGTTCCCTTACCAACGCCTATTGATGCCGCAAGACCAACACTGGTTGGTTCATGACACATATTTGAGCAATCAGGAAAATTATTAGTACCATATTCTCTGGCAAAAAGTTGATATAAAAAAGCCGCTTCATTTGATGTTCTGCCTGAGGTATAAAATTCAACTGAATTCGGGTCAGAATAACTCGCTAAATGTTGGCCAATTTGTTTGAATGCCTCATCCCATTCTATTTCTTCATAATGATCAGTTTGCGCATTATATTTCATGGGATGGGTTAAACGCCCTTCATTTTCTAAGTCGTAATCATCCCAAGTTAATAATTCTGTTACTGTATGCTTTGCAAAAAATTCAGGCGTTGTTCTCTTTGATGTTGCTTCCCATGACATTGCTTTAGCGCCATTTTCACAAATATCAAAAGACGCAGTATGTTTCGGATCCGGCCAAGCACAGCCAGGGCAATCAAAACCTTGAGGTTTGTTCATTTCAAACATTGCAATAACATCATGGCCTATTTCCATTTGACCACGAAGTGCTTCAGCAACGGCTTTTAAAGCTCCCCAACCAGCTGCAGGGCCAGTATAATTTTCAATTTTTTCTTTCATCTTCATTACTCTTTCTAATTTAAAAATAGCAAAAATAAATAATCGAATAATACAAATCGAATTTAGAATTAAAATAATTTATGGTTTCAAAGAAAAATATACCAAATAATATTAATAACAATAAGAAACTACATAGATTTAATTTAAAACAAAGGCCATTTTCTTTTGAATCATCTTTTTTAGACTAACTAAAACTAAAATCATTTAATTTTGTAAAATGTTCCAATAATTAATATTTCATCATATTTCTTTATATTAAAAAATTATAATATCTATTATAAAAAATAAATTATTGTGAATCTTCCGATGAATAGAATCATTTAAATACTCAATAATAGAATTTTATTATTTAATGCCCTCCTATTCTTTTTAAGAAATAGCTATTAGCCAATTTTTCATAAAATGATAGACTGTAAATGATACGTATTTACTAAATTTAATGTTATCAATCAAAGCATAATCCATTAATTAGCGTCTAGTTCCGTGATAGCGCTTTCTTTTTAAAGAATTATTGCTGTTAATTATAAGATTGTCGCTATAGAATCAATATTAATGAAAACCAATGCAGAACGAGGTGAGTCATGTGGCAGGCAATGTACCGTTTGTTAAGCGAGCACTTAGGTGAAGCAGAATTTCATAATAAAGAGAGACTTTCTGGAGGCGATATTCACCATACAATGAAAATTGATTATGGTAACCACACGGTATTTATCAAACAAAATCTGCGTGAGTTTTTGCCTTTATTTAAGCAAGAAGCAGAACAGCTAGAAATGCTTGCTAAAAGCCGGACAATTACAGTCCCCAAAGTTTATGGTGTTGGCTGTAATAAACATCATAGTTTCCTTCTATTAGAATATTTCCCTCTGAAAAGCTTTGACGCAACCAATGCTTGGTATTTTGGTCAACAACTTGCTCATTTACATCAATGGGAAGAACAGCCAAGTTATGGCTTTGATTTTGATACCATGTTAGGCACCGTGACTCAACCTAATGCTTGGGAAAAGCGTTGGAATTCATTCTTTGCAGAAAAACGTATTGGGTTACAATTACAACTTGCCGCTGAAAAAAATATGATTTTCGGTGATATTCAATACATTGTTGATATCGTCAAAGAGCGTCTTGCGGGACATCAACCGCAACCCTCATTATTGCACGGGGATTTATGGCCAGCCAATTGTGCAATGACACTTGAGCAAAAAGGAATATTATACGATCCTGCTTGTTATTGGGGAGATAGAGAGTGTGATATTGCAATGCTCCCTCTATATTCAGAATTGCCTATTCAAATTATTGATGGCTACCAAAGTGTTTGGCCATTACCTACTGGTTTCTTAGAAAGACAACCGATTTATCAGCTCTACTATTTACTCTGTCAATCAAATATCTTTGGGCTTGAACAAAGTTATTTACAAGCGCGCACTATTATTGATGAATTAATTGGAGATCAATAATCGATTTAATGTTCGAATTAATTTAAGTTGGTATTCAGAGGGGATTGAACTTTCAATTCAATCCCCTTTTCTATTACTTAAGAAAATAGTTATATTTTTGAATGCATGTAGCACAACAAAACAATAAAAAAGGTATTTTTTGTAAAAACACATCAAGCCATTACATTATTCATACCATGATATCCAAACATTTACTGTTACCAATTCAACTGTCTTAATGCAAAATAAATTGCAATACCAATCACAATTGGCCAAAAATATAAAATAAAGAACTGTGTAAAAATTGTATGGCGAGGAATAGTCACTTTAGCTTCTAGTTCTTCTTTTGAAACGTCATTGCCTTTTGCTTTTTCTAAAATGACATGATCTTCTAAACTTTCACGAATAAATTTAATTTGTCGGTACATCCGTATTCCAGAAGCACTAAGTGCTAATCCGACAAAAATAAAAATAAATATAACCATAAAGGCTATATTGGCTCCAGAAAAACCATTATATACATGCGGCACTGGAGAATTATGCCAAAAAAGATTCAAAAATGGCGTGCTTTGTTGCGTCATCTCTGCCATTAATTTTATGAAGTCATTAGCAACTGCATTAATGCCCTCTCCTTCGACCCCTTTCATTCCCGCTAATTTAACTAATGATGCTAATGTTGAAATCAACGCAATAAGAAATACAATCCAACCTAGAATCCGCTTGCAGATTGCGACAGAAATTGCAGCCTGATAATTCATTATGAACCCCAACGTTTTTTTAATAGCTGTTATGATAGCGAATTTTTTTAAACACACCAAATTTACCATTCATAATACTATTTCGGCATTTAATATCTATTTTATTGGCTTGCCATATCAAAAAATCACCTGAAAAAAGAACAATCTAGATATATATAATCAAGTAATGACTTGCTACAATGTAAAAGTCAGAAAAATTGCAGATATTCCCACTCAAATTTTGTAATAAAATGAACATCAAACTAAGACACATTGAGATATAGCAACAGCACTCATACCTAAATGGAGTTTTGATATGTACCACAACTTACCCATTCAATCCGTTATTTTTGATATGGATGGCTTGCTTATTGATTCAGAGCCTTTTTGGGCTCAAGGCGAGAAAGAAGTTTTCTCACAATTAGGGTTAGATCTTTCCATCGCCGATCAACTTCCCGATACTCTGGGCTTACGTATCGACCATGTTGTTGAACTTTGGTATCAAGCTTCACCGTGGCAAGGGCATAGCCAAAAAGAAGTGGAACAAATGATTATTGATCATGTCATTAATCTAGTTGAAGAAAAACGTCCAATATTGCCCGGTGTTCATCATGCATTGGAGCTTTGTCGTTCACTGGATCTGAAGATAGCATTAGCTTCTGCATCACCACTTTATATGCTAGAGAAGGTATTGAATTTATTCGATATTCGCCAATATTTTTCAGCTGTCGTCTCTGCGGCCGATCTTCCTTATAGTAAACCCAATCCACAAGTTTATCTTAATGCCGCCGAGCAATTAGAAACTAAACCCATTCATTGTGTTTCATTAGAAGACTCTTTTAACGGTATGATTGCCGCTAAAGCAGCGAGAATGCGCTCTATCGTTATCCCTGATAAAAAACATTTTGCAGACCCGCGTTGGGCGTTAGCGGATGTAAAACTCTCGTCACTTAATGAGCTAACTGCTAAATATTTACGTTAGTCACCATTTAAATTTTTATTTATCCCTATCCTTTCCCGATAGGGATCTAATCAAAATTATAAAATTCTGAGGTTATTAGCTAATTAATAAGAGTTTTTTTATCTTTTTAGCCCTACCAAATTCTTTTCAAACACATTATACTGCCCGCTTAACTGTATAGATAAACAGATGGTAATTTATCCACCATGACTGCAGAAGGGCACCTTCTTTTTTCTGTCGCCACTTTGATAATGGCACACAATTTTGAGCTAACACCTGAACTTGCTCAAGGTGATTGGCTACATATGGTGCCGGGTGTTTTACTCGGCGCACTATTACCTGATATTGATCACCCTTCATCAATATCGGGTAGGCTTTTACGTATTGTATCAATCCCGATTTCAAAGTTATGCGGTCATCGCGGTTTTACTCATAGCCTAATTGCTTGGTTTATTCTGTTAGTTTCTTTGTATCAATGGTTACCTAGTGAATGGTCTATTCCTTATGATTTTATCCAAGCTTTTTTACTTGGTTATATAAGTCATTTAATTGCAGATATGCTAACGCCGACTGGCGTTCCATTTTTATGGCCGCTTCCATTACGCTTTTGTTTGCCATTGCTCAGTAGCAAATCGAATAAAAAAATAGAACGTTTCATCGCTGTACTGTTGGCGGTTTGTGCTTTTTTACTCCCCATGAGATACCCGATAAATCTATCAAGCCAATTTGAAAATATGCTGGAATATATCCATCATCAAGTCAATGCCCACAGCAAATAGCTCCTGTTATTCATTGATAACAAGCCAAAGATACCGCCATCAATACGCTTAAATAGATTTAAAAAGACAATACTTATTCATAAATAAATAAGTAAATTATCTTTTATGCCATAGTATAAGCATCATCTATCATAAGTTATAACTTTTCATTATAAGAAATGTAATTTATCTACTGATATTATATAACCAGTAGTTAGATTAAGCTGATCTCTTATAACCACTTAAAGTCTAACGCACTGATAACACAATTTAAAAAAACTGCGATTGGAGTGCAGGATGAATATTCCTTTAATTATTAATGTGCTAGTTTTTATTGCACTACTTATATTATTAGCAAAACTAGGGGCGAAAGGCTGGAGCCTTTCTAAAAAAGTATTAGTTGGTTTGGTCTTTGGTGTTGTTTATGGCGTTGTTCTACACTATGTCTATGGAAGCGGCCACCAAACAGTTAAAGATTCTATTCTTTGGTTTAATATCGTTGGTAATGGTTATGTTCAGCTGTTACAAATGGTTATTATGCCATTAGTTTTCGCATCAATTCTTAGTGCTGTTGCTCGCTTACACAAAGCATCTTCACTGGGTAAGATTAGTTTTCTAACTATCGGCACATTATTGCTGACAACAGCAATTGCTGCGTTGATTGGTATCCTAATTGCTAATGTGTTTGGCTTAACCGCTGAAGGGTTAGTTCAAGGCCAACAAGAAAGCGCTCGCCTTGATGCAATCCAAAATAACTATGCTGGTAAAGTTTCTGACTTAACCGTTCCACAGCTTGTTTTATCTTTTATTCCTAAGAATCCATTTGCTGATTTAACGGGTGCAAATCCAACATCAATTATCAGTGTTGTTATCTTTGCTGCATTTTTAGGTATTGCTGCACTACAGTTATTTAAAGATGATAAAGAACGTGGAGAGAAGGCATTAGCTGCAATTGACGTATTACAAGCTTGGGCGATGAAACTCGTTCGTTTAGTTATGCGCTTAACCCCTTACGGTGTCATGGCACTGATGATTAAAGTGGTAGCTAGTTCGAACTTATCCGATATTATCAACTTAGGTACTTTCGTTATTGCATCCTATGTTGCGATAGCTTTGATGTTTATTGTTCATGGCATCTTTGTCGCAATTACAGGTCTCAGCCCAATTAAGTTTTTCAAAAAAGCAGGTCCTGTATTAACTTTTGCATTCACTAGCCGTTCTAGTGCTGCAAGTATTCCACTTAATATTGAGACTCAAACTCGTCGTTTTGGTATACCTGAATCGATTGCAAGTTTCTCTGCTTCATTTGGCGCTACAATCGGACAAAATGGTTGTGCGGGTATTTACCCTGCTATGCTAGCTGTTATGGTTGCACCAACGATGGGCATTAATCCATTTGATCCTTTATGGATTGCAACTTTAGTCGGTATCGTGACTGTCAGCTCTGCGGGTGTTGCAGGTGTCGGTGGCGGAGCAACATTTGCGGCACTGATTGTATTACCTGCAATGGGACTTCCTATTACTTTAGTTGCATTGCTGATTTCAGTAGAACCATTAATTGATATGGGCCGTACTGCACTCAACGTGAGTGGTTCGATGACAGCTGGTGTTGTAACAAGCCAACTGATGGGTGAAACAGATAAAGCTGTTTTCAATCAAGAAAATGATGGTGAGTTAAAACACATTTAATATTCATCTGAATTCTACATGACTTATCCAACAAGGCGGGAGAATAGCAATATTTTACCGCCTTGTTTTTTCAGCTCATTAACCTCAAACTTTATTAAATTAAAACTAACTCAAACATTAACTTCTCCTTATCTTTAGTTTTAAACTCCAATTGCCTTCGCAATTTAGCTATTACTTAGTTTATAAAAAATACAAACGCCAAATTTATGGTGAAAAACACCTTGAAAATCGTCTATAAGACATAAGATAATAGCCTTTGAGCAACGTTTCTCGGCTTCCTGCCCCTGTTGCGTCATCTCGCTTTCTGCGAGGTTATAATATCAATAACAAAGTAATGGTTTTATATATGGCTAACATTCATCATATAGTAAAAACTGATCTTAATGATAACCCCTGCGTAAATTGCGGTGCTTGTTGCGCCTATTTCCGTGTGTCTTTTTATTGGGCTGAGGCACAAAATGGAGGAGGAATTATTCCGCAAGAATTAACAGAGCAAATATCCCCTTTTATGAGCTGTATGAAAGGGACGAATCAGAAACAGAACACCCGATGCGTGGCACTCACTGGCAAAATTGGTCAATGTGTTTCTTGCTCAATTTATGCTGCACGTCCAACACCATGTAGAGAATTTGCAGAGTCTGGGTTGAATGGTATACATAATGAAGCATGTGATAGAGCGCGTGCAGCCTACGGACTGCCACCACTTCAACCACATAAGCCAAGAATTGCGTGTTAATTATTGATAACCCAGAATGTTATCTGGGTTATCTCAATATAATTTAACCTAAATAACCTTTATTACACCGATAACTCATGACAATTCGTTCATGGCTTGCATTGCTAGCTCGAATGAATATAAGCGAGCTTGATGATCAAAAATTTGCCCGTTAACCATAATTTCATCTGCTTGAGTTTCACGCAAAATAGACATTAACCCATGACGAATTTTTGCTTTATCCCCCACTAGTGACATGCCGAGAGCTTGCTGTACGCCATATTGCTCAGCAGGTGACCAGAAAGTATCCATGTTCTGTATAGGTGGCGGTAATTGCGAGGGTTGACCACGACGTAACATGACAAAGGCTTGCTGCATTGATGTAAACAAAAATTCAGCATCCTTAATACTATCCGCAGCAACGATATTAATACACACCATTGCATAAGGTTTTGCCAATCTCGCAGAAGGCTTAAAGTTATCTCGATATATTTTCAATGCTTGCAGTAACATATCAGGTGCAAAATGTGAGGCAAAAGCAAAAGGTAACCCCATTTGAGCAGCAAGCTGTGCACTATATAAACTTGACCCTAATAGCCACACAGGAATTTTTTCACCGTAGCCTGGAACGGGGCGAACAGCTGGCTCCTTATCTATTGCATCAAACCAATTAACAATTTCAGCTACGTCGCGAGGGAAATGATCAACATCCGCATTCATATGCCGGCGTAGAGCTCGCATTGTCAGTTGATCACTGCCAGGCGCTCGACCTATCCCTAAATCAATTCGATTTGGGTAAAGTGTATTCAAGGTGCCAAACTGTTCAGCAATAACTAATGGAGAGTGGTTAGGTAACATGACACCACCAGATCCTAAATGCAATGTCGTGGTGTTTGCGGCCAAATAACCAATTAAAACTGATGTTGCTGCGCTAGCAATTCCTGTCATATTGTGGTGCTCAGCGAGCCAATAACGGTGAAATCCTTGCTTTTCGGCAAATTTAGCTAAATCAAGTGAATGACTAAATGATGCTTTAGCATTGGAACCTAAAGTTATAGGCGCAAGGTCAAGTACAGAGAGAGGAATATTTTTATCAGACATAGCGGCTCACTTTTTATCATTTTATGATTAAATAGTTACCATATCATCCTAATCGATTCTATCATCAGCTACCACAAGTGATGTCTTTTACAGCACAACTAGTGCCTTTTAAACAATAACCATTTCTTATGGGCTAATTCAGCAGAAATTATGGAAAAAGTGCAGCAATTGTGAAGCTTTGGTCAAAACGGGTAAAAGCGATTGCCGATCTATCTTGATTCATCGAAGATATGACTTAAGATAAATACATAAAGAGGGTTTTTATATGAAAAAAGTTAATTCAAGCCTACTTGCAATTTTGTTAATGTCAGTCGGGTTTGCAGCTGCTGCAAATGGTCCACATTCAATGTCACCACGCCAACATATGGATAACCATCCTAATGTCGTCTATAGCGTCACTCAGCAAACAGCCACACCAAATGAGACGCTAAAGAAATTAGTCAATGATGCACCTGAAACGAAAGACGGTAAACGTTATATGGTTAAAGTTACCATTGTTGAAGTTCCAGAATTTAACAGAGATAGCAAAAACCCAACACGTGGCCCTAGACATGCTAATGCACCAACAACGGCACCAGCGCCCGCAGCAACACCTGCACAATAAGGTTGCTAATTTCGAACAATCTAGACGATAAATAATTCATTGATTATTATCAAGTTCTATATATACAATTAAACAGGCTATTAATATTTTCAGTTATTTTGATATTGATAGCCTTTCAACAGCTAATCTCATCTTGCATGGTACACTTAAAAAAACATATCAATTGCCGAAAATAGCCTAATCCTCGGCTAATTACGCATAAAATTGCCCTTCAAAACCCCTCATTTTCGATCATTAAAAATGGCCGATACTTTCCATTAAATCAGGTAAAAATAAGCATTAGGTTAAACCTCGACCTATAATTAATATAGATCTTACCTTTTAGATTGATACATAAAATCGAATAGCTTCTATCAGCCAACTTAGCTATCCTAAAACGAATCACATGAACTACAGTTCATAAGATTTATGATAATAATTAGATCTAACTATCCTACGATTGCCTCTAGATTTAGAGGCTTTTTTTTATGTTATACAAAAAGGCTATCTATATTGTTAGTTTTATTTTTACTAAATAATTAAATTCCATATTGATTAAAAAAGAACATGATTAACTTGGCGGCAAAATCAATCATATTTAATATTTTTTATTATCATAATTATTAATTTATATTAATCCCATATTGTATAGCCATTATAATGCCAACCCTTTCGTTTCATACACAAGATATATTCGTGATTTCGGCTACCTTCATTGATATCTTCTATATATATACTTGTTTTTGGGAAGAATTCTGAGTAAATTGTTTCATATTTTTTGTCAAATCCACAAAATTTTTCTTTATGGCATCCACGAGAAAAAGTGTCATAAGTCACTTTCTTTACTGATTTATTTCGCATAGGGAAGCGATTCCATGCATCAGCATCGCATTTCTCATCTGCCTGTTGGTATGTTGAAGTGGTTTTACCAACTGAATGCCACCCAGTTGAACAGGCAGATAGAAGTAAGCTAAATAATATGATTATTATTTTCATGTTTTAACCTAATAAGTAATATTATTATTTATTAATACAGTAATTTAATATATAAATAATTAGTAATGTTATTTATATATTAGTATTTTAAAAACTCCCAAATGAGAATTAAAATATTAAAAAGATTATTAATTATATTGATTTGAATTTAGGAAGATAAAAAAGGCAACCTATCTGTTGCCTTTTTCTACTTATAATTTATTCCCATACATAATGGTTTTTCTTCTGCCATCCCATGCGTTTCATGCAATGCCTATATTCTTTATCTCGGCTATCTTCATTAACATCTATAATATAACTTTCTGTTGCAGGTGCATCTTCTTCATATGTTTCATCATCACCACATTCATCATTTTTCTTACATTTTTTTGTGATCTTTTTATACACTGTCTTTTGAGCAACTTCATTACGTACAGGATACAATTTAAAAGAATCAAATTCGCATTTAGTATCAGCTTCTTGATAGGTGAATTCAGGCGAACCAATTGGCTCCCAAGTGGATGTACAAGCTGCAAGTAATAAACTCATCAATATAACTATTATTTTCAAGGGAATATTCCTATGTATAATCTTTAAACATTAACTAATAACATCTAATAATCAAATAACTTATTTCATTTCTCATATGTTATAATTTTAAAACTTAGAATCCAGTTACGAGAACATGAAATGCAATACTATGAAAATATTGTTAAACAAGTTGATGCATTGCTAATTGAGAACTCAGTATCAAACATGAATACTCTTCTTATGAAGCTTTCTCATGATTCATTGCTGACTCAGGAACAACGTTTTGAACAACAACAACGTCTGAGATATGCAATTTTTAAACATCACAATACAAATAACAATTAATCTAAACATGGTTACAAAAATGTAACCATGTTGAATATATCATAATAATGAATGATGCTGATTATATTAATCAATTTTCAGTTGTCAACAAATGAAATTTTTCATCTAAGAATATAATCAAATGATTATATTCAATATTATTTAGTAAAAGCACTCGCTAAATACATTCATTTAAGACTGACTAAACACCTCATTACCGATGTATTAAAACATGCCAAAATTAAATGAATATTATACAAACCTTACTAAATATTTTATTCATGATTTTAATAATATGATAATTAAATACAATAAAACCATAAGTGTCTATAAGAATCAGAATAATGTAATAGTTTAAATAGGTTTAATGATAAAAATTACTGTGCGCCTAAAACCTACAGCAATATTATATAATATTCTACAATTTATGATGATCGAGATAATTTATGCACAAAGGTTGTTTTCAATAAGTACCAATACGGTATAATCAGCATAGTGATATTATTCATATAAATAATTCTTATTTGCATCAACAATGTTGCTTTTAATCTTTGTATGTCCAATTGCATTAGAATAGCGCATAATAAGTAGTCAAAAAATAAAACTATGTGTCTATGTATAAGATTTTTCTTATGATAATAGTTTCAATTGTATAGAAAACCTAGATAAAGCATAATGATGAAAGGTTAAGTGTAAAAATGGATCAAAGCCTTACTCTATTACAAGTAGAAAATGTTGGTTATGTTATAGATGACAAGACAATACTACAAAATGTTAAATTTAATTTATCATCAGGTGAATTTAAATTAATTACAGGACCTTCGGGGTGTGGAAAAGTACTCTTCTGAAAATAATTGCCTCTCTACTTTCACCATCTTCTGGACGTATTTTATATAAACAAGCTGATTATACAACCATTCCCCCAGAAGAATATCGTAAAGAAGTTTCTTACTGTACTCAAACCCCAACCTTATTTGGTACAACTGTTTATGATAATTTAACATTTCCTTATCAATTGAGAAAAATTGCATTCAATAAAAAGAAAATATTGCAAGATCTTGAGTATTTCTCCTTGCCCGACACTATTCTTGAAAAAAATATTAATGAACTTTCAGGTGGTGAAAAACAACGTATTTCATTAATTCGTAATCTACAATTTTTACCTAGCATTTTATTACTGGATGAAATCACCAGTGCTTTAGACGAAGATAATAAGATTAAGGTTAACAATCTTATTCATCAGCTAGCGACAAAGAATAATATTGCTATTCTCTGGGTCACACATGACCAAGGAGAAATCTCCCATGCTGATGATATTATAACCCTCCCCATCCATCAAACTGAATAATAGGAATAAAAGCAATGAATCATCCTACACTGACAAATGAATCGCTAGGATTTTCTGTTCTTTTAGTTCTAGTCGCTATATTAATCAGCCATAAAGAAAAACTGGCATTAGAGAAAGATATTATTTGGAGCACATTACGAGCGGTCATTCAATTACTCATTGTCGGTTACATACTTACCTATATTTTTAATGTTGATCACAAGACACTAACTATCGCAATGGTGATGTTCATCTGTGTCAATGCGGCCTGGAATGCAAAAAAACGCAGTAAGTATATTGATAAGATTTTCCCTGTCGCTTTTATTGCTATTACTTCAGCAACTTTATTAACGCTTTTAATATTAATCTCAACACATGCGATTACTTTTACACCAATGCAAGTCATCCCAATTACAGGAATGATTGCTGGGAATGCAATGATTGCGGTTGGATTATGTTTTAATAACCTAGGTCAACGCTTTAGCAATCAACAGCAGCAAATTCAAGAAATGTTAAGTTTAGGAGCAACGCCAAAATTAGCATCAACGTTAATTATTCGTGATAGCATCCGCGCATCGCTTATTCCCACTGTTGATTCAGCAAAAACGGTTGGTATTGTTAGCTTACCAGGGATGATGTCTGGACTTATCTTTGCGGGTGTCGATCCACTAGAAGCAGTTAAATATCAGATAATGGTTACTTTTATGCTTCTTTCAACCGCGAGCTTATCGACAATTTTAGCAGGTTATATGACATATATAAAATTCTATAACTCCCGCCATCAGTTACAGTTAGATTTATTAAATAAATAAGTCTAATAATTGAATGATGAATATGCCTGTTCATCATTCAACAAATATCATTTAAATTAAGATATTGATAATACTTCCATTGTAACTTCACTATAACATGAAAGTACATTTTTAATGTATTTAATACCACTATTACTGGTAAGTTTTATTTTAACATTAAGTTATTATTAATGATTCTATCAAATATCCATTTAATAGCAAAATACCTAATTACAATACTTATTCCATAATGAATTAACAACTGAAAGTGGTAATGAATCATCACCTTCAACTAATGGGATAGATAAATCCATTCTACCATTAGGATTATTATATACTTTGACAGCAAATTTCTTATACCCTTCTAAACGTTCATCTTTGACTCTAAAAACCTCACCACAGACATAGCCTAATTCTCCTTTATCCGATGTTTCACGCACAAAGTTATATTTAATATTTTTAAAGGATGCAGATTCAGGATAAGACAAATAGTCTATAACGCTATATTTAACTTGATTAATCAAGTCTGGCTTTGGAGTGTAATTAACCATAATTCCAAATAAAAAGGAACTTCCTATAAGCAATACAATAATGAGCACATTTACAATTTTCATATTAACGCTCTTTATAACATAATCATCTATCTAATGTTAATAAATTTATTTAGTTTAATTCAAAGGCCCATATAAATAATAGCCGACCAGCTTAAACAATAGACTGACATAAAATCAATCCTATTTGTATTTATCATTCGAATAATTACAAATCGTTAACTATTCTCATGACCTTACCTTTCCACTCAATGTATAACTGATATAGACAAAACTCTCATTATTAGAGTAACTTTATTGTTTTTTTAATATTTTATCCTATTATTCTTCACAACAAAAATTCGTTAACCATTTAAAATGGCACATCTATATTTAGATGAATATCTATATATATCATTGGGATATATTAAAGAACATAAATATATTTTATGCATGACAACCAAAAAAACCCCAATAAAGAGTAACTAATGTGATATACCAGGATTTAATGGTAATGATAATGAAAGCTATTCAAATTTTATATTACAGCCTCTCATATTAAGACAATCAAAATATCATAACAAATATTTAAATGACGGCTAATCATATTTCATTTTTAATCATGAATAAACATAAATAAGCTATATAAGTGAATAAATTTTGGAGATTCTCGATAATTAAAATTAATTACATACATTATATATTAATAATGTTTTACTTTTTTGATGCTATTCAAAATTAAATAATCTTCACTACATTAATAATTTTCTATTGCTATTCTATCCATATATTCAAAGAAAATAATTTTTATTGAATCAAATATGCTTTTCTTTCATAAAACTTAGTTATTTTAGAAGCGTAACCTACTAAAACTCTCATAATACAACGAACAATAACAAAAAATAACAATACCCATTGTAAAACATAGTATTAGAAAAATAATTATCTATAAAAAATAGATGCTAAAACTAATCAGCATGATCATTTACCTAAATAGCTAGTAAATAAAAGAAAAATATGACTACCTATCCTACTCTGAGAAGATAAAGTTCATTTATAAATCAATAGTTATTATATCACTTTATTCTTAGTCATTCTTATTTGACACACAAGATTATCAATTAATAAATTTTATACTTATAGACGAATAAAATGCTGCATAATCTAGCGACCAAAATAAAATTATATTTAGATCTCCCTTATTTTTAGCGTCTAAAAAATAACCTAATCAATCTATACACAACAAATTACTCCAATATTGAGTTATTGATGGTCATATAAACAAATACAACAGTCTAATAAAGTTATTACATTATTGGTACTCTTTCATTGTATACCCATACTTAACCAAAAATAATCATAACTAATATAATGTGACGTGACTATTTTATGCAGTTAACACTGCAATATAACACTCATAACGCTATGAATAATGGAGGAATAATTTCTACGATTAATCACAACCAAAATTTTGCTCAATACAAATATATCCCCACAAAATCATGGGGATATTTAATTTCATTTCCATATTATCAAATAACAATACTAATTTTTGATTAATAAATCTTCTTTGAATAAAAATTCCTTCAATGAAATCAAATCATCTGGAGTAACATGAATAACACCTTCCCCAGGAATATCAATCTCTGCAATCATAAATAATGCTAAAGTTGTCAATGATGGCAGAATTAAAATAAGCCAATTTTTACCCTTCGTGCCTCGAATATTATAGCCAATTAAAATATTTGAACAGATAGCAAAAAATATAAGCAAAAACCAAGCCGCATTAGGAATTTGATGTCGCCAACTCGCCATTGTTTTTTGCTGTGAAAGATACAAATCACTAAATGATGATAATACAGATACAATTATAGCATTTGGTGACTTATTTGCTTCTTTAACACCTAATGCCCATAATTCAGCTTGCTTCTCTAATGAAATTTGACGCCATCGGCTATTTTCATCGCTGACGCCAGATTTGAAAAATTCTATTCTTGCATTTAGATATTGCTGTAACAAACGTGAGGCTTCACTTCTATCATTACTTTCAAGAAGCTGAGCTCTTTGGAAAGCATTACCTACTGCAATGGCTTCATTTTCCTCTGTCTGCTGCCTATTGTTATAACCATTAATAGAAATAGATAGCACAAATCCGATCAAAAGCCCTAACAGCGATAAGATAGCCCCCAATATAATTTTTGCTTCATCATCAGCAATATCCTCGTTAGCTTTTCGCCGTTTAAAAATATATTTTCCTATATATGCAGCGATAACTAATAGCATGAAAGTAACAGCAAATAATAAAATTGAATCAATTGGTGTATCATTTATTAATTCAGATAAATTCAACATATTGCACACCTAGATAAGTATTTTCTCAATGATATATCATATCATTAACAATTTATTCTAGTTTTTTTAGATAAAATAAAGTTTAGATTTAAACTCCATAACCAATCTAATTAGGAGTATCTAATGAAGTGAAAGTTTTAAGGAAAAAAGAAAATAATTAAAAAAAATCAAAATAATAAAACCTGCTAAACTACTATCACCCCTTCCGTAAATTAAATAAAAAAATCACTATGAGCACCATCATATGATAAAAAATTCTTATTCTGACAACAAATCTTAAGTTAACAATAAAAGATTTAAAGATATTTAAAGTGGTTTACTTACTATAATACTAATAATATCGGTATAAATAATCTAATAAGGACTCTACTTGATTAATCCCAATAAACGTTGATATAGCAATAATCCTAGTGTTTTCTCATTATATTCGGCGCTGTTGGTTAAATTATCGACTGCTGTATGCATGCAATGATACATCATAGAACTAACTAAATTAATCGGTGTTGCTGACCATGCTTTCCTTTCTTGGCCATATAATAAAATAGCTTTAACTTGAGCAATAGCCCGTTCCTCGTGAATATTACTACATTTATGAAATCCTTCATGGAATAACATATCATGTACACGCATTTTTTCGACATAACATTTGATGCTACTTTCACACCATTGAAGCAATATTTCTTGGCTATCAGTCTCTCCATCAATGGCTTGATCTATGCAAGCTAAATACCATGTCATATACCTTTCTCTTAGGGCTTCTAATATCTCGTCTTTAGAGGTGAAATAATGATAGAAAGTCCCTTTAGCCACATCAGCATCTTTAACGATTTCACTAACAGTTGTCTCTAAAAAGCCTTGAGTTAAAAAAAGGCTTTCAGCTGCATTCATTAGGTCATCTAGCCGTTCATTAGCAGGTTTTGTTCTTGGTTTTTTATGTTCTTTTTCATTCTACCAGTCTCTTATTATATTATCAGAAGCAGATTAATATATTTATGCTACATATACAAATATGTTATCTCCCAACAAAGATTTGGCACAAAAAATAGCTTATTCGATTTCATTCTACTGCTTCATATAAACTTGTGTAATAAAAAAACAATATTACATTATTACACATCGTATTAAATTATAATTTACGAATTTTATTTTTTATTACATAACGTTCTTTTATTAAAACTAAGAGTATATCTACAATTTGGCTAATTTTCTTAGTTCCTAAAAATCCTATTATTACCCCCCAAAACTCACTAATCATAGAAAAATTATAAGAGCAACTTATTTGTATCACCATAATATGCAAGGTATTAACCGTCCCTGCTGTAATAGCACCACAAGCGATAGATTCACTGACAGATTGCTCAAAATTATAACATCTCCGCCATTCACGGATAAATGAGATAAATGATGCCAACATGACATTATTTAAAAAAATTATATTTAGTTGGCTCCATGATAATAACAGTGAAAAAAAATCAATATATTTTTCGTACATAGCACCTCCATGATTCTTCATATTAAATTGAATTAAAAATAGAAACCTCCTTATTATAAAATATAACTCATTGATATAACACCACATGTTTAGAGCACGGAAAAATAATATATTATTTCTTTTTTATATTAGAGAATACATTATATGTTTAAGATTATAGTTACAGAATCACATGTTAACATTCTAATTGAAAATTATATTATTAACATATGATGTTTCTTTAATGTTTGACAATAAATACTTAATATATTTTTTATGACTATAACTTAATGAATAATACTATATTTAAAATACATCTTATGTAAAAACACATACCTTTGTAATATATTATTATCTTTTCATATAGTTATGTCTTACCTTCATGTCATAAAAAAGATAATATTATAAACACGCATATGACCAATCTAAAAATGAAGGTACTCTTAGTGTTGATTTATGAAATAACACTGCAGAATGAGAGTAAAATTTAACAATTTACAGTTAATTTGCTAACTTGAATACAATATCAAAGTATTAAACTTTATAATGAGGTATCTTAAACATCGTTACTATCGCTTTGTACCCTTAAAAATCTTTTATGTCGATATACAAGTCGCCGATATAAAAGTTTAATATGAAATTTTGGCATTGTATTACACGATAAAAAATAAATAGTTGGAGAACAACATGTATAAAAATATCCTCGTTCCTATTGATATTACAGAAAAAAGTTTATCTGATCTTGTGCTTCCGCACATTCAATACCTGGCTGAGCCAGAAGATACTCGCATTCATTTTTTAGCAGTTATTCCGACAGTACCATTCTATACCTCAATGGGCTTTGGTTTTGCAGAACAAGCAGATAACGAGCAAGATAAAGTTACCTTACAATTATCTGAAATAATTAAAGAATTTAATCTACCGAAAGAAAAGTACACTGCACAAATAATAATGGGAAGTCCTCGCGATGAAATTTTGGACGTGGCAGATAAAATAAAAGCTGACCTTATCGTCATTGGCTCAAGAAAACCTGGCGTATCCACTTATTTCTTAGGTTCAACCGCTACAATGATTATTCAAAATTCAAAAATTTCAGTATTTGCTGTTCGTTAGTGTATTTAGTATTTAAATACTCTTGTAATGAAACGAGGAGATCAGGTAAATTTCTCGTTTCATTTCCTCTGCCGTTACACCATTTTACTAGCGATAGTGAATTATTGAATCATCATAATAGAAATAAGTAAAATCATATAGTTAGAATATAGTGCCTGAATTTTTCTTGCTGATGACATTAGATATAACTAAAATTATCACATCGTATTATTTTAAATAAAGGTTATATGAAAAAATTTTTATTACCAATAAGTATTTTACTAAATGCAATATTGCTTATATTAGTCATTACACTGACCTTTTCATTTTTTAATCTCAAAAACAAGGTTGAGTCTATTATTGAACAAGTTAAGATAGGGCAATACGCAGAAGTTTTAAGACAAAATTCAAAAAAATTTATCCCTCAAAAACTCAAAGAAGATGAAAATTCATGTGAATATTTATACCAATATATCGATTCATTAGTTGAGTATTTACAGACTCAATCAAAAACGGAAAATATTGAGACGTATGTTAGTAGGCTAAATTCAATAAAAAGCCATATTGAAAGAACACCTGCATTGCTCAGAGAAACTGCATGTGAAAAAGGAATATCTAGTATTAATTTCCTAACTGAGAGCTTATCTGATACAGAAGAAAAGTAGTTTAAATATCAAACTTAGGTTACTCAAAAGACATTCAAACATACATTATTTATAAACTGTAGATAGCAAAAGACCCCGCATGGGCGAGGTCTTGGGAATTCATTTTACTGAATTTATCTATCTTTAGGCTTTAATTAAAGCGCTACAACGTTAGCTGCAGCTGGGCCTTTAGCGCCATTTTCGATAGTGAAAGACACTTCTTGTCCTTCGTTCAGGCTTTTGAAGCTATTACTTTGAATTGCAGAGAAATGTACGAATACATCTTTGCTGCCATCTTTTGGAGAGATAAAGCCGAAACCTTTATCATTGTTAAACCATTTTACAGTACCAGTCATTGTATTAGACATGTTATATCCTTTTAATTTTTTAAGTTGCCATATGGCGGTATAGTTAGTTTTCTTTCGTACGTACTTATGGGAACTAAATTAGAAGGAATTCGCAATGAAGGTATCTTGGATAACACTTAATGGTGAACTGCTTTAACTTGCCTTGCATAAATAGGTTTGTACTTCCAAACCAACGAGGCTATTAACTCACATATCCCATAAGATAGCAAACTTTATTTTCCCATATAATTCTTTTTACCTTAAAATAATTAAAAATTCCCTCCAAAATTCCTTGTATATCTTAAGTTATACAAATGAAAATTATCTTTTCTAACAAATTCATTGTTCAAAAAATGCTTAATTTTTAGATGTTTTCAATACACAAATGAACACTAACCTATTCTTTAGTAAGAAAATATTTTTCTAAACATAAATAATCGACTCAGAATAAAACTTCTTCTCTTTCTTGTTTAATCGCATTTTCAGCAAAAGATAAAATTATTCTTCAAAAGAGAATTTATCTATATAAAAACTATTCAAAAATACCTAAGCCTATATATTTAATTTTAAGCATAGATAAGTAAATTAAGTTAAATTTTTTATAGTGTTATTGACCTTAACCTTAGGGAAAGCTTTATTCTTTTAGCATTAATTCAGATCATGTCACAAGGAAATTACCATGAAAAAATTATTACCCATTGCTGCTGTCATGCTAACGACAATGTCATTTAATGTCTTTGCAAATTCAGAACACTCCGCACACATGTCTTCCCCAGCGAAAACTGATATGCAAAAGGAATTAATGCAATCCATGAATAAAATGCATTCAGATATGGCAAAAAGTATGAATGAACAAAATGCTGATGTGGCATTTGCAGAAGGCATGATAGCGCACCATTTAGGAGCGATTGATATGGCTAAAATTGAGTTAAAATATGGCACAGATCCCGAAATGAGAAAACTTGCAGAAAATATCATTAATGCTCAAGGTCCTGAAATCGAACAAATGCAAAAATGGTTAGAGAAAAATAAAAAGTAAGATATCCCATTTTATTAGCCCTTTTACTTAAGGGCTAATTTAATTCGCTTCCCAATTAAAAACTAATAGTTCAATATGCTATGATGAGTTTATTCTCCCTTTAACTTCGGTATGTAAAAAGGATTATCTATGCGTAAGCTATCACTTTTTTTGATGTCACTCATATTGGGATTTAGCGCTATGGCTCACTCATCACAAACCCTCGTTTTTGTAAGGCATGCTGAGAAACCAGATAATGATAGTGGGCAATTAACATGTAAGGGTTTAAACCGTGCATTAGCCCTTCCTAGTGTACTTATTAAGCAATTTGGTCAACCTAATGCCTTATTTGCATCTGCACCTAAACAAAATAAGTTAGGTAGCTCTTTACGCGCAGTACAAACTATCTCTCCACTTGCTATCCAAGTTTCATTGCCAATACATCTTAATTTTCACGCAAAAGAAATTAAAGAGTTACAAAAAGAGTTACTAAGCAAACAAAATGAAAACTCATTAATTTTTATCGCTTGGGAGCATGATAATTTAGTCAAGGTAGTGAAAAATATTATGAAACAAGAAGGTGGTGATCCTGATTTGATCCCTAAGTGGAAAGGCCATGATTTTGATAGTATTTATGTATTAACCATTGATCATCATGATACAGAGAAAAAGATTACTTTTGAGCATAAACAACAAGGTTTAAATAACCTAGCTGATTCATGCCCTAATTAAAGACTATTAGAATAAAATAAATTATTCTGCATTACATAAACAAATGAGCCGATAATGATACTATCGGCTCATTTATTCTAGCTCACAAAAAAATGATATTTTCCCTATTGCTTTACGAGAGTTAACTATCCTAGAAATCATAATACCTAAATTCCGTGTGACAAATGTAATTTCCCCTCTTCTTTATCAAAAATAAGATATTTAGGTAGATCTTCATTAGCCATCCAAAGTCTGACACTGCACGTATTTTCTGTTGTTTCTATATCAAAGTGCTCTATACGCTGGATCAGATTTGGATAATGCTCATTGATTAAAATGATAATGTCATCTTTTGAAATTTTCATTATCTCCCCTTTTTTATGACCATTATTGAATGATATTTATTTAATTTTATGTTTTAATTATAAAAAATCAAATTAATCATCAAAAAGGGGCGCCCATGCTAGAAAATCACCTCAGTATCTTCTTAAAAGCAGCTTTTATTGAGAATATGGCGTTAGCATTTTTCCTTGGTATGTGCACCTTTCTTGCTGTATCCAAAGAGGTAAAAACATCATTTAAATTGGGGTTAACGGTTCTGGTTTTACTTACTATTGCCACGCCAATTAATAATTTAATTTATACGCATATATTGAGGGAAAATGCCATTATAGAAGGTATTGACCTCTCATTTTTATCTTTCATCACATTTATTGCAGTACTTGCTGCTTTAGTTCAAATTTTAGAAATGTTCCTTGATAGATTTATTCCTTCTTTATATCACTCATTAGGTGTCTTTCTACCGTTACTTACCATTCACTGCGCCATTTTTGGTGCAACCATTTTTATGGTTGAAAGAAATTACACATTCAGCGAATCTATTGTGTATGGTGCTGGATGCGGATTTGGTTGGATGCTTGCCATTCTTGCATTAGCAGGGTTACGTGAAAAAATGAAATACTCCGATATTCCCAAAGGATTACGTGGTCTTGGTATTACATTTATCACAGTTGGATTGATGTCTTTAGGTTTTATGTCTTTTTCAGGGATCTCCCTTTAAAAACAGCATGTAACCATAAAATTATGACCATTTTCATTAAGGAAGCTACTGTATAAATGTAAAGCCATCTTTCTAATTAAAATAACGCACATTTTTTGTGAAAATAAAACCTTGTCTTTTATAGCGCCACTACTCAAGAGGATAATATATTGTTTTATAAAATAAAATTACTCATACTCTAACAATATGCTGTAACTTCATGTTGAATTAATTAAATTAAGAGTAAAACTGTGTAATAACTTTATTGCGTGTTGCTAACTCCCCAAAGATACTCAAAATCTCATCGAGTATCATGCATGATGCCAAATTAATTTATATTTTTAACTTATTTTTATTCCCGATTAATTTTTTATAAATTTAATTAAATATAAGCTTATTTGTATCACTACATTATGGCAATTATATAGTGATATTCTTCAACACCAAAACTTTCTTAAATGAAAAGTATCATATCTTCTTGTGATAACAAATGGTCATAGAACTTATGTGTTTTTATTTAAAACCAAGCCTGTTTATGCGATCTACTGCACAGTTAATAATTATCTAAATAGAACTACAAAATAACATAATTGTTATTCATTTTTTTTATCAGCAAGATAGCCATGTTTATTATATTCAAGGAGCCAATGATGCCTCACTCTTATTATGATCTTGTTGATAAAATTAGTTACGAAGGTAGTCATAGTACTAACCCATTTGCATTTAAACACTATAATCCTAATGAAATGATTTTAGGTAAAACAATGGCAGAACACTTACGTTTTGCTATTTGCTATTGGCATACATTCTGCTGGAATGGCTCTGACATGTTCGGATCAGGCGCTTTTAATTATCCTTGGCAACAACCTAAAAATGAAATTGAACTTGCCAAACAAAAAGCGCATGTTGCTTTTGAATTTTTCAGTAAAATGAATGTTCCTTTTTACTGCTTCCATGATGCCGATATTGCACCTCAAGGAAACAGCATCAATGAATATATTGAAAATTTATCAATCATTACTGATACATTGTTAGAAAAACAGGAAGAAACAGGGGTACGCTTGCTATGGGGCACAGCTAATTGCTTTACTAATCCTCGTTATGCATCCGGTGCTGCAACCAATCCCAACCCAGAAGTCTTTGCTTGGGCAGCAAACCAAGTTGTACATGCAATGAATAGTACTAAAATACTTGGTGGTGAAAACTATGTTTTATGGGGTGGGCGTGAAGGTTATGAAACATTACTAAATACGGATTTACGCCAAGAACGTGAGCAACTTGGTCGATTTATGAGCATGGTCGTTGAGCACAAATATAAATCAGGCTTCCAAGGTGCATTATTAATTGAGCCAAAACCGCAAGAACCAACCAAACACCAATATGACTATGACGTTTCAACCGTTTATGGTTTCCTCAAACAATTTGGTCTTGAGAACGAAATCAAGGTAAACATTGAATGTAACCATGCCACACTTGCAGGTCATAGCTTCCATCATGAAATTGCGACAGCAATATCCTTAGGTATTTTTGGATCGGTTGATGCTAACCGTGGCGATGCGCAACTTGGCTGGGATACTGACCAATTCCCAAATAGTGTGGAAGAAAATACCTTAGTTATGTATGAAATTCTTAAAGCGGGCGGCTTTACTACTGGCGGTTTAAATTTTGACTCCAAAGTACGTCGCCAAAGTACTGATAAATATGATCCATTCTATGCCCATATTGGTGGAATGGATACAATGGCATTATCTTTGAAATTTGCAGCTAAAATGATCGAAAATGACCAACTTTCTCAATTAATTGCTAAACGTTATACTGGTTGGAGCAGCGAATTTGGTCAACAAATTATGCGTGGCAATATGACATTAGAGCAAATTGCTCAATATGCAACGGCTAATCAACTCGCTCCGCAGCATCAAAGTGGTCATCAAGAACAACTTGAAAATTTAGTGAATAATATTATTTATCGCTAATAAAATTTGCTGGTAATTAATTTATATTAAGCTGCGGGTAAAACAGCCCGCAGTAATTTATAAAACTTTCTAAAGGGTAAATTCTTTGCAGATTTTTACCTAAATTACATCTGCCATTGTAGGGAGAAAATAATATGTATCTTGGTATCGATTTAGGTACATCTGGCGTTAAAGTTGTTTTACTCAATCAACAAGGCCATGTTGAGGCAACACGCAGTGTGCCACTGTCAGTCTCTCGCCCCTTCCCTCTTTGGTCCGAACAAGATCCAGAACAGTGGTGGCAAGCCACACAGCAAGCTATTTTATCACTCAGTGAACAACATCCATTAGAAAACTTACAAGCTATTGGTTTATCGGGGCAAATGCATGGTGCCACATTATTAGACGCACAAAATAACGTGTTACGCCCCGCGATATTATGGAATGATGGGCGCTGTGAAACAGAATGTCATGAACTTGCTCAAATAGTGCCAAATTATCTTGAATTAACAGGTAATTTACTCATGCCTGGATTTACGGCACCAAAATTGCAATGGGTTAAGAATCATGAACCTGATATCTTCAAAAAAATAGCCAAAGTATTATTACCAAAAGATTATTTACGTTGGAAATTAACGGGTGATTTTGCGACAGATATGTCAGATGCTTCCGGTACATTATGGCTGGATGTGAAAAATCGCTGTTGGTCACAAACCATGCTTGATGCAACAGGCCTCACTCTTTTACAAATGCCTAAGTTATATGAAGGCACGCAAATCACCGGTTATCTGCATGAGTCATTAGCTAACTTATGGAATATTCCTCGCGTACCTATCGTTGCAGGAGCTGGAGATAATGCCGCTGGAGCGATTGGTGTTGGTTTGTGCCATCCACAACAAGCCCTACTTTCTCTTGGCACATCTGGTGTTTACTTTGTTGTTACTGACGGTTATTTATCATCCCCAGAAAATGGATTACACAGTTTTTGCCATGCTTTACCAAATCAATGGCATTTAATGTCTGTAATTTTAAGTGCTGCATCTTGTCTTGATTGGGTCGCTGCATTAACGGGGTTGTCCTCAGTTGAAGCACTATTTGATGAAATTCAATCATGCTCGCCGGATACACCTCCATTATGGTTTCTACCTTATCTTAGTGGAGAGCGTACACCTCACAATAACCCTAATGCTAAAGGTGCTTTTTGGGGGCTTACTCACCAACATAAACGCGCTGATTTATGTAAAGCCGTTGTTGAAGGTGTAAGTTTTGCCTTAGCACAAGGAATTGATATACTTCATGAAACTGGAGTAAAACCGACAAGTATCACCCTTATTGGCGGTGGATCTCGCAGCCCATATTGGCGCCAATTATTAGCTGATATTATTGGGATCACCATTGACTATCGTGATGGCGGAGAAGTTGGGCCTGCATTAGGTGCTGCTCGTTTAGCTCGGGTTGCTATGATGCCAAATACTGATATAAAAGAATTATTACCGCAACCTAATATCATTGCGCAATATCAGCCAACCCCACAAAAACATCATGATTTTCTTAATCAACGTAAAATATTTGCTGAGCTATATCAACAAACTAAAATATTTACTCAATAAGATTTATTAATGCATTCCCGCAAAGTACTTAACTCTACTTTGTGTGAATGCTGTGATTAAAATCAGATTTGAATGCATTTTAGTGAGTCTCTTTTCGAATAATCTATTACACTCTTTATCCTATTTATTTTTAATATTTACCTATCCTTAATCAATATCTTTATAAAAATCATATTTAGAATAGAATTTATCACGATATGCTTAGGTACAATGCTATTTTCTGGGGTGATATAAAATGAACACAAAGCGCTATCGTATTTCATTATTGTTTAATGCTAATAAAGCTTATGACAGACAAGTTGTTGAAGGCGTTGGCGAATATTTGCAAGCATCACAAAATAATTGGGATATTTTTATCGAAGAAGATTTCCGTTCCCGCCCAGAAAATATTATGCATACCTTAAGCCACGGGGTAATTGCTGATTTCGATGACAAAGAAATAGAACAATTATTACAATCTTCGCAGGTACCCGTAATAGGCGTTGGCGGTTCGTATCACCTTCCTGAAGATTATCCACAGGTAAATTATATTGCAACCGATAATGCAGCATTAATTGAAGCGGCTTTTAATCATTTAAAAGAAAAAGGAATTAACCGTTTCGCGTTTTATGGCCTTCCTACAAGTAGCGGCAAACGTTGGGCAGTCGAACGAGAATATGAATTTCGTAAATTAATGGATAAAGCACAATATGCTTATAGCGTCTATCAAGGAATAGAAATTACTTCAGATAATTGGCAATATGCGCAAAATCGTCTCGCTGATTGGGTGCAAGAACTTCCCGCAAAAACAGGTATTATTGCGGTAACGGATGCTCGTGCTCGCCATTTATTACAAGTTTGCGAATACCTTAATATTGCAATTCCTGATTCATTATGTGTCATTGGAATAGATAATGAAGAGATGACTCGATATTTATCACGAATTTCTTTATCTTCTGTCATGCAAGGAACTCGACAAATTGGTTATCAAGCAGCCAAATTATTGCATAGCATGTTAGATGGTAATGAACCTATTAAATACCAGCGCATTTTAGTTCCACCAGCAAAAGTGATTGCTCGGCGTTCAACAGACTTTCTTTCTTTACAAGATCCAATGGTGATCCAAGCCATGCACTTTATTCGTAATTATGCATGTTCAGGTATTCGTGTAGAACAAGTTTTAGATGCCGTAAAACTATCACGCTCTAATTTAGAAACACGTTTTAAAGATGAATTAGGTTTAACTATTCATCAGGTTATTTACAGAGAAAAGCTTGAAAAAGCGAAGCATTTATTAATAACATCTTCATTATCAATTAATGAAATTGCTAAAATGTGCGGATTTTCTTCATTGCAATATTTTTATTCTGTTATGAAAAGTGAATATAATATGACGCCAAAAGAATATCGGGATAAATACGCAAGTACAATATATTAAAACAGGTTCTAACCGCTATTTTTGTATTAGTTAGAGATAACACACCTTACACAATCTATTGATTATTAATAAAAATAATCAATAGTTTTTTTATTGTTAAAAACTCTATCCAACAAGAAATAAATTTATAAAAGTGTATTTTGTGCCCTCCTCCACAAAAAGAAAAAATCATAATTCCAAAATAATATAATGTAATACTATTCCTTTTTTGCTTTTTCTATACTGTTTTCATTCTAAATTCTGTTGCCATACTTGGTTGATAATTAATTTCAAGCATATCTACAAGAAAGAATATTAACAATAATTTTGGATAGTTGAAAAATGAATACAAACAGTCTTGCTAAAAATATTCTTTCTAATATAGGAGGAAAAAGCAATATTGAACAATTTAGCCATTGCGCCACAAGGTTAAGAATTAATTTACATGACCTATCTAAAGTTGATATTTCTAACCTTGAAAATGAAGATGGTATAATTAGAGCAATTATTAGTGGCTCTCAATTACAAATTATTGTTGGAAGTCATGTCAATAAAGTCTATGAATCAGTCAATAAATTAATCTTAAGTGATAATAGTGAAATAATTATTGATAAACAGGCTAAAGTTAATAATACAACAAACTATAGTACTATTTTTAAAAATACCTGTAGCGTATTTTCAGCAACCATGACACCTCTTATCGGCCCACTACTTTCAGTTGGATTGTTAAAAGGTCTTTTAACAATTGCTATTATCTTTAATGTTATTTCGCTCAATACACCTTCTATTTCGTTAATTTATCATTTATATGATATAACAATATTCTTCTTGCCATTTTTAATTGGCTACACTGCAAGCTTAGCATTTGGAGGATCTAGTGCTTTAATGCTAACAATAATAGCCGCCCTATTTTTTATGCCAAGTAGTAATGTAAATATTAGTATCTTTAATGAGTTAATTAATTCAACATCTTACTCCAGCACATTATTTCCAGCTGTTTTTTGTGTGTTATTTTCATCAACAATTGAAAAGACATTAAAGAAATTAATAAACAATTCAATAAGCTTTATTATTATTCCTTTAATAACTCTTGTAATTTGTGTACCACTCTGTATTTATTATATCGGCCCATTTGGATACTGGTTTAGCCATGCAGCTGCTTACTATTATAATGAATTGTTCTCAGTGTCACCTATAATTGTTTGTTTTATCATTGCCGGATTATGGCAATTAGCTGTATTAGCAGGTATACATTGGGTGTTAGCATCATTAATGTTCAACACTTTATTAATTAGTGGATATGACACTATTTTACCATTACTCATTCCTGCCGTATTAGGACAAGCTGGCGCAGCACTCGGGGTTTACTTAATTAATAAAATAACGAAAAAACAAAAAATAGGTTTACATCCTATATTGTCAGCAATATTTGGATTAACTGAACCTGTAATTTACAAAATAAATATGCCATTGCGCTTCCCTTTTATTATTGGCTGTATATCTGCAAGTATTGGTGGAATAGCTTACGGAGCGTATCAAGTGAAAATCTATTCATTCGGTATTCTTGGCATATTATCACTATTACAAACAGAAACATTAACTGGTACAGGTTATATAACGGCAGGATTAATAGGCGGTCTAGTGACAATTATCTGTGCATTATTAATTACTGTACTCTACATGATTATTAAACCTAAGCAGCTACAACCGTAAAAATATAATATTGTCATTATAATATTTAGCCAAATCTACTCATAAAAACGATTATAATATTATGTTGCATACTCAACCTGCTCCCTTAATAATCAGTATATAAATATATAAGGAACACCATGAAAAATATTTCAATGCAGGTAACAGATATAGAACAACCAAAAGTTCCGATTAAACTCGGTATTGCATTATCACTCGGCGCTCTTTTATGGCTAAGCGGATACTTAGGAACCTTAACCGTATTATTACCTGCTCGTATTGCAATTATTGATGATAGCCAAAAAGCAACATTATTAGCGACTATTTCATCTTTAGCGATGATTGTCGCAACATTAGCAAATATCATTATGGGCGCATTGTCAGACATAACACGCTCCTCACTTGGCCGCAGAACACCGTGGCTAATTATTGGGTCTGTTGGTGCATCCGCTATGCTGGTTTGCTTAAGCTATGCAGAAACATTAACTTCAATTTTAATAATTTGGTTAATCTACCAGATATTCCTAAATTGCATTGTCGCCCCTATGGTTGCCATCATTGCTGACAAAATAGCACCCCGTCATCGTGGCGTTATCTCTTCCTTCTATGCAGTAGGGATCTCCGTGGGTTTATATGGCGGTACTTTTATTGCTGCCCACTTTATCGATAATATCAGCTTTGGTATTTATGTGATGGCTGGGATGACACTACTGTCAGGATTATTATGCAGTATTTTAATTAAAGAAGGATCGTCAAAATGTTTAGAAGCTACCGCATTAGATTTTACTTCATTAATTAAAAACTTTATTCCACCAGTCACCGATTGCCGTGATTACTACCTGGCATTAATCGGTAAATTACTGATGGTAACGGGAACATCTGTCATATCTGGATTGCTATTATATATTTTAACGGATTACTCAGGGCTAAAATCGGGTAGTGATGATATTAAATATTATTTATCTGTCATCTCGATCATTATGATGGTAACTGGCTTAATCATGGCAGCATGCGCAGGCTATATTGCAGATAAAATCGGTTATATAAAATTACCTGTCGTTTTTACCTGTATCATCACAACAATTGGCTTATTTTTCCCATTCATCAGTCATGAACCATGGACATTATTAGTCTATGCGGCTTTAGCAGGTATGGGCTATGGTGCATTCCAATCTGTTGATCAGGCACTTAATGTTGCAGTTTTACCTAATCCTGCCCATGCAGCAAGAGATCTCGGCATTTTAAATTTATCAAATACTGTGGGACAAATATTAGGTCCTGTATTTGCCGCTGCCGCCATTAGCTTTTATGGCTATAACTTGTTATTCCCTGTTGCAGGTTGCTTATCTATCTTAGGAGCAATATTAATTATGCTCATAAGAAAAGTAAAATAGCGATATCCATTATTTAATATAAATTCACTACACAATTACAGCAAAAATTTATTTAACTAAGATTTATCAATACCGATGCGTAAGATAAAGTTTAAGCCGGAGAAAACAATATTATGATTAAGAATCCGATTTTAAAAGGTTTCAATGCTGACCCAGCAATTTGTCGCCGTGGCGATGACTACTATATTGCTGTGTCCTCTTTTGAATGGTTTCCTGGAATACCCATTTATCACTCTACAGATTTAGAAAATTGGACCCTTCATACTCATGCATTACAAGATGCTGAGACTATAAGTTTAAATAAATTACGTTCAGCTAAAGGTATTTGGGCTCCTTGTTTAACTTGGTGTGAACAAGACCAAAAATTTTATGTTCTTTATGGCATCATGAATTCTATGAATGGGCGTTATTTTGATGTCGATAATTATTTAATTACAGCAAGTGATATTAATGGCCCATGGAGTGAACCCGTTTATTTACATTCAGCAGGTTATGATGCTTCTATTGTTCATGATGATAATGGGAAAAAATGGATAGTCGCTGTTGATTGGGAAACTCGCGATGACCATCAACTTGCTATTTCTGTTGTGGAATTCGACCCGAAAACAAATTCAACTATTGGCTACCCAAAAAGAATTTGGCAAGGGATTTATGGAACTGGTGCTGAAGGTGCCCATATTACCAAACGTGGTGAATATTATTATATTATGTGCGCCGAAGGCGGTACAGGTTATGGTCATTGCATCACCATGGGACGCGCTAAAAATATCTTAGGCCCATATGAAAAAGATCCTGAGAATCCAATTCTCACTTCTGTCAAAGCAGATACCTTAGATACACCCGTTAATATTGTTCAAGAATCAGCAGCAAGTTTCGATAAAGACTATTTGCGTATTGAATGTTTTAACCCAGAATCTGTACTTCAAAAATCAGGACATGGTAGCTATATTGAAACCGATGATGGACGCGTATTTTTAACACATTTATGTTCTCGTCCTTTTGTTCCAGAACTTGCTTGTACATTAGGCCGTGAGTCTGCTATTCAAGAAATGTATTGGACTGAAGATAATTGGATGCGTTTAAAAGGTGGCGGGAATCTTGCTAAACAATATGTTGCTATATGTTCTGATGAGCCTATTAATGAAGATGAACAATTAATTGAGCATATTGATTTCAATAGAGATTCATTACCTATCAATTTGTATACTCCAAGGATTGATAATAAAACATTCTCATCTCTAACAGAAAAAAATGGCTATTTATCATTACGAGGACATGAATCTCTCTGTTCAGAAAATAAAGTTAGTCTCATTGCACGAAAATTAACATCTGTTCATGCCACAATAACCACAAAAATAGATTTTAACCCTGAAGTTTTTCAACATAGTGCTGGATTAGTCCTTTATTATGACAATATGAATTATCTGTTTTTACAAAAAACATTTGATGAAGATAAAAATACTTCTGTATTTTATATTATTCATATTGATAACGGGTTAAAGAAGGAAGATCATTTAAATGAAATTTATGATGTTGATGATGAGGTATATTTAAAATTAAATATACAGGGTAAAACATTATTTTTTGAATGGTCAACTGATGATGTTAACTATCAAAAAATTGGTGAAGATTATAACACTACACTATTTTCTGACGAATATAGTCGATATGGTGAATTTACAGGGTCATTTGTAGGTATAGCTTGTGTTGACCACATGTATCATAAACAACAAGCTCATTTTAAGTTCTTAGAATATGCTGCATTTGAGCATTACCCTGTTGCTGATTTATCTTAATAATCAAACCAAAAAATAGGCGAAAGTTTTATGCTCAATTAACTTTCGCTTAATTAAAAACAAACAATTAACTCCATTTAAAATAAAGAATGGCAAATTCATTTGACCTTAAATTATTGTGAGGTTTTAAATGCACTATAATAATAAAAAGACAATTGCAGTACTTATATCATTAAGTTTAATTCCAGCACTTTCTAATGCCAATCAATTAACTCAAGAACAAAGAATTGAGTTATTAGAAAAAGCATTACTAAAAAATCAGCAAGAACTAGAATCTGCAAAGTTAGAAATAAATAAATTGAAGAAAAATTCTTCTCAATTAGCTACACCAGAAAATAATTCACCATCTCAGCTCGAATTAGAAAAATCAAATAAATCATTTGAATTATCCGCGAATAATCAAATTACAGTGCAGGATAATAATGCTAATACAGCTCATATTTCCATGAGAGACTTAAGTAAATTTATTAAGGATGATATTGGGTTTTCCTATACTGGCTATTTGCGGGCTGGTTGGGCAGCAACTAATCAAGGTAGTGCTGATGGTTATGCTGCAGGGTCGCTTGGTCGTTTTGGTAATGAACATTCCGGGTGGTTTGATTTAACATTATCCCAACGAGTTTATAATCAAAATGGTAAACAAGCACATGCTGTTGTTAATTTTGATGGTAATGTTGGTCAACAATATAATGATGCATGGTTTGGTGATACGAATAATGAAAATATTTTACAATTTAATGAATTATATTTAAATACACGAGGTTTTTTATCCTTTGCTCCAGAAGCAGATTTTTGGGTAGGTAAAAACAAACTCCCTGAATATGAAATTCAAATGTTAGATTGGAAAACTACAACAACAGATGTTGCCGGTGCAATTGGTCTAGAAAATTTGCAAATAGGTCCAGGATTGGTTGATATATCTTTAAGCCGCAATGATGTTAATGTTTACGGTATTGATAAAAACAGCGACTTTGGTGTGAATACTAAGTCATCAACAAAAGTGAATACCAATTCAATTGATGTACGTTACCGAGAAATACCGTTATGGGAAAATGCGCATTTTTCTGCAATGGCAAAATATGCTCAACCCAATGAAACCTCTCATCAAAAAATTGATAGAGAACAAGATAAATATTTTCGTGTTAAAAACAGTTGGATGACCACAGCTATTATTCATCAAGATTTATCACAAAATGGTTTTAATGAATTTACCTTACAAGTCGCTAATAATTCTTATGCCAGCAGCTTTGCTAACTTTTCTGGTGCGAGCAATTCAATGGCAAATGGGCGCAATTATTATGGATACCATACGAACGGGACTGCTTGGCGCTTAATATCACAAGGTGAAATGTATCCTTTCGATAATATTGTTATAGCTAATGCCTTAGTTTATTCAAAAGGCCATAATATCTATAGTTATGAGACAGGAAAAAATACTAACTTTGATAGCTTACGAACGGTTGTCCGCCCTGCTTGGATTTGGGATCAATATAATCAAACCGGTGTAGAACTGGGTTGGTTTAAACAAAATAATACCGACACAAATAATCAGAAAAAAACTGAGTCTGCATGGAAAGCCACCTTGTACCACGCTATAAAAGTTGATACTAGCTTACTCACTTCTCGCCCTGAAATTCGCTTTTATGGAACGTGGATAAATATCCTAGACAACCAATTATCGCATTATCAGTTCCCAAATGAAAAAGAAGATCAATTTTCTCTTGGCGTACAAGCTGAAGTCTGGTGGTAATAGGGAATAAGTCGCAATTTTAAATATTATTTAATGTAAATAACATTTAATACTTTATAGAGATGATTAAAATGAAATATCAATTTCCAGAAGGTTTTTTATGGGGCGGCGCAACCGCTGCTAACCAAGTAGAAGGCGCATTTGATCAAGATGGCAAAGGATTATCTATTGTTGATGCTATTCCTGGTGGTAAACAACGCTTAAATATTGTTGTATCAGAACAATTTGATTTCTCTATTGAACCAAATAAATATACTTATCCTAATCATAACGCTATCGACCATTATCATCGTTTTCGTGAAGATATTGCCCTATTCGCACAGATGGGATTTAAATGTTATCGCTTTTCTATTGCATGGACGCGTATCTTTCCAAATGGTGTTGAATCAGAACCAAATGAAGCAGGGTTAGAACATTATAACCAAGTAATAGATTGCTGTATTTCCCATGGTATAGAACCAGTTATTACTATTTCCCATTATGAGATGCCACTGCATTTGGCCACAGAATATGGCGGTTGGAAAAATCGTGCTTTAATTGATTTATTTACTAAGTTTTCGCGCACAGTCCTAGAACGATTTAGCCATAAAGTTAAATATTGGATGACATTTAATGAAATTAATAGTGCGGCACATTTCCCAATAATGAGTCAGGGCTTAATTATTAAAACAGGAGCTTTGGATGCTCAAGCTAAATTACAAAGTTGGCATAACCAATTTGTTGCTAGCAGTATGGTCGTTAAGGTCGCTCATGAATTACGCTCTGATATACAAATTGGTTGTATGATCCTTTATGCCACTACTTATGCCTATGATTGTAATCCAATTAACCAATTTTCTGCATTTAAAGAATCTCAGTCTTTTAATTTTTACTGTGCAGATGTGCAAGCCAAAGGTGAATATCCATATTATGCCAAACATATATGGAAACAATTAGATATAACTTTAGATATTCAACCTGATGACTTGACGATAATTAAAGAAAATACCGTAGATTACATCGGGTTTAGTTATTACATGTCATCAACTGTTAATATTACTGATAAAGACGTTACAAGCGCACGAGGTAATTTATTCGGTGGTGCACGTAATCCATTCCTGCAAGCCAGTGATTGGGGATGGGAGATTGATCCACTAGGGTTAAGAATGGCACTTAATCAATTATATGACAGATACCAATTACCTTTATTTGTGGTCGAAAATGGTTTAGGTGCAGTTGATGAGCCAGATGCTAATCATTACGTAGAAGATGATTACAGAATTAACTATTTAAGACAACATATTGAGGCGATGGGAGATGCTATTGATGATGGTGTTGACCTCATGGGGTACACACCTTGGGGATGCATTGATTTAGTCAGTATGTCGACAGGAGAAATGTCAAAACGCTATGGATTAATTTATGTTGATCTTGATGACAACTTAGTTGGTAGTGGCGATAGATATAAAAAGAAATCTTTCTATTGGTATAAAAAAGTTATTGCCTCAAATGGACAAGATCTCTCCTAATTAGACTTTTAGTAACCTACATTTATATAAAGCGACTTATATAGTCGCTTTTTTTCTTAATTTCTCATCATCATCTGATATTTTTATTTAACATCAAAATTGAATTTACATTAAAAATAAAATATCCATCATTAAAAGACAAGGACGATGATTAAAATATTATCATCTTTTTTCGTTATTTATATCTTTGTTTTATGGATTTATCTTATTAAAGTACTCTAAATGAATTTTTCCTTTCACTCTACCAAACACTAAATGATATTGTGATTCTTTAGGATGTATAATATCAATTAGTGACTTATTCCAATGAGAAATTAATCTATGGCCTCAATACAATTAAAAACAGCACAAATGATTAAAATAGCCGAAAGTATAGGAGCAGAATTTTCACATAAAGAAAGTCTAAATCCTAATGATATATACCAGATAGAAGAGAATACAACTGTTTATACACCTCAAGGTGAGTACTATGGTCTAGTTTTATATTCTTTTTTTACTAATCCTAGTAAACAAACCTTAGAAATGACGACAACCTTATTAGAATTTGATGATGAGCCATATATTCGAGCAAAAAAGCGCAATGCCCAAATAAATGCTAATGAAAATCAATATAATGAGTATGTTAAATCGGACTTCAAACCCCTAATGAATAAATATAGTCATTATACTGATTTCCAAATTAATGTTGCTTGTGGATTTCGTCGTTGTGGTCCTGAGTATAATTATGATGTCGAAAAAATGGAAGTCTATGACTTATTGAACGATAAATTTGATCTAATCAAAGATACAGAAGAAGCTATCCGCTTAATGGGGGATTGTGAAATGGTAACCAAAAAATTGTATCATCACGATATTTGGGAAGTCCGATCAACCGAAGGTGATATTGTTCATCATAAAGTATTAAATAGAGCAATAGCCGAATGTTTTTTACTCTATACCGACCATATGCATAATGATTGGCCGAATGCAGCTGAAGATTTATATTTATAAATACTCGTTATCAACATCGACCACACTCGCACAGTAAGTAACATTGATTGATAATTATAAAAATTTTCACCTTTTTTTAACTTTTACTTACTGTTTATGACGTTATTAAGGATACAACTCATAGATTCAAACTAAAATTTAGAATATTATATATCACAACACATACGAAGAATTTGTGATTTATATTTGCCTTATGGACCCCATCGAAAGATGGGGAATTTTTATCTATTTTCCTCACACAAGCCCACTAAACCTTACCAGAGTCAATATCATATATAAATCATCTACACGTAACTGTTTATTAAATATAAACATATCTCATATTGACAATAGATCTCACCAAATCCATTGATTAAATTTATGCATCCAGTTCATACATAGGTCAAATCTATGTTATCATCTATTCAGTTCTAAATTTATAAGTAACCGTGATTGATATTAACTAGCATCTATGTATATGAGAGAACATGCATGAATACCTTTATTATTAATTTATCTGAACGTAATGATAGAAAAAAATTCATGCTAGACCAGCTTAATAATTTAAAACTAGATTATCAATTTATCGAAGCTATAGATGGCCGAAAACTTTCAGGTGATGAAATCAATAAGGTTGCCTTAAATTTTAAAGACTCTTATTTAACTAAAGGTGAGATCGGTTGTGCATTATCTCATTTAAAAGTATATAAAAAAATAATAGATGAGAAGATAGATATTGCTCTGATCCTTGAAGATGATGCAATATTACCTAGTAATATTGAAACAATTATTAACGAAATTAAAGCCATTGATAACAATCAAAAACCGAATATCTACCTACTATCAAATGCTAAAAAATTTATAAAGAACGAAAAACTATCTAATAATATATATAGAATAAAAGATGCTAGTGCTGCTCATGCTTATATTATTAATGCAAAAGCAGCTAAAAATTTAATATCAAAATTATATCCTATTCGCTATGAAGCAGATATGTGGTCTATTTTTAATTTTTTTGGTTTTGCAAAAATTTATTGTATTCATCCAAATCCTATAAAAGCTGCGGGACATGCTGAGTTTTCAAGTTTAGAAAATGAACGAATTCATATGCAAAAAAATAGAAATCTCTATAGAGATAGATTGAAAAAGAAAGAACCATACTATCATCTATTTAAGCTAAAAAATAGTATTTTGAAAAAATTACAAATAATTTCAAAATCCAATCAAGAATATTAAGTAATAGTTACATTACTTATAATTTTTCATCATTTCGTCTTATTAAGATTATTTCATCTTTATAAGGCTATTTAAATTCAATCAAAATAGTTATTTCAATATTTCTTGTTCCAAAAGGAAATTTAAAATTTCCATTTCTATCATATAATATTACGTTGAATAAAGATCCTACATCGCAAACATAATCGCCATCTATATCAGCAGAGTTACTATCCTTACAAGCAAATAAAAATACTATTTACCATCACAGCGCAGTCGCGCTATCACTGTTCGCCACCGTATTAGATTTTTGCAAGGTCTCTTCCAATGTCAGGTATTCCCGTGTCTGGTATAAACTAGAGCCCCCCAAGGAGAGCGGACTTAACTCGGCACTAAGACTGGCCTTCCATTGTGCTGTCCTTGTTTTCATCACTGTGGAAATATTGCACCCCTAAATTACTGCCAATCCGACCTTGCTCACCCCATTGGCGGGAGAGGAGTCCTCCCACCGATTGATAACGGTTAGATTAGTGATTTCTTAAACATAATAATAACCTCATATAAATAGAATAATAAGAACTCTTCATTTATAAAAATGAATAACAAAGTAAAAATAATAAACAAAAATTAATTTTCAATGAAACAATAATTAAAAATAGATATATTTTTTCAATGTAAAATAAATAGCAATATTTAACGAATTTAATTCATATTTATTTTAATAAATACTCTCTACTATTCATAATTTAAATAAACTACCATAGATTGAGAGTAATCGCCGGGTGTTAATGTTCCTACACTTGTAACTTGTCCCCAAATAATTTGTGAGTTCTGACTAGTATTCGCCGAATAAGTTTTCTTATCTGAGCTATTATCAAAAATAACCCGTAAATTTAACCCACCCATTTGCAAAAGATTATTTCCACCGCCCGATTTTTGTATTGTTGCTGTGACTGTTGCATCATCCGTACATTGGGTATAAAGATAGGTTGAAGCATAACGATTGCTTGCTGAAGTGATATCAACAACACCTAAATCAATATCACCACCAGTAGAAAAATCACAAACAATATCAGGTGCTGGCGGTTCTATTGGTTCAGTAGGAATCGATTCTCCTACCCCTAAAACAGCACCGCATGACAACCCATAAATATCAGCATAGGGTAAAGCATTAGGCCGTTCTCCATCAGTATGCACATAAACCATTTTACCACCCGGCATTGTGTATATACCCTGAGGCCCATTAGTTATATATACGTCTGCGGATTGGCTAGAATTATTAAATGTTGCTGTAAATGTAGGCTGGCCTACAGGAATTCCTCGCCATCGACTTTGAACACCAACTCCTTGAGAAAAGCCAGATGAATATAATGCCCCAGCACTAGAATAAATAGTGCCTGAAATGCCAGGTTGCATTACTGTCCAACCAACATATAACTGTTTTTGGTCTCCTTCACCATTAAATTCACAATTACCAATATTACTATAAAAAGATTCATCAACAGTTAATGTGATTTGTCCAGAAAAACTATATTTTAGTGTAAATACTCTATACGTTTTACCATCAGGTCCAGTTCCTAGCCATTCTTGATTAGCATCCTGAACAATAAATCCAGCAGAATCTCCATCAACATTAATTCCAGAAACTAACCTTGCCTCTCCTGTTACCAAGTTATATACTCTAGTTTCACTTAAGTAAATATCTGCATATAAAGGTGAAGAAACAAGAAATAATATAAATAAATTTAATCTCATATTCCTATCCTATAAATAAATCAATTCTAAGTATTATTCTATATAGAAGTATCTAATGTTTTTTTATCACCAACACTATTTATAGAATACAATTCATAGGCTGATAATATTCTGTTATTCTTTTGATAGACGAAATATTTGTTATTACTCATAACTCATCGTATACGTCAGCACCGCATTAAAATAACCGGGGACTAAGGTTTTATTCGCCAGTGCACTTGCTTCGCCTTGCACATACGCCTTCATCCGAATGGTCATATCCCCATCTTGGATCGGCACTTTATAGACCGTCCCATCATTAATCGGAATAGGACGGCCATCCAAATACTCCAACCCTATCCCCGCACCTTTGGCTTCACTGCTGGGGCTAAATTGCAAGAGCCCTTCCGACGTCATCGGTCCGGTAAAGGTGGCGGTTATTGCATTGCCTAACGAGGTATCACAATCTTCCAAATAAAACTCAATCACTTTTCCCGCCGTGCGGTTAAAACGGTACAACGATTTCGTGGCCGTGATCCCCATATCCACGTACAAATTTTCCATGCCCGGCACGATGGTGCACGGCAAGGCGATCAATGTGCCGCTGTAGTTAATGCGTGTTGAACTCTCTGCCATCACGGAAGGACTCATCACCGCCATACTCCACGCCAATACCGCTGCGAGATGACGAACATAATAGTGTGTTTTCATCGATTTCCCCTTTCTACGGGTAACGTATTTCGACGGTGCCCGTCGCAGTAAATGGCCCTTCAAACAGCACCAATGCCGGGTTACTGTCTTTTACCGGCACCGGCACTAACGGGAGGGTCATCACCCCATGGCTGGACATCGTGACAGGAATATCGCCATTATCCGGTTTGATCACCGTGCCATCATACGACAACAAAATGCCTAATCCCTGTCGGCTGGTCTGCAAAGCCCTGTCATCAAAATCCGCATTCATCCCGTCATACCCCATAAATAGCGCCACATTGTTGCCTAAATCCGCCCCGCACGTGACCGTGAGGGTAAACGGTTGGGCATAATTCACGCCATCAATGCGCGAAATCCCCACTTCCCCAAATTCCACTGAAACCGGGTCATCATCCCCAGTAATATCACACGGCGGATTACCAATCAGTGTCCCACCAAAGGTCACCGGGACGGCTTGCGCAAGCGAGGCATTGAGCATCACACTGACGGTAACCCATAGGCACTGTATTGGTTATGTTGATAACTGGCATTGGCGGTTATCACCGGACGCTGATCGCTGTCTTGCAGGTGTAACCCCACCCCGCGAGCTTCGCCAAAAACACGAAACAACCCATTGTCCGCCGGTCCATCAAACGTCATCCGCAAGGTCTGCCAGGTTTGAGTGGGATCACTCGCTTTGACTAAATCACAGTTCACCAAATAGATATCGACATCGCGTACAGGGCCTTCACCGATTTGCCGTATCGWGCCAATCGGYAACACGCCCATGTCAATCACTTGGTCGCGAGACTCCATCGCTATCGTGCAGGCCGCATCCGTAATTTCRCCATTCATKGTYACCGTGCCGRCGCCCTGCGGCGCCGCATGAGCACAAGAGAAGGCAATACAGCCCGAAAGAAAAAACCATCCTTTTTTTAGCCCTGTCGGTTTCACTGTATTGCCCCCTTGATTAGCCCAATAAAAACAAATTAGTTATACTGCATGGTGAAGTTGGTCAGTGCTGTAAAGAAGCCCGGAACGATAGTGGTGCTATCCCCTTTCAGATAAGCWGAGAACAGCAGGGAATTATCACCATCTTGTAACGCGATAGRGCCTGCTGACKYAGAGCCATCCAATTTCACAGGCACAGCATCTAAGCCGGTAATCACCACRCCCGCACCCGATGCCGTCCCTTGAATCGCCAATGAATCGGCGAGATTCGGGTTAATCCCCCCGGTGAAGGTCACTTCCRCGGTATCACTGATGCTGGTATCGCAATCCACCAATTCGATAGTGAAATTCACAGGGCGTGACATACCACCACCAGCCAACTGTGCAGACGCGACTTGACCCAAGTTCACGGTTTGGTCAGTGGATTCCGGTGCGATACCGCATGCGGCTTCGATGATTGAACCTTCAAACGTGACTGTCCCTTGACCTGCATCAACAGCTAAAGCGGATGCACTCATTGCGCCAGAAATCAGGGTTGCTAAAATAATCTTTTTCATAATTAGTCTCTGTAATTAAAGTCATGTCGTTTAAATAAAATAAATGCTCGTGTACATTCACTACATTTATGGATAAATATCTTTATTTAAAATAAAGAAAACATCCCCCTGATCCCGTGCAGGAAGATATTGTCTTTATTTAATAAAAGACAATTTAAATTAAAAATAAATTTATTAATCKGTAAATGAATTACCTTTCAAAGGTTKTTCTTCATAATGTYTAAATACAAGAAGACKATTACAACCCTGTATTTCAATTTCTTCTTGACCRCTAAATACATTTAAATAAACKTGTTTAAAAAAAGTATCTAATGAAATATTTAAYACRCTGAGCATTAAAATYARGTTATCAATCGTAATRTGRCAWACGCCACATTCATAACGCGAAACTTGTTGCTGAGAAACATTCAATTTTTGCGCYAAATCYTTACCYGTTAACCCTTGGCTTCGACGRATACGATATATTTCTTGCCCAACWGCTTTTGTRAAGATAGTTTTCATCTCTAAATCGGGGCGTTTCTCTAAACAAAATTCAGCCATATTAAYACCTCTGATTAAGTTTATTTTTTACTCTAAAAATGCAACAAAATAATTTATTTCGTTGCATTTCTGTGCATCAAGACCAATAATTATGAATATTTGTTAATTACAGAACAAAATACTTATTTTAGACACGGTGGTTACTATCAAAAGAATAATTAACCATCCATATTAGACTATCTTTATTGTTAAATGGCTTGCAAGCCTTATAACTCCTAAATGGAGTGGAATTTTACACCCATAATTTGAGTTGTTTTTTTGGTAAATTCTGCTGCTTCGCCCTTCTGGCTGATTTGATTTTATAAAATGGGTCAAGTAAATTAGTGTCCAAGACAAGGCAACGAAATAAATTATTTTGTTTCCTTGTTAAAATTACATTATTTATATATTTCATATAGATACATTAAAACAATCAATAAACAACAATCAAAATATAACATTACAATTAGCAACATATCCGTTTTTAACTGACGATTTAGATAAATCGACAATTCTATACGCTCTATTTTTCTCTTCACGCTGCTCATTTATATTATCTAAAAAAGATTTACTAAATTTTCATTGCTTATTGAAATTTAAATTTGTAATCTAAATTAAATAAAAATATAGCCAAACACTAATTAATAGATAAAAAAATAAGGCATTCTTTGCCGATGAATATTTTTATAATGGCTTTTTATTT